>DASWVO010000221.1:0-17853 GCA_036406235.1 Opitutaceae bacterium
GCCACCCTCAAATCCTGTCATGCCTGCCGACGTGCGGAACTGTCGGGCCGACGGCTTCCACGTGAATGCGGGTCGGGCTTTACGCCCGACATTTACCCTCCCGTCATCGCGTCGGGCGTAGAGCCCGGACTCACGGCTGCCGGCTTCATTCGGGCGCCGAGAAACTTCCGCGGGCGGCGGGTCGCCGGCGCCGCAACCCGAACCCGCACGGACGGTGCGGGTCTGTGATGAGCATGAACCCCGCCGCCGGCCGCTTTTCGCCGGTCCTCCGGTTCCTGAGGCGCTGGTCGCGGCGCACCTTGTATGCTGCGGCCATCGTGGTCGTGATTGCCCTCGCCGTTCGCGCTGCCGCCCCCGTGCTCTTGCGCGAGGCGATCAATCGCCGCCTCGCCGCGATCGAGGGTTTTCGCGGGACGGTGGCCGACGTCGATCTGTACGTCTGGCGCGGCGCCTATCAACTGGAGGACCTCAGGCTCACCCGGCTGGTCAACGGCATGCACGAGCCGTTCGTCGCGGCCCGCGCGATCGATTTCTCGCTCGCATGGCGCGAGCTGTTCCGCGGCCGGGTGCTCAGCGACATCGTGGCGACCGGCGTGACGATGGCCTACGTTCCGACGCCCGAAAAGGCCGCGGCCACGCCGTTCGATGCACCCCCATGGCAGGACGTGATCCAGGACATCTTTCCGATCGATATCACTCGGCTCGTCGTGCATGACGGGAGGCTCGCCTACCTCGACGACCGGGTGACGCCGGTCATCGACATCGCGCTGGAGAAACTCGAGCTCGTCGCGACGGGGTTGCGTAACCGGGCCGAGGATACGGGCGGGGAGCTGCCGGCGCACATTGCGCTCTCGGGGACCTCGGTCGGCGGCGGGCTCGTGCGGATGCAGATCGCCGCGGCGCCACTCGCCGCCCGGCCGCGTTTCGAGGCGGATTTCGAGCTGACCGGCGTGAGCCTGCCGGCGCTGAACGATTACCTGCGGGCCTACGGAGGCGTCGACGTTTCGCAGGGCACGATGCAGCTCTTTGCGGAGATGACGGCCCGTGACGGCCGCTTCGAGGGCTACGTGAAGCCGTTCTTCGACGACGTCGCGTTTGCCGAGGTGGGCCCATCGGACAAGGGCCTCGCGAACCTCCTGTGGGAACGCGTCGTCGCCGGCGTCGTCACCTTGTTCAAGAACAAGGAGCGGGACCAGCTCGGCACACGCATCCCGTTCCAAGGCGAAGTTGGCGATCCGCGGTTCGGGCTCTGGCAGACCTTCGTCAATCTCTTCCGCCACGGCTTCATCCGCGCGCTTACCGAACGGCTGGAGACGGAGGCGGAGCCGGGGCCGGGTAAGGAAGCCAAGGATACAGATCGACCCGCCGCGCCCCCGCCTCGAGCCGGCCCGCGCCGTCCCGGAGGCGGTGTTCGCTGAAGAACCCGGCGCAGCCCCCGGGCCGGCCCTACCGGCCGCTCCAGGGCAGCGCGTCAAGGTCGACGTTGCCGCCGGTGAGAATCACGCCCACGCGACGGCCGCCCGCGGGCAGGCGGTTTTCGAGGAGGGCGGCGACAGGCACGGCCGACGAGGGCTCGATGATGATCTTCATCGACTCCCAGACGAGACGCATCGCCAGCACGATGCCCGCCTCGCTCACCGTCACGATGTCGTCGACGTGGCGGATGATGTGAGCGAAATTACGTTCGCCGAGCGACACGCGCAGGCCGTCGGCGATCGTTTGCGGCGGCGGGCCGGCGAGGCGGCGACCAGCCCGAAACGACTGCGCGGCGTCGTCGGCCGCCGCGGGCTCGGTGCCGATGACGCGCAGGCCGGGCCGTAGTGCTTTCGCGGTGACGGCGCTGCCGCTGAGCAGCCCGCCGCCGCCGACGGGGGTGAGGAGCAGCTCGAGATCCGGCGCGTCCTCGAGCAGTTCGAGCGCCGCCGTGCCCTGGCCGGCGATGATGCGGTCGTCATCATAGGGATGGACAAGGGTCGCGCCGGTCCGGGCGATGATCTCCGCCGCCGCGGCCTCGCGCGCCGCCAGCGTCGGCTCGCAGGGCACGATCGTCGCCCCGTAGCCCGCCACGGCGGCCTGTTTCACGCGGGGAGCGTTGCGGGGCATCACGATGGTGGCCGGCACCCCGCGCCGCCGGGCGGCCAGCGCGACCGCCGCGGCGTGGTTACCCGAGGAATGGGTGACGACGCCCCGCGCCGCTTCCGTGTCGCCGAGACCGAGGATCAGGTTGTGCGCCCCGCGGGCCTTGAAGGCGCCGACCTTCTGAAAGTTCTCGCACTTGAAAAACAGCCGCGCGCCCGTCGCCTCGTCGAGTCGCCCGCAGGTGAGGACCGGGGTGCGGTGAACGCAGGCGCGGATGCGTGCGTGGGCGGCGCGGACGTCGGCAAGGGTGACGAGGGGGGAATTGGAGCTCATGGGCAGGCGCTGATTATGGGAGTGAGCGGCCGGCATGCCATCGTCCAGATCCGGGTGCGGTCAACGGGACAAACGCCCCGTTTTTCCGGGCGTGCCCGGATATCGCGCCCGGCGGAGCCCCGCGTGGCGCGAAACCTGCCGCGGGAAAAAAATTGAACCAAATGCCGTCGCGCGTGGTCGGTGACGGCATGAAGCGATCCCGCGTCATCGTTCCCTGGCCCGAGGGGCTGCACCTGCGCCCCGCGGCGAAGCTCGTGCGGGTGGTGCAGGGTTTCCGCTCGCGCGTCGTCCTGAAGTGCGGCGACCGGATCGCCGACGTGCGCAGCATCGTGAATCTGATCGCGCTCTGTGCCACGCTGGGGATGTCGCTCGACCTGGAGGTGGTCGGCGAGGACGAACAGGACGCCGTCGCGGCGGTGGAACAGGTGTTTGCAGGGGCGGACACGGAGGCGGGCGCATCCGGCGGCCAGCCGATCCGGGGCGGGTGAGATCCGGGCGAACGAGGCGGTAGCGCACGCCTATCTCGGCGGAGGACGACGAGCCATACGCGCGGAAAAAACGCCGTATTCAGCTGCTGGCGACGCTGGTCTCCCGAACCGGAGCGGCCGGGGGCTCGTGTCTTTTCCACTCCCGGGCTGAGGTGAGGCGTTTCTGAACCGCATTTTCGACGTCGCTTGGGCAGAAACGCAGTTCAGGCGCGCGGTGATTTCACCGACACGTCACCGCAGGGCAGCGAGGTTGTAACGAACGTGCCTGCTACTTGCGGCCCGCCATCGCGCGCACCGCCCGTCGCTCCCACAGCGGCTGCGGTCCGCCGTTGACGTTCGGGAACACGCAACACCTCACACCATGTCCTCGTCCTTGTCCCCCGGCTCCGCGCCGGCGAACCTCCTCGTGCGTCTGCGGCGCCTCGCCGCCTTCGCCCTCATTGCGCCCGAACGCGCCCGTGTCGTGCGTCCGCTTGCCGCGGCCCTCGCGATCGCCGGCGCCACGGCGGCCACGGCCGACGCCGCCACGTTGACGGGCCGGGTGCGCGGGGAGGACTCGGGGGCCTTCCTGCTCGGCGCGACCGCGAGGTTGCGCGAGCTCAACCGCACCGCGGTCAGCAACTCCAGCGGCGAGTTCACGTTCGCCGATGTGCCGGCGGGCACGTACACCCTCGAGATCGGCTTTCTCGGCTATCGCGATCGCACCCAGTCGGTCACCGTCGCCGAACCGCCGGCGCCTCGGCTCGAGTTCACGCTCGCACCCGACGCGCTCACGCTCGGGCCGATGGTGGTCGAAGGCACGCGCGAGGGCCAGCTGCGCGCGCTCCAGCAAAAACGCTCCGCCACCAACATCGTGGATGTCGTCTCTGCCGACGCCGTGGGCAAGTTTCCCGACGGCAACGCCGCCGAGGCCCTGCGCCGTGTGCCGGGCATCTCCGTCGAGGTAGACCAGGACGAGGGCCGCTACGTCGTCGTGCGTGGCATCGATTCGGCGCTCAACACGGTCACGCTCAACAACCAGCTCGTCGGCACGCCCTCCGAGGGCGGCAATCGCGGCGTCGCGATGGACTCGGTGCCCGCCGAGTTGATCGCGCGACTCGAGGTGACGAAGGCCGTCACGCCGGACATGGATGCCAATGCGATCGGCGGTTCGATCAACATCGTCACCCAGAGCGCGTTCGACCGGCCCGAGGGCTTTGTGTACGGCAGCGTGAGCGGCTTCTACGATTCGTTCAGCGAGCGCACGTCGCCCAACGGCAGCCTCACCTTCGGACGCCTGCTCGGCGACGACGGCAAGTGGGGCGTCGTCGGCGCGGTGAGCTACTCGCTGAAGGACTTCAAGTCGCAGACGGTGAACCAGCGCTCATGGGCCAACAACGAAGACACCGGCGGCCTCTGGCTGCCGCTCTCGCAGCAGTCTTACGACTACGACATCGAGCGCGAGCGCATCGGCGCCAATGTCGCCCTCCAGTTCCGTCCCGCCGCGGGCCACGAACTCGCGCTGCGGGTCAACCACAATGAGTTCACCGACGAGGAGGACCGCCAGAGCGTGGAATTTGAATACGTGCGCGGCGATCTCACGGAACAGACCGCCACGAGCGGCGCGAACAGCGCGGGTCGCGCCAACCGCCAGTTCCGCGACTACAACCAGACCGGCACGATCGACGCCGCCTCGCTCGAGGGCAAACACGAGGTGGCCGGCGACGGCACGCTGAGCTGGCAGGTCGGCGCCAGCCGCGGCGAGCGTGAAGTCCCCCTGCGCAACGACTGGGAGTTCCGCTCCTCCGCCTCGGCCTTTCCCAACACGTATGATCTTTCCGGTGACGTCGTCGTCATCACGCCGGTCGCCGCCTACTACGACCCCGCGCAGTATCCCTTCCGCCGCGTGCGCTTCCGCAACGATGTCGAGCGCGAGGACGTTTACTCGGCGCAGGTCGACTTCCAGCGCCCGCTCGAGCTCGCCGGCCGCGGCGGCCACTGGAAGACCGGCGCGAAGTTCGTCTCCCGCGAGAAGGAGGACGACCGCAACAACCGCAACTACGAGCCCGAGGGCACGGCCTTCACTCTTGCCGAGCCCGGTCTCGCCGGCCCCGAACCGGACAATTACTTCAACGGACTCTTCCGCTTCGGCCCGACGCTCGACGTCGCCGCCACCGAGGCGTTCTTCGCCGCGCACCCGGAGCGCTTCCGGTTCAACGAGAGCGGATCGCTAAGCGACTCGCTGTCGTCGGATTTCGACGCCACCGAGGATGTGCTCGCCGGCTACGCCCTCGCCAGCGTCGACCTTGCCCGCGCCTGGACGCTGCTCGCCGGGGTGCGTATCGAATACACCGATACTACTTACGACGCCTACGAACAGTTCGAGGGGGTGTTCTCGCGCGTCGCCGGCGGCCGCGACTACACCAACATCCTGCCCGGCCTGCACCTCGTCTGGCGGCCGACGCCGAGGGCGGTGGTGCGCTTCGCCTGGACCAACACGCTCGGCCGTCCGAACTACGCCGATCTCGCGCCGCGCCGCGCCTACGAGGAGAGCGAGGACTTCCCCGGCGTGTTCAGCCTCAGCACCGGCAATCCGGATCTCGAGCCCTACGAGTCGATGAACTTCGACCTCTCGGCCGAGTATTACCTGAAGAATGCCGGCATCCTCTCGATGGGTCTCTTCCACAAGCTGATCGACAACCCCGTCTACCAGAACACGGTGCTCCAGACGGACGTCACCTTCGACGGGCGCGAGTTCGACACGCTTGTCACCAGCCGGCCCGAGAATGCCGACCGCGGCCGCGTCACCGGCGTCGAGCTGAACTACCAGCAGTTCTTCACGTTCCTGCCGTCGCCCTTCGACGGCTTCGGCTTCAACGTCAACTACACGCTCACCGACTCGAGTGCGACGCTGTTCGAGCGCAGCGACAAGCTGCCGTTCTTCAAGCAGGCCGATTCGATCGCCAACTTTGCCGTGTTTTACGAGAAGTACGGCTGGGAGGCGCGGGTCGCGTATTCGTACAACGACGACTATCTCAGCGACGTCGGCGGCGACCCGGAGACCGACATCTACACCCGCGGCCGCGGCGTGATCGACGCGAAGGTGAGCTATCGGGTGACCCCGCGCCTGAAGCTGTTCGCCGAGTTCCTCAATCTCGACGAGGAGCCGCTGCGTGAGTTCACCGGCGTGCGCCAGCGCGAGAACGACTTCGAGATCTACGAGTGGAAGGCGCGCTTCGGCGCGAACTTCAACCTGTGAGCACGCCGACGGTATTCAGAAACGACGACCGATGAACACGGAAGGACACCGATGCCGGCGATTGTTTGCGCCGAAGACGACGAGCGTGCGCCTCCCGGCGTTGCGGCGGCGCCGGTTATGCCTGTCGTCCCGGTTTTCTCCGTGTATATCGGTGTTCATCCGTGGCTCCACCCAGGTGCTCTTCGGCGTTCTTTTACTGACGGGTAGTGCTGCGCTCCCTACCGCGTCCGCCGCCGAGCCCGCGCCGTCAACCGCCTCCGCCGCGGCGTTCCCCGACGCCGGCGGCTGGCGCTTCACCGAGGTGCGGCGCATCCCGGCGGCCGAGGCGCGCCAGGGCGTGGCGGCCGACGCGGAGTTCGTGTATGCGATCTCCAACCACGCGATCGGCAAGTATCGCAAAGCGACCGGCGAGCGCGTAGGCGCCTGGGAGTGTCCGGAGGGCGAGCCGCTCACCCATCTCAACGCCGCCATCGTGCGCGATGGCCGGCTCGTCTGCGCACACTCGAACTTCCCCGCTGTGCCGATGACCAGTTCGGTCGAGATCTGGGACACCGCGACCCTGCGCCCGGTCGCCAGCCACAGCCTCGGCCGCACGGACGGTTCGCTCACGTGGCTCGACTGGCGCGACGGCCGCTGGCTCGCGTGCTTCGTCCACTACGGCCGCAAGGGCGGGGAACCGGGCCGCGGTCCGGAGTGGACCCGGCTCGTTGCCTTCGACGCCGAGTGGCGCGAGACCGGCGGCTGGAGTTTTCCGCCCGCGCTCCTGGCCCGCGTCGGCGCGCGCGGCTACTCGGTGTCCGGCGGGGCGTTCGGCCCGGGCGGCCGCCTCTTCGTGACCGGACACGATCACCCCGAGCTTTACGTGCTCGAGCTCCCCGCCGCCGGCTCGACGCTGCGGTGGATCGCCACCGTGCCGATCGCCGCGCAGGGTCAGGCCTTCGGCTGGGATCCTGAGGACCCCACCGTGCTCTACACGATCGCGCGCGGGGAACGCGCCGTGATCGTCGGGCGCCTTGAATCGCCTGCTGACGTGAAACGATGAATACACAGCATGCAGGGTCAGCCTGCGCCTGGCCCGGTCCGGTCGGAGACCGGACCTGCCCCGGAGAGTCGATCGCTTCATCCTCATCCGCTTTATGACCACACCACACCGGCCGCTTTCTGCTCCGTTCAGTTTCACCCGCCGCCGCTTCCTTGCGACCGGCGCTTCGCTCGCGACGACGACCCTTTGCGCCCCGTATCTCCGCGCCGCCTCCGTTGGTCGCGGCGCCGTCTCCGGCTATCCGTTCACGCTTGGCATCGCCTCGGGCGACCCCGCGCCGGACAGCGTCGTGCTCTGGACCCGGCTGGCGCCGCGCCCGCTCGAGCCCGGCGGCGGGATGCCGCCCGAGCCGGTCGAGGTCACCTGGGAGATCGCCGACGACGAGCGCATGACGCGTCACGTGCACGGTGGCACGGCGCTGGCCGATCCGGAGTGGGCGCATGCCGTGCACGTCGAAGTCGGCGGCCTGCAGCCCGACCGCTGGTATTGGTATCGCTTCCGCGTTGGCGGCGAGGCGAGCCCGGTCGGGCGCACGCGCACGCTCCCGGCCGTGGGCGTGATGCCGGAGCGGCTGCGCTTCGCCTTCGCCTCCTGCCAGAAATACGAGATCGGCTACTACACCGCCTATGAGCACATGGCGCGCGAGTCGCTCGACCTCATCGTGCACCTCGGTGACTACATTTACGAAAAGGGCGACGGTGGCAAAGCCGTGCGCCCGCACGGCACGCCGGAGATCATCACGCTCGACGACTACCGCCGCCGCTACGCCGTCTACAAGACCGACCCCGCGCTGCAGGCGGCGCACGCGATGGCGCCGTGGATCGTCACGTGGGACGACCACGAGTTGAGCAACAACTATGCGGATCTCGTCCCCGAGCATCCCGAGCGCACGACGCCGGAGGCGTTTCTCCGCCGCCGCATTGCCGCCTACCATGCCTATTACGAGCACATGCCGCTGCGCGCGGCGGCCCGGCCCCGCGGCCCGGCGCTGCCGCTCCATCGCGAACTGGCCTTCGGCGGGCTGGCGCGCTTTCACGTGCTCGACACGCGGCAGTATCGCTCCGACCAGGCCAACGGCGACGGTGCCAAGCCGGTCAACGACGCGGTGCTGGACCCGTCGCGCACGCTCCTGGGTCGCGCGCAGCGCGAGTGGCTCTTCCGCGGCCTCGCCGATCCCTCGCCGGCGTGGAATGTCATGGCGCAGCAAATACCGGTGGCGCGCATCGACGTGAAGCCCGGCCCCGAGATGGCCGTCTCGATGGACAAGTGGAGCGGTTACGAAGCCGAGCGGCGCGCCCTGCTGCGGCACCTGCGCGACGCCCGCGTGCGCAACCCGGTGGTCCTCACCGGCGACGTCCATGCCAACTGGGCCAACGAACTCGCGCTCGATTTCGAAGGCTCCGGCGAGCGCAGCGTCGGCGTGGAGTTCGTGGGCACGTCGATCACCTCGGACGGCGACGGCGCCGACCGGCCGGCGAACCACGACACGCTGCTGGCGGAGAATCCGTGGGTGAAGTTCCACAACACGCAGCGCGGCTATGTGCGCTGCGACGTCACGCCCGAACTCTGGCGGACGGACTACCAGGTGGTGCCCTACGTGAGCCGCCCCGGCGCGCCGCTGACGACGCGTGCGTCCTTCGTGGTCGAGTCCGGCCAGCCGCACCTGCAGCCGGCGTGAGACGAATGACCGGACTGGTGATGTAGGGCGGCGTCGCCGCACCCCGCCGCCTGTGCGCCGGGCTTTACGCCCAACAGCCGCCGCAGGCGAACAGGGGGGCGGCGGGCCAATCCCGACCTCGGGAGCGAGCCGGCGGGACTACGCGATCCCGCCCCTCACGCGCGCCGCCCACGCCTCGCGGGTGAGGCGGTGCACGAGGCAGTCGTCGGCGCCGAACTGGCGGCGCTCCACCGCGCGGAAACCGAGGCGTTCGTAGAAACGGATCGCGCGGGTGTTGCCGGCCAGTGGGTCGATGAGCACCGCCGTCACCGCGGGGTCGCGGAAACAGCGCGCGAGGGCCTCGCGCATCATCTGCGTGCCGTATCCTTTACTCAGATACGACGCTTCGCCGATCCAGATGTCGATCGCACGCAGGTTCGCCGGCGCGTCACCCCAGTAATGGCTTTCCTCGCGCGCCGGATCGATAATCTGCATGAAGCCGATCGGGTGGCCGTCCACTTCCGCGATCAGGGATTCCCGCCAGTCCGGCGAGTGTGCGAGCGCGGCGTCCCAGTCCCAGTCGTCGTTGGGATCGCACGCGATCACGTGCGGCTGCTCGTCCCAACGGCGCAGCAGCGCTGCGTCGGCCGGCGTGGCCGGGCGGAGCCGGACTGCGGGCGTGTCGCTGCCAGGCGGAGACATTACGGAAGTGCTGTGCCCGTCGCGGACACTGGTGAATACGCCGTCGGCTGCAACACGCGCTCCTGGATCTCGCCGACGAGCTGGCCGTGGACGGCGGCCGTGCGCCGTTTGATCTCCTTCCATTCCTCGTCGGCCATGAAAGCCGTCCATTGCGCCTTCATCGTCGGCGCGTCGGGCCAGCGCAGGAGGTACACGAACTCCGTGCGGTCGTCCGACTGCGTTTCCCACAACGCGACGAAGTCGAAGCCGTAGCGCTCGCGCATGATGCGCATTGCGTGAGCGCGGAAGCGCTCGTGGAACGCCGCCTTGTTGTGCTCGAAGATCTCGTAAATGCGGAGCTGGTGAATCGCGTCCGACGGTGGAGGCGTCTCCGGGCGGGCGGTCGCCGGGGCCGCCGCCAGCCGCAACGAAGAAAGCAACGAAACGAGCGCGCCAATGGCCAGCAGGGTCGACAAGACGCGTTTCAGGGTGGAGCGAAAGCGGATCATAATCCGGGAAACAACCGGTCGCCGCGAGCGGATCAAGCGGCCGGTGCGGATTTTTGGCTCAACACCCTGGGGCGTTGCTCTCGAACGCGATCACGGCGCCGGGTCGTTTTGCGGCAGCGGTGCGTTCGGATCGATGGCGCCGACGTAATACGGGCGCATCATCTCGTTGTCCTCGTGCTCGACGATGTGACAGTGCCACACATACAGGCCGGGCAGATCGAAGTGCATTCGCACGCGCGTAATTTCGCCCGGATACACGATCACGGTGTCCTTCCAGCCGAGCTCCGACGGCTCGGGCGGCCGGACAATTCCCTCCGCCTCGCGATTCACAACCTGGAACAGCAGTTCGTGGATGTGGATCGGGTGCGCATCCATCGTGAAGTTCCAGATCTCCCACGTTTCGACGCTGCCCAGAGCCGGATTTTCGGTGATGGCGTCGGCCCAGCCCAGCGCGCCATCCGCGAGGGTTCCCAGCAACGCGGCCTCGGGTCCGAACGGCTCGCCGCCTTCCGGATCGAAGACGATCGCGCCGTTCTCCTCGCGGATCGTCACCGTGTCCGAGTCTCGCTCATGCAGCGTCACTTGACGCGTGATGGTCGGCGTCAACGGTGCGATTGCGGGCAATTGCAGGAACTGCGCGGGCGTCGTCGTATCGGGGGTCCGCGCCGGGCCGACGCGGAATTGCAGCACCTGCCCCGTGGAGTCCGGATCCGCGGGATCAAAGTCCTCGCCCGGCACACCGCCGCCAAAGGGCTCGTCGGGTGCGATGTTGGCCAGCACGTGGTTGCCGGCCGGTACGTGAGTGAAGTCGACAATCACATCGGCGCGCTCGGCCGGCGCCAAGAGGAGCTGCGTGAGGCTCACCGGCGCGGGGAGGAACCCGCCCTCAGTGCCAATCTGGTGCACCGTCACGCCGGCGATGCCGCTGAAGTCGAGGATCAGGAAGCGTGCGTTGCACCCGTTGAGCAGGCGGAAGCGGTAGCGCCGTTGCTCGACGTCGAGGTACGGCCAGGTGGCACCGTTGACGACGATCATGTTGCCGAAGAATTCCGGCTGCCAGATCGGTGCGATGTCACTCGGCCCGCCGTTGGCCGCCCCCGGGCTGAACGGGATGAGCAACTCGTCCGGCTGCAAGCCTTCGAAGAAGGCGCGGTTGTCCGGATAAAACAGGCTGCCGTCGGCGTTGAACGAGCGGTCCTGGATCGCGATCGGGATCTCGTAAAACGTGCCGAAGGGATCGACTTCCTTTCCCGGCGCGGGCGCGGGGAGCCGGGCGCGTGCGCCGGTGCGGCTGTCCCTGGCCAGGTCGTCGGGGCCGCCGCGGATCAGAAAGAAGCCCGCCGGCCCGGCATAGACGTTGGCGCGCGTCATGCCGAGCGTGTGATCATGATACCACAGCGTGCCCGCGCGCTGGTTGTTCGGGTACGTGAAGGTCGCCGAACCCGGCTCCCACGGCAGCTCGGCGAGGCCGCGGAAGTAGTCGTAGAACGTGCCCGTCGCGTGCATGACATGAGGATCGACGGCGGCCGACGCCGGCAGATACCACGCCTCCCCATAGCCGTCGCTTTCCTGGGTCGTGTGGGCGCCGTGCACATGCGTCACGATCGGCACCGGCCCTTTGTAAAGAGGAACCGGATACAGCCCGCCTTGGTCGACGAACTGGAGGTGCGGGTTGTCCCAATACGGATCCTCCCGGTCGCGGGGCGGCCGATGGTCGCGATGCCCGATCGGGTTGGCCCAGTGCAGCGTGGGATCGACGGGTATGATGTGCGGCAGGGGATGACCATCGCCATCGACGAGGCCGTTGATCCACTTCACGACGGTTGGCTTGTTGTACGTGTTCTCGATGGTGAAGGCGGGATAGAAGAAGTGGCCGCCCTCGGAGACGTGCCGTCCGGTGCCGTCGGGATCCACCTCGCTGCTGGGGCCGTAGCTCCACACTGTCGTCGGCGGGATCGGGGTGACGCCATCGCTCTGAGTCGGCGGCAGGATCTGCTGGGTGAACTGCCGCACTGCGATTTCGTAATAGTCGGCGTTGCGCCCGCCCATGACCTTGAGCTCGGCCTTGAGCTTGCCCGCGCGCGGCATCTGCGGCGGTTTCGCGAGCGGCGTGACGTATTTGGGAACGTGTGTCGGGGGAAGCGAGCCGCCGGGGACTTGACTGGAAGCCGGCGGGAAGCCGGCGATCACAAAAGCCAGGGACGTTGCCGCGGCCGGGAGGGAGGCGATTGAGCGCATGGGGTCCTTTTCATCTGCTTTCTCGAGCGCGCCTTGCTGCTGTCTGAAAGTGCGCTACCCGTGTGCAGACCTGAAAGGCAGGGGAAGAACTGGAATTGCCGAAAAGAAGCGCGTCCGCAAGGCATCGCGGGTCAGGGGCGTGCTGCTTCGATGCTCGCAAAAACCCTGAAGCGATTTGTCTCGGGTTGATCGGCAGGGTGTGTGCAGCAAACGGACCTCCCGCAGCGCGGGCCCGAAGGTGGTCCTGCCTCACCACGCAAGGTCGGGCGGCTTATCCACAAGCCGCCGGCTCGGGGGAAACGTCGCCGCGACCGCAGCGCGTCAAGGGCAACGCCCGACCTTCTTCGCCCGCTAAATTCCGAAACTCTCCACCGCCGCGGGCAACTGCGCGGCGTTCTCGATCCGCAGCGTGGCCGCGCTCTCGTCATCCCCGGTGCGGTCGCGGTCGACCCAGATGCGGCGGATGCCGAGTTCGCGCGTCGGCGTGATATCATGATACCAACTACACGCGGCGTGCACCCAGCGGTCGTGATCGACGCCGCTTACGCGCGAGAAATACCGGAAGTGCGCGAGCGCGGGCTTGTAGTCCTTCACCTGTTCCGCCGTGACGACGAGGTCGAACTTTTGGCGAAACCCGCGCTCGGTCTGCGCGAAGAGGTCCAGATCGCAGTTGGTCAGCACCGCGAGTTTCCATCCGGCCGCGCGCAGCGCCGCGAGCGCCGGCTCCACGTCGGGAAACACCGGCTGCGTGCCCCAGCGCTCCGGCCACGCGGCCACGTCGCGTTCGTCCACGGCCAGCCCGATCTCGTGCGCCGCGCGGCGCACGCCCTCGGTGAGCACTTCGCGATACGAACGGTGCGGCCGCTCGTGTTCGAGCGCGCGTTCGTGCGGGTGATACGCCGCGATCAACGCCGCGGTGCGCGGGCCGGCGAGCGGCTCGAGCAGCCGCGCGAAGCCGGCGTGCCAGTCCACCAGCGTGCCAAAACAGTCAAACGTCACCCACTTGTCGGTCGTGCTCATGGTCGGTTGGAGAAGACGAAAGCGAAGCGATCGCCGGGCGTGCGGCAACCGTGCAGGTGCGCCGCGCGCGGAGCGGTCGCGCTCCGAGTCTCGACGTGCCGCGCCGTTTTCCCATCTTCGCACGCAATGAACCTACCCCGGATTCTGCGCCCCGTGCGCGCGGTTCTTCCCCTCGCCCTCGCGGTGCTGGCCGCCGCCACGACCGACGCCGCGGAGCCCTCACGCCCCAATCTCGTGCTGATCGTCTCCGACGACCACAGCTACCCACACGTCGGCGCCTACGGTTTTCCCGTCGCCACGCCGGCGCTCGACCGGTTTGCCCGCGAGGGGATGGCGTTCAGCCACATGTTCACGACCGCCCCGCAGTGCGCGCCCTCGCGCGCCTCCTTCGCCACCGGCCGCTCGTCCGTGGCGGTGCGCGCCTCGCGCTTTTCCGCCGGCGTGCCGCGCGCGGTGGAGATGTTTCCCGAGATCCTGCGCCGCGACGCCGGCTACTACACCGGCATCTGCCGGCGCTCGCACCACCTCGACGGCTGGGTGCACGACGATCACCCGGTCACGCGCGCGCTCTTCGAGAAGCACGGCCTCCGCACCGTGCCGGAGCGTTTCGATTTTGTGAAGATGGGCGGCAAGCGGGCCGACACGCCGGTCTACGTCGCCGAGTTCCTCGACCGCGTGCCGGCCGGAAAGCCCTTCTTCCTCTGGGTCAATTTCAACGACCCGCACCACCCGTGGACCGCCCCCGCCGTCAACGACCCCGCCACCGTGCCGCTGCCGCCCGACTGGCCCGACCTGCCCGAGCTGCGCGCCGATTTCGCCCACTACCTCGATGAAGTCGCGCAGCTCGACCGCGAGTTTCAGTCGGTCCTCGACCAGCTCGCGCAACGCGGCCTCGCGGACAACACGCTCGTGGTCTTCGTCGGCGACAACGGCGTCGCGCTGCCGCGCGGCAAGGGCGCGCTGCACGACCGCGGCCTGCGCGTGCCGCTGCTGGTCCGCTGGCCCGGCGCCCTCGCCGCCGCCGGGCGCACGAGCGACGCGCTCGTCTCGGGCGAGGATTTCGCGCCCACGTTTCTCGAAGCCGCGGGCCTGCCCGTGCCGGCGGACATGGCCGGGCGCAGCTTCCTGCCGCTGCTGCGGGGCGAGCCCGCCTACCGCCCGCGCACGGAGATTTTTGCGATGCGCGGCGTGCACGGCACCTCGACCTACGATGAGACGACGCTCGCCAGCGGCTTCGATCTGTCGCGCGCGGTGCGCACCGACCGCTACAAGCTCATCGTCAACTACACGCCCGGGATGCGCTACGCGCCGGTGGACAGCGCCGGCGAGCCGGGCTGGCAGTTGATCCAGAAACTCCACGCCGCGCACGAACTCCGCGCGCCCTTTGAGCGCCTGTTCTTCGCGACGCCGCGGCCGATCGTCGAGCTCTACGACCTCGCCCGCGATCCCGGCGAGATCACCAACCTCGCCGGCCGCCCCGAGTTTGCCGAGGTGCAACGCGACCTCACCGTGCGCCTGCAGGAAAAGATGATCGTGGACTACGATTACCTCCCGCTGCCGCTGCGCGAGAGCGCGCGGCAGTGAGCGACCGACGCCTCGTTCGCGCCTCCTGTATGTTGGGCTGCGCTTGCCCGAGGTGGCGCGGTGCTTCAGCCCGCGCGCGAGGGAGCAACGAATGCGGGCTGAAGCACCGCGCTACGGGAGTGCGTTCGGAAAAGTGCATAACGCCCTCTCAGCCGGAACGCGCCAGTATCGAATTCGCCCGCCTTGACCGGCTGCGATGCGCGCCTAGGTTGACACCCATGACAGCCACCGCGATGTTGGATTTGAAGCAAAGGCTTGCCCGGCTGAGCGAAGAGGAGCGTCGCACGGCGGCGGCGTATCTACTGCGGCTGAAGCACGAGTCGCCTGCCGGACGTAAGGAGACATCGCGGTTGATGAAGGAGATGGACGCCGGAAAGAAGACGCGATTGAGCGATCTTTCCAAGCGGCGCCGTGGCTAAGCTTACGCCATTTGAGCCCGTCCTTCCGGGAAGGCGCTGGCCTATCTGCTTGCGCTTAAGAAGCGGTACCAGCGTCAGGTGAGCGATCTGTTGTATCGTCTCGCGGAGTATCCTCATCAGCCAGGCGACTATGAATCGCTGGACGATACGGGGAGGAGGATTCAGCACCTTCGTGCTGGATCGTGGGTGATCAGCTTTTGGCCCGACGATTCCTCGCGAGAGCTTCGCGTCACTGAAATCGATGAAATCTAGGCGTCCGGCGACCGCAGCGAAGACTCCGCCCAGCAGCATCATCGCCCTCGGCAGCGTCAGCGTCTCCTGCACGCGAGTGGTCATCGGTTTCACGTCATCCAGCGCGAGCGTCGGATCGATTTCCGCCAGTGCTCGACGCAGCTCCGGGACGAGCGCCTCCGGCGACTGCGCGGCGCGGACGATCGTGGCCATCCGCATCGGCACAGGAAACGGTACACCGTCCTCCCGCATCGCATAATAGAGCATCCCCAAGCCGTCCCTTTCGGTGAGCCGCTTCTGTTTCACGGCGTCAACGACTCCGGCCACCGTAAATGATCTCTCCGCCGCGTGGCGCTCGCGAGTGTCACGGTTGAGCCTTCGATCCCTCGTGCTCGATGTTTCGCATGCTCACGGCTGAGGCTCCGGACGTTGATGGATGAGGTTCAGATACATCATCGGCGATGTCCTGGTCCTCGGGGCGCGGGCTTTTGATCCTCACGGTTGAGCCTCCGGACGCTGGTGGTTGAGGTTCCAGAGCATCTGGGCTGAGGGTGTGGAGCATCTCCGGTGAGAGTTGGAGCCTCAGGCGTCAGGGGCTTGGGTATCTGGCCAGATACCTCGGAGGGTCGGGCGATATCCTCGCGGGTATGTCGGTTGAGGGTCCGGGGTAGGTCGGTCGGGGGTCTTGGGTATGGCGCTTGAGGGTGCGCGGTGTGTCGGGCGAGGTTCGGGCCTCGGGCGTGAGGGTCCCGGGTATCGGACCGGATACCGCGGAGTGTCTCTCGACATACTCGTGAGTATCGGCGCCGAGGCTCAAACTCTCACCGTAGATACTCCGGAACCTCGCGTTTGAGGTTCCAACGAGTCTTGCCCGAGGGGGTGGCCCCCGGGCATCGGGCTCATCACGCGGCCGCGGACGCCAGAACAATGTCGGCCGCCGGCCGCGGAGGGCGTCTGCTGCCCCTCCTTTAGCCTGCGGCTTTCGCCGCGGTGGCGGTTGCGTTGGTGGTCGACGCCGAGCGGCGGCTGAACCGGAGCCCCAGTTCCTTCCGCAACTCCTCAAGGCCGGCCCCGGCCTGGGTGTTGCCGAGGTGGCGGTACACTTCCATCGCTTGTACCATCAGGTCGCTGCCGAGCCCGATCTGCGTGTCTTCGATCAACTCGGCGAGCTGGGCGATTTGCGCGGCGATCGGCTGCAGCGCGGTCCACAACGCCAGGTCCTGTTCGAACTCGGCGATGCTGAACACGCCGGGGAGGATTTGCGGATTGCTTTGCGCGGCGGTCAGCGACTTTTCGACAAAGGCCCGCGAGCCGTCGCCCATCTTCAGCAGGCGCTGACGCTCGAGAATCGTCAGGTCGATGAGGAAGGGCAGTTGTTGGCGGAGTTCGGTGATCTTCTGCAAAACGGCCTGCTGATCGGCAGCCGTGAGGGACGCGGACACGAGGTTTTGAGCACTCATGGGATGGTTAGTTTATGGTTTCCACTCTGTCGCGTGCGTGTGCTGGACGGACACGCGAGTGTCCGCATGTACAGAAACGTACGGGCGCGCCCATTTCTTTCACGAATCTGAAAGAATTTTTAGGAGCTCGGCTCGAATCTCTGTACGCTCTGTGTCCTCGCTTCGGAAACGGCTCGGCGGGACGCCTCGCTCTCCCACCGTGCGGCAGGGCACGGTGGAGCTTGGCGCTCGGGAATCGTGGCGGGGAGTCGCGGCGCGCTACAGCGCCATTTCCACGGGCGGGGCGGCGTCGGTGGCGTTGTTTTTCTGCGTCTGCCGCTCGACCACCGCGACGGTGACGAGGTCGCAGCCGACGTTCACGGCGGTGCGGGCCATGTCGAGCAGGCGGTCGGCGCCGAGGATGATGCCAATGCCTTCGGGCGGGATGCCGAACGTGATCAAGAGCCCCGCGATCAGCGGCAGCGAGCCGCCGGGAATGCCGGCGACCGCGACCGCGCTGATCACCGAGAGGAACAGCAGCGTCACCTGTTGCGCCAGGGAGAGATCGACGCCGAACACCTGGGCGACGAAGAGCACGACGCAGCCCTCGTAGAGGGCGGTGCCGCTCATGTTCATCGTGGCGCCGAGCGGAATCACAAAACCGGATACCGACGGGGAGGCCTTGAGCGTGTCGCGCGCGCAGGCGATGGCGGTGGGCATCGTCGCGCTGCTCGAACTGGTGGAAAACGCGGTGATGAGCACGGGCCGGATGTCGCGGAAGAACTGGCGGGGCGAGCGCCCGGCGAGGAATTTCACGAAGAGCGCCATCGTCCCGAACAGGTGCAGCATCATGATCCCGAGCACGCCGAGGACAAACACGCCCAGCGCCAGCACG
>DASWVO010000222.1:0-10177 GCA_036406235.1 Opitutaceae bacterium
CCTCCGCCGAACGCGCGGGAATTGCGTTGTTACGCGACAACCCGCTCCCAGGTACATCGGGCGCAGCCAGCACGCGCCGGTAGTATTCAGAGGGCTGGCAGGTCGCGGTTTTCTAGATACGAATGGCGTCCAGCCGTCCGCGGCGCGCCGCGCACGCTGGGCGCCCCCTTTTTTCCATGGCCTTGAAATTTCTCTCGATCGTCACGACGCCCAAGGTCGCCGCAGCGCAGCGCGACTATTACGGCCGGGCCCAGGCGTTGCCCGAGCCTCCCGCGACCGACCCGCTCGGCGAGGACGAGCAGCGGTTCATCAACGCCCGCGACAGCTTCTATCTCGCCACGGTCAGCGAGTCGGGCTGGCCTTACCTTCAACACCGCGGTGGACCGGCCGGCTTCCTTCACGTGTTGAGTCCGCACCAACTCGGCTTCGCGGATTACCGCGGCAACCGGCAGATGCTCAGCACCGGCAACCTCGCCACCAACGACAAGGTCGCGTTGTTCCTGATGGATTATCCCCGCCGCGAACGTCTGAAAATCCTCGGCCATGCGCGGGTCCTCGACGCCCGTTCGCATCCGGAGCTGAAGGCGCAACTCGCCCCGCCCGCGCTGGCGGGCAAGGTCGAGCGCCTGTTTCTCATCGACGTCGTCGGCTTCGACTGGAACTGCTCGCAACATATCACGCCGCGCTACACCGCCTCGGAGGTCGAGGCTTTGGTCGCTCCGCTGCGCGCACAGATTCGGGAGCTGACCTCCGGCGCCCCGCCCGCGGCCTGAGTCGCGAACGCGTTCGCAGCCAGCGAGCGTCAGCCTAGGCGGCAGGAACGCCGGCCGGCGCTCGAGGTTTGCCAACGGCCGCGCAACGCGCAGCATGCCCGTGCCTTGAACGCCTCCTGGGACACCCTCAAACTTCTTTCCGATCCGACCCGCCTGCGCATCCTCGCCCTCCTCCGCGTCGAGGAGCTCTCCGTCGGCGAACTCGAGGAAATCCTCGGCATGGCGCAATCGCGCATCTCCTCGCAGCTTGCGTTGCTGCGCCAGGCCGAGCTGGTCACCGACCGGCGCGACGGCAAAAAGGCCTTTTACTCGCTCCGGACCGATCTCCCTGCCGCCACGCTCGAGCTGCTGCACGCCGCCTGCGGCACGGTCGCGCAACTGCCTGAAGTCATCGAAGACCGCGCCAATCTCGATCGCAGCCTCCAAAAGCGCCGCGCGCACCAGGAGCAGTATTTCAACCTCATCGCCGGCAAGCTTGGGAAGAACTACTGCCCGGGCCGCTCCTGGGAGGCGATCGGCCATCTCGCCCTGCGTCTCGCCCCGCGCATCGTTGTCGCGGACCTCGGCGCGGGCGAGGGACTCATTTCGCAATTGCTCGCGCGCCGCGTCGAAAAGGTGTGGTGCATCGACAACTCACCGCGGATGGTCGAGGTCGGCAGCGAACTCGCGGCGAAAAACGGCCTCGCCAATCTCACCTACAAGCTCGGCGACATCGAAAAGGTCCCGCTGCCCGACAAGTCCGTCGACCTCGCGATCCTCAGCCAGGCGCTCCACCACGCGCAGCACCCGCAGACGGCCGTCAACGAGGCCTTTCGCATTCTCCGTCCAGGCGGGCAACTGCTCGCGCTCGACCTGAAGGAGCACGACTTCGAAAAGGCCCATGAGCTCTACGCCGATGTTTGGCTCGGCTTCAAAGAAAGCGCCCTGCACGGCTTTCTCCAGAAAGCGGGCTTCCAACAGATCGAGGTCAACGTCGTGGCCCGGGAAGCCCAGGCGCCGTTCTTCGAAACGCTGCTCGCCAGCGGGGTGAAACCGTAGGCACCCCCACCTCATCGTGCGCGCTGCGTAAAGGCAGCGGGGACGACGACCGCTGCCTCGAAAGCGTCTGTCGACTCACGTCACCACCGGCACTGCGGCCGGCCGCCGGCGCGGCTGGACGAGGTCGAACAGCGGCGTCGTCATCAGCGTCGTGACGATCGCCATGAAAACCATGATCGAGAACAGCGTGGGCGTGATCACCCCGCGTTCGAGGCCGATGTTGAGGATGATCAGCTCCATCAGCCCGCGCGCGTTCATCAGCATGCCGATCCCGAGCGCCGCGCGGTGCGGTTCGCCGCTCAGCCGCGCCGCGGCGTAACAGGCGCCGGCCTTTCCCGCCACCGCCGCCACGAGCACGAATCCGGCCACCAGCCACGCCTCGCCGCCCGTGAGCAGATCGAAACGGGTGTTGAGACCCGAGTAGATGAAGAACAGCGGGAGCAGGAGCTTCGTCGTCAGCGGCTCCAGCACACGCTGCACATAGTCCGCGAAGCCACCGCGCGGCAGCGCCGCGCCGAAAAAGAACGCGCCGAACACCGCGTAAAGCTTGATCACATCGGTGAACCACGCGGCCAGCATCAAGAGCACCAGCACGGTGCCGAGGGCATTGCGACGGTCGTCGTCACTGCGCTCCCAGTGCCGGCCGACGCGGTTGATCCAAGGTTTGGATACACGCAGGAGCAGCACGAAGGCCGCCCCGCCGCCCACCGCCCAGAGCGCCTGGAGTGGATTTCCCGCCAGCCCCGCGAGCACAAGTGCGAGCACGCACCACGCTGCCGCGTCGTCGATCGCGCCGGCCGCCAGCGCGAGCGCGCCTTCGCGCGTTCCCGTGAGTTTTCGCTCGTAGATGATGCGCGCCAGCATCGGAAACGCCGTGATCGCCATCGCCGCGCCGAGATAAGGCATGGCCGCCATCACGCCGACGCCGGACGAGAAATAGCCGCCCTGCCCGACCAGCAGCACCGCGAGCGCACACCCAAGCACAAATGGCGCAGCGATGCCCGACACGGAAATCGCCGCCGCGCTCCGCCAGCGGTCACGCACCAGATCCACCCGGAACTCGAGGCCAACGGTGAACATGTACAGTACGAGCCCGAGTTGCGCGCCCGAGAACAAAATCGCGCGCGACTCCTTCGGGAAGAGCCATCCCTGCACCTCCGGCCACAGCGCGCCGAACAGCGAAGGGCCCAACAGCACGCCGGCGATCATTTCTCCCACCACCGGGGGTTGTCCGACCCTCCGCGCCAGCGCACTGACCACCCGGCACACAAGAATGACCGCAGCCAGCTGCAGAAAAAACCGAACCGACAGGTCAAACGGTGTCACGCGGCCGCAGTTACGGCCGGTCGAAGCGCGGCGGGCAAGTGCAAAGTCGTGTCGCGCCTCGCGCGACGCCGTTCACCCGATGGGTCGCCGAAGCCTCCGGGCATCCATGGGCCGCCCCGTCGCCCCTGGCCGCTGAGGTCCCTTGTGCCTCCAAGATTGCCAAACGAGCGGGGCGCCGTTCTGTGGAGGCCTGCCTCAACGGCGCAGCCCATGGCCACCGTCACCCTCGAAAACCTCGTCAAAGTTTATCCCGAACCCAAAGGCCCCGGTGTCCGTGTCGTCCACGGCATCAACCTCGAGATCCGCAGCGGCGAATTCATGGTGCTCGTCGGCCCCTCCGGCTGTGGGAAATCGACGACCCTGCGCATGGTCGCCGGCCTCGAGGAAATCTCCGAGGGGACGATTTCGATCGACGGCAAGCCGGTGAACAACGTGCTCCCGAAGGACCGTGACATCGCGATGGTTTTCCAGAACTACGCGCTGTATCCGCACATGTCGGTCTACGAAAACATGGCCTTCGGCCTGAAGCTGCGAAAGTTTCCCAAGACCGAGATTGACGCCCGCGTGAAGGAGGCCGCCGCCATGCTCGGCCTCGAGCCCTACCTCGACCGCAAACCCAAGGCGCTCTCCGGCGGACAGCGCCAGCGCGTCGCCGTCGGTCGCGCGATCGTGCGCAAGCCCAAGGTCTTTCTCTTCGACGAACCGCTCTCCAATCTCGACGCCAAGATGCGCGTCTCCACGCGCACCGAAATCTCCAAGCTGCACGACCGCCTCGGCGCCACGATGATCTACGTGACGCATGACCAGGTGGAGGCGATGACCATGGGCGACCGCATTTGCGTGATGAAGGACGGACACATCATGCAGGTCGCCGAACCCCTGGAACTCTACAACCGCCCCGCCAATCTCTTTGTCGCCGGCTTCATCGGCAGCCCGCCGATGAATTTTTTCCGGGGCACGCTGCGTCGTGACGCAGGCGATTCGCTGCTGTTCGCCGAAACCAACGAGAACGCCACGCCGGTCACGGTCACGCTCCCGCCCACGCTCGCCGAGCGCGCGAAGGGGCATCTCGGCAAGCCGGTCGTTTTCGGCATCCGCCCCGAAGACGTGCAGGACGCCACCAACGGCGCGCCCGTCCACGCCGAGGCCGCCGTCGACGTCTCCGAACCGATGGGCGCCGAAACGTATCTCTACCTCACCACGGGCGCGACGAACTTCATTGCCCGTGTGCACCCGACGAACCGCTTCGATGCCGGTCACCGCGCGCAGCTGTCGTTCAACCTGGACAACGCCCACCTCTTCGACGCCGCGACCGAGCAGGTGCTGTAAGCTAAAGGGCCCGCTCGGGCGTCAATGCAGGCGAAGCGCGCTCCAACCTGGCCGCCCGGTTTTCGAAGCGCCGCCCTACGAAACCGATTCCTTCGGCATGAGGCCGTCGCAATCGCTGACCCGCAACCGGGGCACGTGCAATTTCTTCCAGCTCGGCCACGCAACATTGTCGGAGAGCCGAACGCCGGCGATGTCCGACCCGGCCACGTCCTCCAGCCAGATCGCCGGCCTCTCGTCGGAGGAGAGCAGGTGCAGCGACACATCGCGCAACTGCAACCCCGCAACGTGACGCGCATAGAGTCCCCACGACGGCAATCGACCGAAAAGAAACGGCTCCGGATAGTCCTGCGGCATTTCCGGCACCACACGGTACGCGTCCTCCACCGAGCCGCCCCCGCGACTGTAAAGCTGGATGCCGGCCAGCCGCACGTGCCGCACCGGGTGCCCGGGCAGTCCGGCGATAAAGATGCCGTGGTCGGGCGCGACGTCGTAGGCGACGACATTGCTGAGCGCGATCCGGCAGGCGCTGCCAGGCCTGCGAGCCTCAGGCGTGCGAAGACGCCCGCCGAGGCGGATGAAGATCGGCGCATTCATCACCTCGCGCATCGTGAGATTCGAGACCACGACGTTCTCCATCGTGCTGCCGTCCACCTGCTCGAGCGCGAGCCCGCGGCAGAACTCGAAGACACAGTTGTTAATGGCGATGTTGCGAAACCCACCGCTTGCTTCGGTGCCGAGCTTGATGCGGCCGATCGGGCCGCCGCGATGCTGGATGAGTCGCGACCGGGTGCCGTCGTAGAGCGTGCCTTCGACGAAACCGCTCACGTAACAATCGCTCACCGTCACGTTCTCCACCGGCCGCGTGCCACCGAAACCGCAGGAGGACTTGATGCAGATGCCGTCGTCCCAGGGCGAATTCACGGAGCAATGCGCGATGCGCACGTTCGAGCACGCATCGATGTCGATGCCGTCGCGATTCGTATCGATGAAGACGTTGTCAATCGTCACGTTGTCGCACGCGGTCGCGATGATCGCAAAGTGCCCGCCGTGCAGGATCGTGAGGTCGCGCACCGTCACGTTGCGGCAGCCGCGCAGCGCGATGGCCTTGTTGCCCACCCCGGCGGGCAACGTGTCACGAGCATGTGGATACCCGAAGGGTCCCGGGGCGATGCCATCGTCGGGCATCGGTTCGACCGGCCCGTCGGCCTCGAGCACGTCGGGGAGGTGTCCGGGCGGCTGTGGGGCCACTTCGCCGACCGGCAGCGCAATGCGGCCGTTGCCACGGCTGAGGCCGCGGCCGTAAATGCGCCCGGGTCCGTAGATCGCCACTCCGTCGAGTTCCTCGCCCCAGATCAGGCTGTTGCGGAACCGGGAGTGGCCGAAGTCCTGGTGCAGGTTGGGCGGCGCCTCCTCGGGAGCGTCGTAGCCGCCGGGTTCCCCCGCCGGCGGGGGCTCGGCGGCGACGAGCACGGCGCCGGCCTCGAGTCGCAGCGAGATCCGGCTGCGCAGCCGGATCGAGTAGCTGAGATATTCGCCGGCCGGCAGCACCACCGTTCCTCCGCCGGCGGCATGCGCCGCCGCGATCGCTCGGTTGATGGCCGCGGTGTCGAGCGTGCACCCGTCGCCGGCCGCGCCATAGCTGCGCACGTTGAAATCGGACCCGCCTGGCAGCGGCCGGGCAGGCGTGGAGGAATCGGATGGAGGGGTCACGCGTGAGGGATCGATCGGTGGTCTCGTCGGTCAGAATTCGACCGTGGTGGAAAACTTCACGTTGATGCCGGTCGCAGTCGTGAGACCGGTCCCGGCGACCCGGCCGCCGGCGACCGCGATGTAATCTTTGTCGTCGAGCGGATTGTCGATGATGAGGCGAAAGAAGTAGCGGTCCTTCCAGCGATACGCCGCACCAATGGTCGTCGCGTAGCTCGGCTTGAGGAAGAAACTTGTCTGCCCCACCACGCCGAGCGGCGTGAAGTCGACCGGCGTGTCGCCCGCGCGTTTGCCGGTGTAGGTCACGCCGAGGTTGAGCGAGAGGTTGTCGAGACGGCCGTCGAGGAACCGGTAGTTGAGCAACAGGGCCGCGTTGTCGTCGGCGACCGCTCGCACGCGGCGGCCGAGATTGTCGCGCATCTTGAGATGCGAGTAGGTCACGATCGCCGAAAGATTCGGCGTGATGCTGCCCATGAGTTCGAGTTCGAAACCGTGGTTGCCGAAGTCGGAGACGAGCTGCTCGGGGGCGGACGGATTGGTCTGCCGGTCGGGATTCGGCACCGTCACGTTGGTCTGCTCGATCTCGAAGTAGGCGCCGTTGAAGGACAGCCGTTGGTTGAAGAATTCCGTCTTGAAGCCCCACTCGTCCTGCACGCCGTCGCGCCAGAGCGGCTCGTTGTTGGCGATCACCGGCGACGAGTTCGTCGAGTGGCTGTAATAGAGCGAGATGTTGTCGCGGATCTTCACCACCGCGCCGACCGAATACATGTTCTTGCCGTCATCGAGGATGCTGGGGGCGGCGCCCGTCAGCGCGTTCTGCGCCGTGGTCTTGGTCTCGAAGCGCAGGATGCCGCCCGTCACGAACACGCGGTCGTTGAAGAAGCCGAGGCGCTCGTTGAGGTAGAGCTGCCAGTTGGTGAACGAGCTCTTGTTGTAGGTGTTCAGCGCCTCGCCGTAGGCGGGAATGTAGACGGCATCCGGATTGTTCAGGTCGATCGCCGGCAGCGCGACAAACTTGCCGCGGGTGTAGCCGGTCTGGCGCGAATAGGCCACGCCGCCCACCGTCTGTGTGCTGACTTTTCCGATACGGTAATTGGCTGCGATGTCCGACTGCACATTGGCGGTCCGGCGCCGCGTCCACTGGATGTCGGCCCGATGCGGAATCGCGGTCGGATCGAACAGCGGGGTGAACGTCGGCACGTAGGTGTTCGTCACCGGGTCGAGGGCCCACGTGTGGTCCTGGGTGAGCTCGCCGGTCATCGGATTGTAGCGGTTGGTGAGGCTCGGCGTGGAGAGGAAATCCTGCTCCGAATCCTCGAAATAATAGCGGCCGTTCGCCGCGAAGCGCATGCTGATGTTCTGTGTCAGGCTCGTGGTGAGCTGCGTGAACAGATCCGCCGTGTGGGTGCCGACGTGGCTCCAGGGCTGGATCCCGTTCCGACTCTTCGTCGAAATCCCCGGAGCGAGGAACGGATCATCCGTCTCCGCGGTGACCGAGGGATCGAGGATCAACAGGGGCTCGCGGAAAATCCAGTGCTCCGCGCCGACGATCTTCACGCTCAGCTGCGTTTTTTCGGAAATGCGCCAGGAGAACATCGGCGCGAGGACTTTGCTGCGCATGCGCGCGTCATCTGCCCAGTAGCGGCGCGTGTCCTGCAGGGAACCGACGATCCGGTAGGCGAACGCACTGCCTTCGGAAAATGGCCCGGTCGCGTCGACCGTGAGTTTCTGCGCGTCGAAGAGGCCGACGATCGCGGTCACGCTGCGCTTGGTTTTGTACGAGGGCGACTTCGTGATGATGTTGAGCGAGCCACCCGGCGCGCCCGACGGGGAGAGAATGGCATTCGGTCCCTTGGCCACCTCGATGCGCTCGACCACCGCTTCGTTGATGTTGTCCGCATCAGCCGGCTGCAGGAAGTTGTCGACCGTGCGCTGGCCGTTGCTCTCGAAGCCGCGCATGATCATGCGATCCTGGAACTGCACGCCGCGGCCGTCCTGCACGCCGGCCACGTAGCGCGTGGCGTCGAACACGCGCGTCGGCGCGAGGTCATCGAGCATGTCGCGCGTCAGCACCGTGATCGAACTGGGTGTATCAATCAGCGCAGCACGCACACGGACGGCCGAGATGGCGTCGGTCGCCCGATAACGGTCGGCCCCCTCGCCGGACACGGTGAATTCCGGCAGGACCACCGTTTCCTCGGACGTTGTCTGCGCGGCCACCGGGGCCGCGGCCAGCATCAGAACAGACAACAAAGCCAGCGGGAGGGGCGACTTGAAGGAGCGAGAGGCGCCTCGCTCGAATTGCAGGGGTTTCATTGGGGGCACGAGTGCTAGGTTTTGACCGGACCGCTCGCACTGAAGCACAGTCGCATCGATCCAGTCGTGGTGGGTTGCAGGGTAGACAAACGACGGTGGGCATTCATGCCACGCGCGGCTTGCCGGCCAAGGGTGACGCGACTTTCCGCGTAAAATGAAATTGCGATCCGCCCGGCGTTTCATCCGTTGTGGAACCATGGCCACACCAACCACCCCGGTGGATCCGCCGACCCTGCGCGAGATCGCGCGCTGCGCCGGCGTCAGTCACACCACGGTGTCGCTGAGTCTGCGCAATCATCCGTCGATTCCCGAGGCGACCCGCGAGCGGGTGCGCCTGCTCGCCGATCAACTCGGCTACCGCTCGAACGTGCTCGTCTCGGCACTGATGAGCCAGGTGCGCTTGAAGCAGCACAAGTCGGCGCCGGAGGTCGTCGGTTTCCTGACCGGTGGTCCCACGGCGGAGGACTGGAAGAATCACTCCGCCCAGGTCGGCTTCTACGAGGGCGCGCGGCGGCGGGCGCAAAAACTCGGCATGCGCGTCGAACCCTTCTGGCTGGGCCCCGGCGGCGCGGCGTCGGCCGCCACCTGCCGGATGCTCCACGCCCGCGCGATCCGCGGAAATCTCATCAGCCCCTTCCCCGTGCCGGTCTACGCGCACGAGCTCGACTGGTCGCGCCTGATCTGCGTGGGCCTCGGCTACGTCTTCAACGACCGCCCGCTGCACCGCTCCACGCACAATCACTTCCGCGGCGCGTTCCTCGCCTACGAAAACCTCGCCCGGCTCGGCTACCGGCGGATCGGCCTCATGCTCGACCGTGAGGAAAACCGCCGCGTGAACTACAACTGGCTGGGCGGCTACCTCGCCGCGCAGAACACCGCCGGCGGCGCCGCCCTCGAACCCCTGCTCACCACCGCGCCAGAGAACGCCGCGACGGTGAAGGCCTGGATCAAAAAACACCGGCCCGACGCAGTGATCGGCTTCGGTCCGCGCCAGTTTCTCGCTCTCAAGCAACTCGGGTATCAGATTCCTGGCGACATCGCCTATGCGGCCCTGGACGTGGAGCAGACCCGCCTCGCCCACGTCGAGGCCGTGTCCGGCATCGACCAGAATCTTCCCCTGATCGGCGGCACCGCGGTCGATATTCTCGCCACCCAGCTCTATCACAACGAGCAGGGACTTCCGCAGCACCCGGTGCTGAGCATGATCGAGGGCCACTGGGTCGAGGGTCGCACCGCGCCACCGCGGTAGCCCTCGGGCCGTGCCGAAACGGCTCGCTTCGGCTGCCGCTGTGCCCTCACCCGCCGTACGTCGGCCGCTGCGGCCAGCCGGAAGGCGAGTCTTCCCAGTCCTCCTGGCGGCCGTAAGGCGTGACGTCGAGGAGGCTGTAGGCGTCCGTCAGGTTCTCCACCCCCCGCGCGTAGGTCGAGTAGGTGTGATAAACGTCGTCGTTGCGCCGGAAATACACGCTGAGTCCGTGCGCCTCGCCCTCCGTCTGATTGGGTACTTCGCGCGCCAGCATCTCCGCCTTCGACAGAAAATTGTACTCCACCGGACACACGTTCTCGTCGAGCGTCACGTGAAAGTCGTAGTTGAAGTCGCTGCCGAACGACGAGTACCAGGGGAAGTCCCAGCCCTTCTTCGCCTTGTATGCCTCGATCTTCTCGATCGGCGCGCGCGAGACCTGGAC
>DASWVO010000223.1:0-4071 GCA_036406235.1 Opitutaceae bacterium
CGTGCTCGGTACCGAACTCGGCGCCGATCGCTTCGACCACATCGGCAAAGTCGGCGGCCTTGTGCTCCGGCCCTTTGGCGAATTTCTCCCGGAGGTCCTTTTCGCGGCCGAGCAGGCGCACGACCCGCAGGCCGGTCATCTCCTGGATCTTCGTCGGCAGGGTGACCTCGAACGGGTTCGCAAACGCCACCAGCAACAGGTCGCCCACCACGCCGACGGGCAGCACCAGATGCTCCTGGCAGAACTCCTGCGGCAGGCGCTCGAAGGTCTGCGGGGTGACCTTGTAGCGCGTGACGTTGAACGGCGAGATGCGGAAGGCCTTGCCCTTCGCGAGCACGAGCTGCAGGGGCGTGACGCGGTATTCCTCCTGCAGCAGCTTGTCGAGCGCGTCACCCGGAAGCTCGTCCGGCACCGCGGCGATTTGCGCGCGCTGTTCGGCGGTGAGGCGTCCCGCCTCTTCCAAGGCGGCGACAATCTGGGTCTGAATTTTTCCGAGCGGCATGTGTCAGAAGTCGGAGGCCGGAAGTCGGAGGCCGGAGGTCCGAAGCCAGATCCCCGAAGCCGAAATATAGACGCCACGGGGCCGGTAAGCGCCCGAGACTGGGTATTCGAAATCTGGCGTCTGGCTTCTGGCCGCTGGCATCTGGCGTCTGAAATCTGGCATCTGGTTCAAGCGGCGTTGGGCTTCACGCCGGTGGCGGCTTGCGCACGATCCGTCTCGAGTTTCTCCAGATATTCGGCGACCAGCTCGAGCGTCGTGCCATACCAGAGAATGGGGCCGCCGAGCGTTTTTTCCCAATACGTCCGCACGGCCGGGCTCAAGTAGTACGCCGTCGCCACGTAGTGGACGTCTTCCTCGCGGTCGAACGGCACCGACCACGTCGCCCAACAGGCGCCCACATCAACGCTCTTGCGCAAATCCTCGAGGACTTCGTAATGGCGCAGGTCGATGACGCCGATGCCGTCGGCCTCGGCGAGCTGCATCAGCACGTCCTCCTCGCGCAGGATCTTTTGTTCGTACGCGAGGATGCCGAGGATCGTGCTCTTGCGCGTCTCGTTGGAGGCGAGCGCCTCGAGCAGTCGCTCATTGGCGGTCTCAAGATCCTCGAGCTTCACGAGGTTGTGCTCGACGAGTTGCGCGCCCAGCAGGCGGTTGGCGCGCATGAGCAGCGAACGGTGTTCGGGAGCGAGAGCCATGAAACGTTAAGAAACGGCTGCCGGCGGGAAAACTTAAGCCGCGGAATCCGCGGCGGCCTTGCGCGCCTCGGAGCGCCGATGGGAGCGGACGCGTTTGCGGAGGGTCGCCTTCAACTCATCGAGACCGTCGCCCGTGCGGCAGGAGATCTTGATGATATCCACTTTATGGCGACGCTTGAATTTCGTGAGGTTCGCGGCGGCGGCCGGCAGATCCATCTTGTTGGCCACGACGAGACGCGGCTTCTCGAGCAGGGCCGGATCGTAGAGTTCCAACTCGTTGAGGAGCGTGGTGTAATCCTCGCGCGGATCACGACCGTCGACACCCGCCATGTCGATCAAGAACATGAGCAGGGCACAGCGCTCGATGTGGCGGAGAAAGCGATGGCCGAGGCCGCGGTTCTCGCTCGCGCCCTCGATCAGGCCGGGCACGTCGGCGAGCAGCAGACGGCCATAGTCGACAGGATTCGGATACTCGATGACGCCGATCTGCGGATGCAGGGTCGTGAAGGGATACGCCGCGGTCTTCGGGCGGGCCTTGGTGATCGCGTTGGTGAGCGACGATTTGCCGGCGTTGGGAAAGCCCACAAGGCCGATGTCGGCGATGCTCTTGAGCACGAGCCGATACACGCCGTGCTCCCCCGGATGTCCGGGATTTGCGCGTTTCGGCGCGCGATTGGTCGCAGTCTTGAAGTGCGTGTTGCCCCAGCCGCCGTTGCCGCCCTTGCAAAGGACGATCTGCTGGCCGTCCTCGACCACCTCGGCCACCACCTTGCCGGTCGCCTCGTCGATCACGACGGTGCCGAGCGGCATCTTGAGGAGCGCGGGCTTGCCCTCGCGGCCGTGGCAATCCTTGCCCAGACCGTGCTCGCCGCGCTCGGCCTTCCAATGGGGCTTGTACTTGTAGTCGACGAGGTTGTTCGTGTCGTCGTCGCCGACGAGCACCACGTCGCCACCCTTGCCGCCGTCGCCGCCGTTGGGTCCACCCCAGGGCTCATACTTCTCGCGGCGGAAGCTCACGCAGCCGCGACCGCCGTCGCCGGCAGCAACCTTGATGACGCACTCGTCGATAAACATGGGCGAAAATGGTGCACAAAGCCCCGGGCTTGCCAAGGGGCGCGTTTATGAACGCGGAGTAAAGGTCGCCGTCGGCAAAGGCGGCCCTCTTTCTCTTCGTTCTTTCTCTTTCCTCTATCGTCAGGGTCGTTGCCGCAGCGGACAACCAGCCGAGCCGAGAAAGAGATAGATAAAGAGGAATGAGAAAGAAAGGTTCAGTCCTCCCGGCTAACCTCAAATCACGATCTTGATGCCTTTGCGCAGGTAGGTGGGAACGTCGAGATCCTGGCCTTCGAACAGATTGCGATCGGTCCGCTCAAAGTGACCGCGGGCTTCCGCATCGGCGTTATTGAAGGTCAGCTCTTCCTGAACTGCCTTGGCCGCAGCGAAGGCCGCGGCCGCTTTGCTCGGCCCGGGAGCCATCGCGTCGGCCATCGCCGGGAAGACCCCGGACTCCGGCGCCGTCGCTGTCGAACCGATACGCGGCGCCTCGGCGGGCGGGGGAAATGGCGCGCGGGCCCGATTCACCGCCGGGGAGGGCCGGCGAGGGGCGACGCGGCCGCCCATGTCGCTCGTGCCGAGGACGACGATCTCGACCTTGCCCTGCATCTCTTCGTCGATCACCGCCCCCATGATCACGTGCGGCTCGCGGCCAAACTGGTCGGTCACTGCCGTCATGATCTCGTTGACCCTGGGCAGGGTGAGGTCGGTGCCGCCGATGATGTTGACAAGCAGGCGGTCGGCCTTGCGTGAAAACTCCGGCGTCGCGAGCAGCGGGCAGAGTTTCAGGCTCTCGAGCGCGTCGACGACTGCTTTCTCTCCGGCCCCGCTGCCGAGGCCGAACAGCGTCTTGCCGCCGCGCGTGTGGAAGGCTTGGCGAAGGGTCGCGAAGTCGAGATTGATCAGTCCGGTGCGGAACAGCATCGACCAGATCGAGCGCACGCCGCGGCCGATCCACTCATCGGCGCGCGCGAACGAATCGAGGGCGGTCTCGCCGTCGGCGGCCTCCTGCAGCAGGACGTCGTTGGGCAGCGGGATCACCGCGTCGCAGCACTTGCGCAACGCGAGGAGGCCCTCCTCCGCCTGCTTGGCGCGACGCCCGCCCTCGAAGGAAAACGGAAGCGTGACAAACGCGATCACGAGCGCACCGGCCTCGCTCGCGACTTCAGCAACAATGGGGGCCGCCCCGCTGCCGGTGCCGCCGCCCATGCCGGCGACGAGAAACACGAGGTCGCAGTCCTTCACGACCGAGGCGATCTTTTCGCGGTCGGTCTCGGCGGCCTCGCGGCCGAGATCAGGATCGCCGCCCGCGCCGAGTCCGCGCGTGACGGAGGCGCCGATGAGGATCTTGTCCTGCAGCGGCGAACCGGACAGCGCCTGCAGGTCGGTGTTGATCGCGGCCATCTGGAGACGCTCGAGATTCTCCATCTTGAGGCGGTCGACGGCGTTGGTGCCGGCCCCACCGACACCGAGAACCTTGATCGCGATGCTGCGGTCGGCCAGCGCGTCGGGCGTGAGGGGAAGTTCGTTGGGCGTCATGGCGGTCAGGCTCCGACGGCGAAGAGTTTCTTGATGTCCTGGATGAACCCGCCCCCGGCGCGGCGCGGCGGCGCTGCCTCTGTGCGCGACTGCAGGCCGAAGTGCAACAGACCGACCACGGTCGCGAGCGCGGGATCGCGTAACCGTTCGTCCACTACGCCAGGAAGTTCGCCGATGTGCGCCGGCACGCCAAAGATCTTGGCCGCGGCCTCGGCGAGGCCGGGCAGCTTCGCGCTGCCGCCCGTGAGCACCACGCCGGCGGCGCAGCGCTCGGGCGTGAAG
>DASWVO010000224.1:0-25476 GCA_036406235.1 Opitutaceae bacterium
CTCGAGGAGTTGCGGCGCCACCCAGCCGTCGCCGCCGAAGAACGGCACGTTGATGCCGAGCTCGCGCGCCTGGCGGGCCATCAGCGCGACCTCGGTGTAGTAACCCGGGACGAAGATCGCCTCCACGCCGGCCGCCTTGACGGCGGTGAGCTGCGCGCGGAAGTCTTTGTCGCCCTCGGAGTATTTCTGCTCGACGGCGATCGTGCCGCCGCCGGCGGTGAACGTGTCGCGGAAAAAGCGCGCGAGGCCCACGCTGTAGGCGTTGGAGACGCTGGAGAGGACGGCGACTTTCTTCACCTTCAGGTCGGCGAGCGCGAATTTCGCCATCACGGTGCCCTGGAACGGATCGATGAAGCAGACGCGGAAAACGTAGTTGCCCGTTTCGGTGACCTTCGGGTTGGTCGCGGAGGTGGCGATCATCGGGACCCGCAGGGACTGCGCGACGGGCGCGGCCTCGAGCGAGCGGCCGGAGGAAACTTCGCCGAGGAGGGCGATGACCTTGTCGCGCGTGATCAGTTTTTTGGCGACGGTGGCCGACTCGCCGGGCTTGGTCTGGTTGTCCTCGGTGACGAGCTGGATCTTTTTGCCCTCGATGCCGCCGGCGGCATTGATCTCCTCGACGGCGAGAAGGATGCCCTTGTGCTGCGATTGCCCGAAGCTCGCCTCCTTGCCGGTGAGCGAGGCGAATTCGCCGATCTTGAGGGTGTCTTGCGCGCGGCCGGGCAGAGCGAGGCAGCCCAACGCAAGCAGGGTGGCGGCGGCGAAGCGCCGAAGTGGGTGCGTCATGAGGGTGAAAGAATTGCGATGGCGGGAAGGGCTTTCAATCAAACTGTGCGGGTGTCGCCCTGCGGCACAGCAGGCGGTGGGCCGGATGGGGAACTCACGACACATCTACGTGCGGGGGGCGGAAGCGTCTTCGCCAGAAAACCGCGCGCCCGACACCGGCGGAGCCTGCACTGAACCGCCACTTGCTTCCCTGTCGCCACGGCTGTGTCGCGCATGCTGCGGACGAGGCGGCAAAGCGCGCTGTCGGCCTTGCAAACCCTGCTGTCGTGCTCGCAAGGTCCGCTGTCGACCCTGCAATGTCTGCTGTCGGGTCTGCAAAGTCCGCTGGCACGCTTGCAGAACGCGCTGTCGGCCGTGCAAAGTCCGCTGTCGGGTCTGCAAACCGCGCTGGCGATCATGCAATCTAATCTTTCTATAAGGCAAACTTCTCTGTCGGCCCTGCAATGTCCGCTGTCGGGCTTGCAAAGTCCGCTGGCGAGCGTGCAAAGCGCGCTGTCGGGTCTGCAAAGTCCGCTGTCGCCCGTGCAAAGTCCGTTGCCGGTGGCGCAATCGGCTCGACCGACGCGGACTGCCTGAAAGCGAGCCGCCGCGGGAGCGACGTCAGTTCTCGATCATGGGTCGGGAGCTTCCGCGCTCCGCATCGGTCCCGCTCCGGCGAATATTGGCAAACCGGGTCTGTAATCGGCTGACTTGACCCGCTGCGCAGGTCGTCGGCTCGACGTCATTGCGCGGGGGAGCGGCGAAGTTACTTTTTCATCGCCCAACGGGCGGACGCTTGGGCACGCTGGGTGCACACCGCGACTTGGTGTCCCAACGTTTCTCTGCATGACCGATTCTTCGCGTTCCGTCCGTCCTCCTGCGCTCTGGGAAGCGCTGTTGCCGGTCGTCTGCCTCATCGTCTTCCTGGCGGGGTCGGTGATCAACCTGAACGACCTGCCGACGATCGCTGGGCTCACGCCCGCGTTGCAGGCGCTCTCGCACCTCCCGTATTTCGGCGCGGTATTGACGGCGAGCGTGCCGGTTCAGGTGCCACTGGTGGCGGCGACGGCGGTGGCTGCGCTGGTCGCGATGCGGCTCGGCTGGCAATGGCGCGACATCCACGAGAGCCTGCTCGACGGGATTCGTCTGTCCCTCGGCGCGGTGCTCATCCTGCTGATCGTCGGCATGCTGATCGGTACGTGGATCGCCAGCGGCATTGTGCCGACATTGATCGTGTACGGCCTGAAGCTGCTGGCGCCGGGCGCGTTCCTGGCCGCGACGTGCGCGATCTGCTCCGTCGTGTCGCTTGTGACCGGCAGTTCCTGGACGACGGCCGGCACCGTGGGCATTGCCCTGATCGGCGTGGGCACGGGCCTCGGCGTGCCGCTGCCGATGGTGGCGGGCGCCATCGTCTCGGGCGCGTATTTCGGCGACAAGATGTCCCCGCTCTCCGATACGACCAATCTCGCGCCCGGCATCGCCGGCGCGGAGTTGTTCGAACATGTGCGACACATGATCTGGACGACCGGCCCGAGCTTCGTCATCGCGCTGGCGCTGTACTGGGTGATAGGGCTCCGTTACAGCGGCGGTCACGTGGACAGCGCGTCGGTCGACGCCATCATCAACAGCGTAGCGGGAGCATACCGGGTCACGCCCTGGCTCCTCGTGCCGCCCGTGCTCGTGCTCGTGATGGTGGTCTTTCGCGTGCCGGCGCTGCCAGCCCTGCTGATCGGCGCGATCGTGGGCGGGCTCTGGGCGAGCTTTTTTCAAGGCGTATCCCTGCCAAAGATACTGACGGTCGCCTACGACGGCTTCGTGGCGGAGACGGGCAACAAGGCCGTGGATGAGCTGCTTTCGCGCGGCGGCATGAGCAGCATGTATGGGACCGTAGGCATCATCATCTGTGCGATGTGCTTTGGCGGGGTGATGGAGCGCAGTGGCATGCTGGGGCGCCTCGCCGAGGCGATCCTCAGCCTGGCGAAATCGCGCGGCGGGTTGGTCACCGCGACGCTCGGGACGTGCGTCGGCATGAACGTCGTGGCGTCCGACCAGTATCTCTCGATCGTCGTGCCGGGCCGGATGTATCGTAGCGCCTACGAAAAGCTGGGCCTCCATCCGAAGAACCTGTCGCGGTGTCTCGAAGACGGCGGAACGCTCAGTTCGCCGCTGGTGCCGTGGAACACGTGCGGGGCGTATATGTTTGCGACGCTGGGCGTGTTCCCGTTCGCGTATCTGCCGTTTGCGTTTCTCAACCTGATCAACCCGCTGGTGTCCGCGCTTTATGGATACACCGGCTGGACGATGGCGAAACTCGAACCGCGGGCGGACGCGGCACACCCGAGCGATTCAATTGAAACCGCCAATGAACGCTAATGGACGCGAATTGCAGAGAGGCTGATTGCAGGGCCGACCCTTGTGGCCACGCGGGTTCGGAGCTCCGCCACGTGCGACTTGCCCGCCTTTGGCGGGCGGCCCGGCCGCAAGGGCCGGCCCTACAACTTTCGATTCGCGTCCGTGAGGATGTCGCTCCGCTCGGTGCGCGGTTGAAGTGAATTATTACACCTGAGGAGTCCCGCCCGTGTCTCTCATTGATCGTTATCTTCTGCGCGAGTGGTTCGCGATTCTCGGCCTGGTGCTCGGCGCCGCGCTTGGGTTGCTGCTGATGCAGGCGATGTATGACGATCTGCGCGATCTGCTCGAGTTCGATGCCGGCGTGATCGACATCGCGTTTTATTTCACGGTCAAACTGCCGAGTTATCTCTCGATCGTGCTGCCGCTGGCGATGCTCGTCTCGTTGCTCTACACGCTCGGGCAGTTGCACCGGAACAACGAGATCATCGCGCTGCGGGCGGCGGGCGTGGGCCTGTTGCGCATCACGCGCGTGCTCTGGGTGAGTGGGGCGCTGCTCTGCGGGCTCACGTGGTATCTCAATGCCAGCGTGATTCCGTGGTCGGTGGAGGAGTCGCGATCGATCTGGGAGCACCTGCAGTTCCAGTCGGAGGCGAGGACGGCGGCGGCGCCCGATCGCGGCGTGAGCCAGAGCGTGGCCTTCGACAACCGGCAGCAGAACCGGATGTGGTATTTCAACCGCTACAGCCGGTTCACGATGCGGGGCTACGGCGTGACCGTCTCGGAAGTCGACGCCGAGCGCCGGGAAAAGACCCGGCTGCTGGCGCGCGAGGCGCAGTACGACTACGAGCGCGAGTGCTGGGTGTTTCGCGAGGGGCGCGAGATCTGGCTCGACCCGGAGACGGGCACCGTGATCCGCCAGGTGACGTTTGCCGAGAAGGTGGTGCCGCATTTCAGGGAGGATCCGGCGCTCATGCTGGTGTTCGACCTGAAGCCGACGGATCTCTCGTTTTTCGAGCTCAGACGCATCATCGATTACTACTCGCTCGAGGCGGAAGACAACCCGAAGGTCACGCGCTACGCGGTGCGCTATTTCAAGGTGCTGGCCGACACGCTCGGGCCGCTGATCATCGTGGTGATCGCGGTGCCGTTTGCGATCGCCGGCGTGCGGGTGAATCCGGCGGTGGGCGTGGCGAAGTCGATCGGGCTTTTTGCGGTGTATTACCTGCTCGTCGTGCTGGGCAACAATCTCGGAAGCCGCGAAGTCCTGCCCCCGCTCTGGGCGGCGCTGCTGCCCAACCTCGCGATGCTGGGCGTGGGGCTCGGGTTTTTCGCGCGGGTGAGGTGAGGGGAGGGGAGGGGAAGAGGGTAGTTGAGAGTTGAGGGTTGAGAGCCCGGAGGGGGCTGAGAGCGTAGAGCCGAGAGCTGAGAGCAGGAAGCATCGTTAGCCGTGGCGGCTGCGGAGCAAGGAGGGGCGGCACTCTCGCCGCCCTGCGGAAGATGGGTCCGGCGGCAGGAGTGCCGCCCCTCGTGGGAGGAAGTCGGAGCAGAGCAGGCGTATCAGGTTCTTAGATACGAAGCGCCGTTCACGTCGACGACCGCGCCGGTCATTGTGGCGGGGGCGTCGAGCGCGCAGAAGACCGCGACCCGGGCGACTTCCTCGGCGGTGGCGACGCGGCCGAGCGGATGCTGGTCGCGGAGCACCGCGGCCTGCGGGCCGCGCACCCACGGCGACGCCATGTCGGTGTCGACCCAGCCGGGCGCGACGACCATCACCTGCACACCGTGAGGAGCGAGGGCCGCGGCGAGCGACTGGTGGAGCGCGTTGAGTCCGGCCTTGCTCGCGCCGTAGGCGGGCGCGCTGGGCTCGCCGCGGAACGCGCCGCGCGAGGAGATCGCGACGATGCGGCCGCGGCCGGTGCCGCTCATGGCCTGGGCGGCCAGGTGGGCGAGCGTGGCCGGACCGGTGAGATTGGCGGAGAGCGTGCGCTGCCACACTTCGCGCCAGGCTTCCGGCGAGGTCTCGAGCGGCGGGTGCTTTTCGTAGTGACCGGCGTTGTTGATCAGCAGATCGATCGAGCCGCAGGTGGCGCTCGCCTCGCGCCAGAGCCGGTGGGCGTCGGCCTCGACGGTGAGATCGGCGGAGGCGAGCACGTGACCCTTGCCGGACAGGGCGCGCAGCGTCTCGTCGGCGGCGATGCGGTTGCGGTGATAGTGAACCACCACGCGCACGCCGCGGGCGGCGAGTTGGAAGGCGATGGCCCGGCCGATTCCCCGGGATGCTCCGGTGACGAGGGCGTTCATGAGGAGGAGACGAACCAGAGCGCGAGGCGCTGCCACACGGTGTTCGACGGCCAGAGCAGGACGATCCACACCACGACGCAGTTGATGTAGCTGAGGAAGACGGCCGCGCTCGCCATGTCCTTGATGCGCTTGGCGAGGGGATGGCGCTCCGGGCGCAGGTAATCGATCAGCCACTCGATCGCGGAGTTCAGCAGCTCGACGATCATGATCAGGACCAACGAGGCGATCATGAGGGCGGTCGAGACGGCGTTGACGGGCAGGATGATCGCGAACGGGACGAGCAGTATCGTGAACAGCAGGTCTTCGCGAAACGAGGGCTCGAGCTTCAGGGCGGCGATGAACCCATCCACCGAATAGCGCACGGAGGCGACGAAGTTGCGCAGGTTGCGGCGCTTGGTTTCCTCCAGCGGCGAGGGAAGCAGCGTTGATGTAGACACGATGGCGCAACCGTTAGCCAAACCGTGCGCCGGCGAAAGACGGAAAATAGCCCGTCTGCTCTCCTTCTGCTTTGGCAGCTGCCGTCCGGCGCCGGTTGTCGGCCCCCGTTCCCTAGCGGTGCTTGCCCAGCGCGGGCGCGGGCGTCGTCGAGCGGCGCCCTTGCGATGACGCTGGGATTCCCCGCCGAAGTAGAACCTACGTGCTCGAGAACACCCGGCGGCTCGTTCGCCGCATGCCGATGGCGTTGCAGGCGAAATCGATCAGCTCGTCCCGATAGCCGGCGAACTCGAGCACGCGCGAGAGGAAGCGGCGTTTGGTGGGCGTATCGATGTTCATGATCGCCCAGTAATGTGTGCCGGGAATCTGGCGCGCCTGGTTGTGCCGGCACTGCTCGAGGATTTCCTCGCGGGTCATGCTCAGGTAACGCCGACCCTGCCCGAGCGAGAGAATAAACTCCTGGAACTCGGCGGCGTGCCGCGCGGCGATCCAGCCGAGCATCGCGAGGTATTTGTCGGCGTCGGTGAACTTGGCCCGGAACTCGGTGCTCGAGAGAAACGCGACCAGCGGGTCGGGCGGGTTCGCGCTCGGGCCGGGTAGGCCGAGCAGTCCGGCGAGTACGTCGTTGGGGCTTTGGTGGAAGTCCGTCGTCAGGCGCTTGAGGGCGTCGTAGACCTCCTCGGTGACCTGGATCTGTTTCATCTTCACAGGTTGAACCGGTGCCCAGGCGGGCTCAATGAAGGTGCGACGAAAGCGGCGCCACATGCGGCTAATCTAGTCCGCCTTGCGGCGAAAGTCCAAGCGGGTGGGACGACTGCGGGGCCGGCTTTACGCCCGACATGTCGGGGATAAACCTGATCGAGCCGGGGGGGCACCCGCCTGCAATCGCCTCGCCTCGTCAGCTCCACGCGTAATTGAAACTGATGCTGATGCGCTCGGCGTCGACGCGGTTGGCCGGGACTTCATGGCGCAGCCAGCTCTCGAAGAGGATCACGTTGCCCGCCTCGGCCGGGTAGGTGATGTGGGCGCGGTTCTCGCGTCGCGCCTCGGCGATTTTCGGCGGCGCGGCCATGAAGCGATCAAGGCGTGGGTCCTCGAATTTCAAGCCCGGGCAACCCTTTGGCGTGCGCACGTAATACGTGCCGCTGATGAACGACAGCGGATGCAGATGCAGCGAGTGTGCCGCGGTCGGCGGCATGATGTTCACCCAGCAGTCGGTCATCCGCACGTCGCGCCCGCGCAGGTCCATGTCGAGCGCCTTGGCGTAGGCGCGCACGTGCTTCGTGATCTTTTTTTCCAGCGCGGCAAACGAGCTGGAGAATTCGTGCAGCGCGTGCATCGAAGCGTAGCTCGTGTATCCACCGGGGTAATTCTTCTCCGACCAGGCGCGGCCGGCGTCGTCGAAGTCGCGCAGGCGCTGGCATTCGTCGGCGAGTTCGTCGTTGAGCCGCGCGAGCCCGCTCTTCTGCAGCGGTTCGCAGTAGATGAAGGTCGGAAACCAGGCGCGGGTGGGCATGCGCCACCACGATGTCCGTGGGGGGCTTTCGCGCGCAAGCCCGCAGAGGGGGCACCCTCTTAAGGGAAACGAGGCGGATATGGAGGGAACAGAAAGAGGAGCGTCCGGCCTCCAGGTCCGCCTACGCGATCACGCATCCTCCTCCAGCACGGACTGGCCGCGGAGGAGATCGTGCAAGGTGAGCACGCCCTCCAGCACCTGGCGCGACTCGTCCCCGACGCAGAGAAAATCGACACCGGCGCCGAGCATGCGCTTCTGGGCGGCGCCGATCGTCGCGCGGGCGTCGATCCAGACGGCGGGCTCGAGTCGCGGCTCGGTCTGAGTGGCAACCGCGTGTTCGGCATCGCGTCGCTGGAGCACGCCGGCCACGCCGCCCGCGCTGTCGCGCAGCACCGGGAAGCGTTCGTGCCGGCTCGAGGCGAGCAGCGCCTCGAGCGTCGCCGGGTCGGTGTCGCGTGCGACGACCGGCTTGAAGCTCGCCAGTGCGCCGACAGGAATCTCCCGCCAGCGTTTGTAGTGCCGCGGCGGCAACACCTGGTGCGGGTCGACGCCGTCCTGCACGAGCATCTCCTCGTACATGTCATGCTTGTTCACGAGCCGGGCGACGCCTTGGCTCACGAGCGCGGCGAGCATCAGCGCCGGCACGATCACGAATTGATTGGTCACCTCGAACAACAGCAGCACGCACGTGAGGGGCGTGCGGATGACCGCGCCGAGGCTCGCCGACATCCCGGTCATCACGAGCATCGCCTGCTCGCTCGGGTTGAGCGGGGTCAGGAATCCGGCGAGTCCGGCGCAGAGCGCGCCGCTCATCGCGCCGAGAAAAAGGCTGGGGGCGAAGATGCCGCCGCAGCCGCCGCTGCCCACCGCGATGCAGGTCGCGACGAGCTTGCCGACGAGGAGCAGCGCGGCTGTGAGCGCCGGCAGGCTGCCGCCGATCGCCGCGGTGATGTCGCGGTAGCCGATGCCGAAGATGCCGGTGTGTTGGCAAAGCAAATACACGCTTGCGCCGCACACCCACGTCGCGAGCGCGCCCCACAGGGGACGCCACCGCGAGCGGCGCCCGTTGCCGCGGGCGCGAAACCAGAGGGCGCCGCGCTGGAAGGCCGCGCCGGCGAAACCGGCGGCGGCCGCGACGAGCGGGGTCAGCGCCCAGGCGGTCCAGCCGATGTCGGCAAACGGGGCGGCTTGAAAGGCCGGCTGGGCGCCCAGCAGCGCGTGGGCGACGAGGGCACCGGCGACGGCGGCGAGCACCACGCTGCCGAGCCAGCGGCTGTGCAGATCGCCCACGATTTCCTCGAGCACGAAAGTGATGGCGGCGAGCGGCGCATTGAAGACAGCCGCGAGCCCCGCCGCCGCGCCGGCCGCGCAGTAGGCGCGGCGATTTTGTTTTGCCACGCCGCCGAGGCCGGCCGCGGCCGAGACCGTGCTGGCGCCGATCTGCACGGCGGGCCCCTCCGGGCCGAGGCTTACGCCGCTGCCCAGGGTGATCGCCGATGCGAAAAACTTCACGACGGTCAGCCGCATGGGGATGACCCCGAAATCGCGCCAAAACGCGAGTTTCACCGGCAGCACGCCGCCGCCGGCCGCGGCCGGAGCGACGCGCGCGATCAGCCAACTCGCCAGCGCGCTGCCCGCGAGCACCGAGGCCAGGCTGCCAACGAGAAACACCGGCCAGGGCTGGCCGGCGAGACGCGCGATCGTGTGGTGTTCGATCCAGGCGGCGAGTTCGTGAAACGCCACGCCGGCGGTGCCGGCAAGCACGGCGAGCGTGCAGATCGCAGTGATCTGGCCCGCGCCGGCCGGGACATGCGCGCGCAGATTCGCGACCGTCTCGAGCAAATGGCGTACGCGGGCTGGAAATGACATGACGAAAGCCCCGACATTGCTGCCGCCGCGCGCCGCAGGCAAGGGAGCTGTCACGCCACGCCTCCGCGTTTGCCCGCTCTTACTCGTTCCCCTTCCGGTACGTCCCTTCGTTCGGTCGGTGGTTGAACTGAATTCTGCCCTCTCAGTCTCCGGCGAGCGGATACAACCGCCGCACGCTGTGTTCGGCGCCGGCGGGGGCGAGGCGGCTTTCCATCAACGTGAACGCCGTTGCGCGCCACGGCGGTGCGGTGAAAGCGCGATGCCGTTTCACGAACTCGGCGACCGTGCCGGCGGACGCCTCGCGCACCCGCGCGACCGTGAGGTGGACCTGAAACGGACGCAGCTCCAGCGGCACGCCGGCGGCCAGCAGCGCGTCGTCGACACGCTGGCGGAGTTGAAACAGATGCGGGTGGGTGGTGCCGAAACCCACCCACACGACCCCGGCCGGTCCACGCGGCGGGAAAATGCCCACGCCGGCCGGCTCCAGCAAAAACGCGCCGACGCTCACCGTGCCGAGCGCAGCCTCGGCGCGCGCGGCCGCGTCGTCGTCGAGTTCGCCGAGGAAACGCAGCGTGAGGTGAAGTTGCTCGGGGGGCGTCCAGCGAAAACCGCGCAACGGCGTCGCGAGCGAGGCGAGGGCGTCGCGCACCACGGAGTCCGGATAGATCCCAACGAAGAGACGGGGCATGGAAGCAGAGCTGAGAGCAAAGAGCTGAGAGCTGAGAGCTGAGCGTTGAGTGTCGGCTCTGAGCTCTCCGCTCTTGGCTCTTCGCTTTCCTTACCTCCCCTCAGTGCACGCCGCCCATGCGGCGTTTCAGCCACGGTACGAGGATCAGCACGGCGAGCGCGCAGACCGCGACGAATGCCGCCTGCTGCCCGAAGAAGACGTCGAGTTTGCCGGCCTCGCCTTCGCCGAAGCTGCCCGCGAGGACGCCGGCGAGTTTGTTGCCCAGCGCCGCGCCGAGGAACCAGATGCCCATCATGGCGCCGACGAACTTGGGCGGCGAGAGCTTGGTGAACGTGCTCAGGCCCACCGGGCTCACGCACATTTCGCCGAGGGTCTGCACGAAGTAGAGCGCCAGCAGCCACAGCGGGCTCACTCGTCCCTGCACCGCGAGCCGCGCCGCCGGGATCATGATGGCGAAGGCGGCGGCCAGCAGGAACAGGCCCACGGCGAACTTCATCGGGCTCGAGGGCTGGTGTTTGCCGAGCGAACTCCACAGCCAGGCGAAGAGCGGCGCGAGGAGGATTACGAAGACCGGATTGGCCGCCTGATACCACGAGGCGGGAAACTCGATGCCGAGCACGTGCGTTTCCGTGAACTGGTCGGCGAAAAGATTGAGCGACGTTCCCGCCTGCTCGAACAGCGCCCAAAAGATCATCGCGCACAGGAAAAACGTGAAGATCGGCGCGAGCCGGCGCGCTTCGGTGTTCTTCGAGTAGCCGAACCAGGCGATCAACGCGATCGGCACGACGACGAAGAAGACGACCCGGAGGAATTCGAATGCCGGCTGGTCCGACAGCCACACGAGGAACCACAGCGCGGCGGTGCCCAGGGTGACCACGATCACGCGCTGCCACGCCTCCGGGGTGATCTGCGGCCGCGGGCCGACCCGTTTGATCGGTTCGCTGTAGATCAGGTAGACGATGACGCCGAGCAGCATGCCGACACCGGCCGCGCCGAAGCCCCAGTGCCACGAGTGCAGCGGGTCGAGGCCGGCGGCCTCGAGCCACGTTTTGAAGAGGCTGTGTTGCGCGAGAAATCCCGTCACCAGCGGCGCGACCGACGCGCCGATGTTGATTCCCATGTAGAAGATCGTGAAGCCGGCGTCGCGCCGTGTATCACCCGCTGAATACAACTGCCCGACCATCGCGCTGATGTTGGGCTTCAGCAGGCCGGTGCCGACGGCGATCAGGATGAGGCCGAGAAAAAACGTGGTGGTGCTCGGGAAGGCCATCGCGAAATGCCCGCTCGCGATGATGATGCCGCCCCACAGGACGGTGAGGCGCTGGCCGAGCAGATAATCGGCGATCGTGCCGCCGGGGATCGACAGCATGTAGACGCTCATCACATACGTGCCGTAGATCAGCGTGGCCTTGGCGGTCGGCAGGTCGAGCCCGCCGCGTGCGACCGGCGCCACCATGAACAAGGTGAGCAGCGCGCGCATGCCGTAGTAGGAGAACCGTTCCCAGAGCTCGGTGAAGAACAGCGTACCGAGGCCGCGGGGATGACCAAACATGCCGGAGCGGTCGACCTGCGCGGTCGCGGCCGTCTCCAAGGGGGGAGGCGAAGAACTCATGCGTTATATTTTGCCGGCGAGGCAAGCAGGCACCACGCCAGCAGGCCAGCGGATTTGCGCGGCACTGTAGCGGTGCCAGGGCGTTTCGCCGTCGCGCCGCACCGCGGCTTCGCACGGACCGTTCGCGGCGTGGCCGAACGCCTCAAACCGCCTGCGTCGCGACCTGGCGCGTCTGCCGCCGGCGCTTCAGCCAGAGGAACCCGCCGATGCCGAGCAGCGTGCCGACCTGGGCGTAGGTCGCCGGCTCCGGCACGGGCGAACCGGTGGCGTCGGTGTATTCGGTGAACCCGCCGCCCGGCGCGTCGAAGCGCACGCTGCCGCTGATGCCATTGCTGCCGAAGATGTCCTGATTGATGGAGTTGTTCTGGGTACTCGTGAACGCGATAAAGCGCACGAACGATGAGGGCGTGATATTCACGCCCGACAGATCCTGGAGCGCCTCCTGCAGGTAGAGAAACGGCACGGCAAACGTCATGTAGGCGTCGGCATCGGGCGTTCCAGCCTTACCGCTGGCGAAATTGGTGAAGCCCGGCGTGTTCGCCTCGGTGACCTGCATGTAGCTGAACGTCACGCCGTCCTGCAGCGTGAGATAACTTTGCGCGAGCGAGGACTCCCCGGCTTCGAAGGTGGGGATGAAGTTGTTGCCGATCGAGGTGGTCGATGGCGACACGTTCAAACCGGTGCCCGGCGCCTGGAAGCCGATCGTCGGAGCGCTGTTGTTGTGAAAGTCGACCCCGAAGAACAAATCGATGTCACCGTCGCCGTCGCCATCCATGCCGAGCCGCGTCTTGGCGTTGTTGTCGTAACTGGTCGGGTTGTACTCGTTGTAGCGCAGCCGGAACGCGACGTAGTCCACTCCGTTGATCTGGCCATACTGCATCATGAAGCCGGGGTTGCTGGTCGAGCCGCCGACGAAGTCATCACCGTACTGTCCGGTCTGCTGGTCAGCGCGTGAATCGGAGAGGAACAGCGAACCGCCGCTGCCCGCGACCTGTAGCGGAGCAAAGTTATAGGTGGTGACTCCGCCGTTCACGGTGTACGAGGCCGCGTTCACGTCGATCGTGGTCTGTGCGCGGGCGGCGGAAGCGGCGGCCAGCAACACGAACGCGACAACGAGCAGGCGGCGGAAAGTCGGAAGGGATCGCATGGCGTCTGGGTAGTGTCGGCGCCAATACCCTAGAAAGCGCGCCGCCTCCGGCGCGAGCCATCTTATCTCTCTGCACAATCCATTTTTGCGTAGCGGGCTTGCGTGGAACTACGCACCACCCCGCCCGCGGCCGCGGACGGCGTCGTCCGTCCGCGGCGTCGTCGTTGCGGTTCAGTGCTTCACGGCCACCGTCGCGCCCTTCGGCTGGCCGATGGCGGCGAGGAGCTCGCCAAACCACGGCGTGCCGACGTCGAACGGCTTGCCGCCCTTGATGCGGGGAAACTCGATCGCGCGCAGCACGCCGCCTTTGTCCTCGTCGTGGCCGATCACGCCGCTCTCGCGACGCAGTGCGCACTCCACCGCGAGATCGGTGCAGCTCTTGATGAGGCGCAGATCGTCGGCATTGGCCGCGGCCGCGCGGGCGAAGTAACCGCTCTTTTGCACGAGGACCTTCTCGGCGCCGAGCATCTTGGCGAACTGCTCACCGAACCATTTGCCGGGATTGACAGCGTCGAGCTTGATGTGGCCGAAGGCGTCGCGCGGCACCTCCTGGCCCTTGGCCTGCATTTCGGCGACGATGCTTTCCACTCCGGCGCCCTCGGAGATGAAGATGTTCACGTTGTCCTGGGCATCCATCGCGGCTTTGAGGCGCGCGGCCTCGGCGGCGATGTCGACCTGCATCTCGGGAATGAATACGCCGTGGACCTCGAGATTGCCGCGGGAGAGGCCGAGTCCCGGCGCGAACTCCTCGCTGTCGAGAATTTTCCGATACGCGCGGGCGGTGGCGGCGGTGAGCCAGCCGCAGTTGCGGCCCATCACTTCGTGGATGATGAGCATGCGCGGGTTGGCGCCGTGCTCGGCGACAACGTTGCGAAAGTAACGCGCGCCCTGTTCGGCGGCGGTCCAGGCACCGAGCGACTGGCGGATGGGATACACGTCGTTGTCGATCGTCTTGGGCAGGCCGATCACGCTGAGGCCGTAGTTGTTCTTCGCGAGAAACGCCGCAAGGTCGGCTGCGGCGGTGTTGGTGTCGTCGCCTCCGATCGTGTGGAGCACGTCGACGCCGTCCTTCACGAGCTGGTCGGCCGCGACCTGCTGCGGGTTCTGACCCTCCTTCACGAGGCCGCGCTTCACGCAGTCCTTCACGTTGGTGAGTTTCACGCGGCTGTTGCCGATCGGGCTGCCGCCGTGGCGGTGCAGGATCGGGGCGGCGGCGCGCTCGGCGGCGCCGACCTTGTAGCTGTCGCCCAGCAGCAGGCCTTTGTAACCGCCGCGGTAGGCGATGATCTCGATGTCGGGCGCGATCTCGGTGTAGCGCTCGATCAGACCGCCGACGGCGGAGCTGAGGCACGGCGCGAGACCGCCGGCGGTGAGAAGGGCGACTTTACGAGGACGGACGGGAGTGCTCATGATGACGATAAGTCGCCGGAAGCGTTGGCGCTGCGGCGCGGCGCGTCCAGCCGTCACGTTGGTCATGAGTTGGCCAACGCTGCGCAACGATTGGTCGATCGGGCCGCAAGACAGGCTGGTCAAGCGGGATAAGTGAATGCCGCCCGAACTTAAAAGACAGGATTATGGCCCGACCGGTGCGCAGGCCACTGGCGAGAGGTGTAACCCACGATAATTGCGCAAGATGACAGCGTATCTTGAGTTCTTGGGATAGAAAACGCAGGGCTGGAGTGGGTTGAAAAACTTATAAGCGCGCTCCCTAAGCGGTTTGCGGCGCGGTCGGCCGCTGGGAGCCGAAGGGCGCTTGGGCTAGTTTCGGCGGCCTTATGCACTTCGTTCCGCTTAAGTCCGAGACGCTCGCTGCGACGCAGCGTCTGGCTGCCGAACTGTTTCCTTCCGAGCGCGAGCATCAGCTCGCGCTCGCCGCCGCTTTGGCACCGGCCGAGTACGGCCGGTTTTATGGGGAGCGCGGGCTGGCATCCGTGCGTTTCTGGACGGCGGTTCACCCGCACACGGGCGAGGTGGGGGGGCTCGCAGGAGTGTATGGCTATGAAGCGGAGCCGGCCGAGCTGTGGCTGGCTTGGTTTGGCTTGCGCGCGGAGGCGCGCGGCCACGGGCGGGGCGCGGCGCTTCTCGACGGAATCATTGGACTCGCGCGGGCGGAGAATCGCCGCGTGCTGCGCTTGTGGACGACCGACGAAAGCGAGTATGCGCGGGCGCTGCAGCTTTACGCGGCGCGCGGCTTCACGGCCGAACCGTGGCCGGCGTTGCCGGGCGAAACGTGGGGCACGCTTGTCCTGTCGCTCGGGCTGGATGGACGGCCGGCGCCGGCGTGGGCAATGCGGGCGGGCAAGCGGGAATTGTGTGGCCGCGAGCTGCCGCAGCTCGTGGCGGCGTGAGGCCGGCACCATGCACTGAGAGCTGAGAGAGGAGTAGCCGACGATTACAAACCCCGCTCTTTTACTCGCGCAAAAGAATGACAAAAGTGACCGCGTCGCCAGCAGGCGACAGTCCGCTCCGCCGGACAACCGACGAAGAATACCACCGCCAGTCAGAGTGGTGGCGGGATCGGTAAAGACCCGCCAATGACAAGCCACCGCCGTCCAATTCACTTGGACGGCGGTGATGTTTTGGGGCGGGCGACCACGCGGCGCCGAGACTCGCGCGACCGGTCGACGAACCCGAACCTCCCGGCCGCGGCGAGGGCGCTGCGGCTCCCGGGGTGAGCGCAGCGGCTGACCCGCGGGGACGCGGAACCCCCGCCGCGGCGCGAACTACGCGACTACGGCCAGCGCGGTTGCGAAGGAAACGTTTGCCGCCACCGTGAGCCGCATGGACGCGACGAGTCACGACCCGCCTTGGCGGCGGCGCGAATTTCTGCGACAGAGTGCAACGCTTGCGCTGGCGGCACTGGCCGGAGCGCGGGCCACCGGGGCGGAAGGAGAGGCGGGCGCGACGACGGCGCCCCTGCTCAGGGCGCCCTGGCCTGCGGGCAAGCAGACCGTGGCGCGCATCGGCCTCGGCACCTGGCAGGTGTTCGACGTGGGCTCGAGCCGGGAGGAACGCGCGCCGCTGGCCGCCGTGCTGCACACTCTGGCGGAGGCGGGTGGTGACATTGTGGATACATCGCCGATGTACGCTCCGGCCGAGGCGGTGCTCGGCGAGCTCGCGGCGGAGACGGGGCTGCGCGCCAGGTTGTTTTTCGCGACGAAGGTCTGGACCCGCGGCGAAGCCGGCGGGGTCGCGCAGATGGAGGAGTCGCTGCGCAAGCTGCGCACCGATCACGTCGAACTCATGCAGGTGCACAACCTCGTCGACTGGCGCACGCAGTTGCGCACCTTGCGCCGCTGGAAGGACGAAGGACGCGTGGGGGCGATCGGGGTGACGCACTACCTCGAGTCGGCTTACGACGACGTCGAGCGCATCGTGCGGACCGAGCCGATCGACTGCGTGCAGCTGCCGCTTTCGCTGATGGAGCCGGAGGCGGCCCGGCGCGTGCTGGGCGCGTGTGCCGAACGCGCGGTGGCGTTCATTGCCAACCGCCCCTTTGGGGGAGGCGGTTCTTTCCGTCGGGTGCGCGGAACGCCGCTGCCGTCATGGACTGCCGAATACGGCATCGGCTCGTGGGCGCAGTTTTTCCTGAAGTGGATCCTGAGTCACCCCGAGGTGACGTGCGCGATCCCGGGGACGGGCAACCCGCGGCACATGACGGACAACCTCGGCGCGGCCCGCGGCCGCCTGCCGGACGCCGCCGGCCGGAAGCGCATGGCGGATTTCTGGCGGAGCGTGTGAAACCAGAACGTGAACGTGGCGGATTTTTTCGAACGTTCTGCCGTAGCGCGGTGCAGTGTTCATGACACGCGCTACAGCTCGACGCGCTTTCCCGTGCGGGCGGCTTCGTAGATTGCGCGGATGATCTGCATGTCGCGGCGGCCGAGTTCGCCCGGCACCGGGGTGCGGCGGCCGGTGAGGATGCAGTCGGCGAAATCATCCATCTGCAGCGCCTGCTGGTTCGGGCCGACGAAGTCGAAGGGGCCGCGACTCGTGGTGACGCGAACCCCGCGGTACGAAAACGCGGGTTGCAGCTCGATCCAGCCCTGCGCGCCCTCGGCGCGAAACGCGTTGAGGTTGCGGGCGTAGCTCGTCACGCCCGCGCACGAGGCGCCGCCGGGAAACTCCATGGTCCAGTGCAACGTTTCCTCGACCTCGGCGAAGAGCTCGGGGTTCGTCTTCGGTTCCTCCCGGGCGGTGACGGCGAGGGGTGCGGCGCCGGCGGCGAGGCAGGCGGCGTTGACGACGTAGATGCCCACGTCCATGAGCGGCCCGCCGCCGCCGAGTTTCTGGGTGAGGCGCCAGATGCGCGAGCGCACCCGGAAACCGTGGCCCCCGGAAAGTCCGGTGAGTTCGCCGAAGTCCTTCTCGCGCTGCAATCGCACCAGCTCGCGGTGGCTCGGGTCGTAATGCATGCGGTATCCGATCGCCAACTGCACGCCGGCGTCGCGGCAGGCGGCGATCATCTGGTCGCATTCGGCGACGGTGACCGCCATCGGTTTCTCGCAGATGATATGTTTGCCGGTTTTCGCGGCGCGGACCACGTTTTCGCAGTGCAGCCCCGGCGGCGTGACGATGTAGAGGATGTCGATGTCGGGATTGTCGGCGATACGGTCGAAGTTTTCGTAGTGATAGCAGTTTCGCTCCGGGAAACCGTATTCGCGCGCCCAGCGTTTCGCCTTTTCCGCGCTGCCGCTGACGACGCCGGCGAGGCGGCAGAGCCGGGTCTCGCGCAAGGCCGGCCCGAGCTCGCCCGTGCTGTAGTTGCCGAGTCCGAACAACGCGACGCCCAGCTTGCGGGCGGGCGGGGCGCTTTGAGCGGCGAGGCGCGCCCGCCCGAGGGTGAGCGCGAGCGAGCCGGCGGAGAGGTTTTGCAGGAAACTGCGGCGGGAGAGCGAACGAGCATTCATGATGGAGGTGCGGGCGGAAGTACGCCGCCGTCGCAAGCGCTTGCCGGGAGGCTGGCGGGCGACCCGCTTCGCAGGAAACGCGTTGCGGCGAGCGCCGTCAGCCGCGGTCCGCCGCCGCAGGCAACGGCGTTCGCGGCGCGCGGGCGTCGGCTGCGATTAATTGCGCATCGGAATGCGCCCGTTGATCGCCCTCGGGGCGGACGAGCCGCCGTCCGAGGAAGGTGACGACGAAGCGGATGAGGAGGTCGACGACGAACGCGACTCCGAGCGCGGGGAGAAATCGGAGCGGCTCTCCTGCACGTGATGACGCGGCGGATCCGGACGGTAGTCGTTTTGCCGGGAGGAGAACGGAACGCGGCCATTGACGGCGCGCACGTTGCCAGTGCGTTCGGTGCGGATGGGCCGGGGGGCGTCGGCCCGCGCTGCCTGCGGCGGCGGAAGGACGACGGTCTCATCGTGCCGCACGTAGCGCATGGGCATGCGGCCGTTGATCGCGTCGTTGCGCGAAGGGCGCGGCTCGGCACGAGGGGCGGCCGGCAACGCGTGCTGGCGGGCGAGGGGAATGCGGCCGTTGATCGCCCGGACCGGCGGCTGCGCGGGCGGCGGAATGCCGGGCCCGCCGGAGGGCGGCGGTGGCGGTGGCTGCACGACCACGGGCGGCGGACGGTGATGGGGCCGGCGCGGAGGCAGGTACGGATAGCCGTAGGTATAATGACCGAAGTATCCGTAAGGATAATACGAGTAGCCCGCCCATGACCGGTAGCCAAACGGGCCCCAGAAATACGGGTCGTCGAACCACCACCGGCTGTAAGTGAGGCCCTCATACGTCGGCCGCAGCGTCACGTTGATCACATAATCGGGCGTCTCCCCGGCGGCGGCGGGCGTGAGGCCGCTGCCGGCCAGCCGCTGCGCGATCTCCTGCTGAATTTTCAGATACTCCTCGGTGGCGATGGGGTGGTCGCCCTCGACGGTGACGGTGTAGGTGCCTTTCGCGAAGCCAGGCGGCGGGCTCCAGGCTGCCCGCGAGCCCGTGGTCGTGCAGCCGGTGATGCCAAGCAGGGCGAGGACGCAAACGGCGGCGGAAACGACGAACTTTTTCATTTTGTGCCTCCCGGGGTTCGTTGGACGGTTGGGCGTAACGCTACCGGTAACAAAGCATACGCCCGCAAAGTCGCAACCGGGTAAGTATGCGCGCCGGGCGCACGGCCACGGAAACGCCGGTCAACGCCCCCGGCGCTCAGGGCGCCGTGGCGGGCGCGCGCGCGAACCCTCCGCCCGCGCCGGGCCCGAAGGTGCGGGTGAGCATCTGTCCCACGGGGGTTTCCCGGACTTCGCGCAACGACGTCTTCCACCGCACACGGGCGGAGATGCCATGGTCGACCCCGCGGCCCTCCTCGTGGCTGATCTTGTAGGCGATCTCGAACTGCCACTTGCCGGGCAATCCCCACGCCTTCGTCCGCATCCGGGGCGGATCCCAGATGAAGCCGATCTTGCCCCCGTGTCCGAGACGATAGCCGTCCTCCTCGTCCAGGTGGCGGAAAAGGTATTCGGCGAATCCCCCGAATTCGCCGGGCTTATAAAGAATGCCCGGGGTGATTTCCGTCACGTGCTGGCGGACGACGGCGGCGGGCGGGTCGTCGCGCGAAGGCGTGGTCATTGCCCGGTCGTAGCTGGCGGTCGTGAGGAAAGTGGTATGCGGCCAGGGCAGCGGGCGCGAGGCGCTGAGGAACGGGCGCACGTGCGTGTAGTGATCGATCAACGACACGGGCGGGTGACCCAGCGGCGTGCGGGTTTCCACGCCGACCGTCATCTTGTCGTAGAAACCGAGCCGCCAGTTCACGTCGTGCCGAAAGCCGAGGCGGACCTGCCCGACGCCCCAGCGATGATCCTCGCCGCTGTTGGCCGGGTTGGGCACGAAGGGCATGAACCCGCCGAAAAGCTCCCATCGCGGGGCCACGCCGTAGCGCACCTCCGCGGGAAAGCGCATGTACTCGCGTTTCCTGAGGTCACCAAATTTTGGTGACACATCGAGCGTGAGGTTGTGCTCCTGCAGGGTGCCCGGCAGCACCGTCTCGAAGAACTCGCGCATCTGCAGGATTTCGTCGCGCAGGCGCGTCACCGCGGAAGGCGCGGGCGGGGCCGGCGATTCCGAGGCGACCTGGGCGGCGCCGGGGACGGCGAAGGTGGCGATCAACGGCGCGAGCCGGACGGCCAGACGGAGATCGCAGCGCAGCCGCCGGATTAACCGGGGAAGAGGGGAGGCCAGCACGGGGATGCGAAACGCGAGTTGCGTAAACGGAAGGGGATGAGCTCGGCTCGGGGAGCCTGAGGGCTGAGGGGAGTGGAGCGAAGATTTCAGTCGGACTCAATCGCGCAGATACCGGCGCGGCCGTCCGCCGTCACCCGGAGGCGCCGGCAGGCAGGGCGGTAGCTCTCCCATCGACCTGCGGACGGAGAACTTTATCCCCCACGGTGGCCTCGGGTGGGGATTTTTCCCATGCAGCGCCGGAGCCCGAATCCGTAGCGCGAGCGGAGGACCGGCTCGCTGGCGCACGCGCAAGGCCGGACTGGCATCGCGACTTATCGCCGACAATTTACCGACCGCGTATCCGGCGATTCATGACCCGGTCCGGCCCCGGCCTTCCTCTACGGGCTCGCGGCGGCGGCACCGCCGGCGGGCGCGGCGAGGTGCCTGGCGAGGAACTTTTCGACGGTGCGGTAAAACTCCACGCGATTGTCGTAGTTGTAGAAGCCGTGGCCCTCGAGCGAGCGGAAGAAGGTCTCGTGGGGGACGCCGTGCTTTTTCAACGCGGCAACGAGTTTCTTGGACTGCTCGATGTTGACGACGTGGTCTTCCTTGCCGTGTGAGATGAGCACGGGTGCGCGGATGTCGTCGGCGTGCATCAGAGGCGACGCGGCCTCAAAGCGGTCACGATCCTCACGCGGATCGCCATACTGCTGCACCATCCTGTCGTAGGCGTAAGGATGATAGTATTTCCTTCTGAACTTCATCAACGCCGCCCAGTCGAACACGCCGCAATTCGAGATGGCGCAACGATAGAGCTCCGGCTCGAACGCTACTCCCGACATGGCAAGGTATCCGCCGAAGCTGGCGCCCATGATGGCGACGCGCTTCGCGTCGATGACCCCGGTCTTGATCATGGCGCGCGTCGCATCGGTGACGTCGTCATGCATCCGGCGAAAATCCAAGCGTTCCTGGCGGCTGATCGCGGGAGCATAGCCGCTCGAGCCGCGGTAGTTGGGCTGGAGAACGGCATAGCCACGGCTGGCCAGAAACTGCACTTCGGGATCGAATCTCCATTCGTCCCGAGCCGTCGGGCCGCCGTGCACCAGCACGACCAGCGGCTTCGGGGATTCCTTACTGGCGCCGGCAGGCAGGGTCAGATAACCCTCGAGTTTTAGTCCGTCCCTCGCCTTGAAGCTGAGCGGCTGCGTGGGAAGGAGCTGTTGAGAGTTTAGCCAGGTGGCGACCTGCGTCACTAGCTGGCTGGTCTTCGCGGTGAGATCGAAAAGCGTGAAGAATCCTGGCTCGCGGTCGCCGCTGCTAAAGTAGAGGAATCGGGTTTCGCTGTCATTGAAGTCGATTAATCGGTTGTCGAGATTGGGGTGCTTCCCGTCGATGGCTTGCTGAATGCCGGCGAAGGGCTCTTGAAACCAGACGTTCTTCAGACGTCGTTGCGGATAGGAGATGCCCACAAGCTTGCGCGACTTTCGTGAGAAATGGAGCCGACCTTCAGCCATGTCATAGGTCGCATCGCGCAGCACGGGTTCACCGAGTGTGCCGGTCGCGCATGCGTAAGGGCGCAGGCTGTAGCCATTGTCGTCGTGATCGACGATCCAGAGGCGCTCGTTATCGGGGTCCATCCCAAATGTGGGCTGCTTCGTGATGTCGATGGGCAGCTCATGCCAGCTGTTGCTTTGCGCACGATAGCGGTGCAGCCGGAGGCGGCTCCCTTGGTGCGTGAGGCACAAGGCGAGTTCGTCGTCGACGGAGGTGCCCCAGCCAACGATGCGCCCGACATTTGCGGGCGTCGCATAGGTCCGCGCAAAATTGAGACTGGGCGGCTCGCCGAAGGCCGGAGGCCGCGCGGTAGAGTTGATTTCAACAAGGTCGTCGGTGGTGGCGATGTCGACGAGCAAGTGTCCGGGGCGAGCGCGTGGTATTCCGATAATCGTCCTTACGTAGGCCGTATTGATCGGGCGGTAACGGCGTAGATCCCGACGATCGGCGAGATGGACGCCGCCATGGTAGAGTTTGTTGTCTGCAATAGTGAACGCGAGGCGGTCGTCATTGAGCCAGCGAAAGGACGCGATGTCCTTGTTGCCGTCGGCCCTGAGCGCGGCCGGTTTCTCACCGTTCAGGTTGATGATCAGCAGGTGCTGGGCGTCGCTGTCATCGGTAATGGTTGCTCCGATGTGCTGACCGTCGGGCGAGAGTTGTACGCGGACGAAGGATCGTGGGCGAAAGAGATCCTCGATGCTCAACGGTTCCGCGCTGGCGGGCGTGGGCGACTTGGCGGCATGGGCGTACGCAAACACAAACGCGCCGGCCGCGAGGGCCGCGCGGGCGAGAAGCTGGAATGTTGTCATGGAAAACCGGCTACGCCTTCTTCGGGCCCCAGCGCTTCGTCTCCTTGATCTCGAGCGCGCGCTCCTCGATCTGCACGCCGGCTACGGCCGGGTGCGCGCGCAGCACCTGGAACGCCGGGCCATTCGGCTTCCAGCCGAGGGCGGTGGAGATTTCGGAGACCGCCGTCACGCGGCCCTCGAAGAGGAAGCCGATGTGGGTCTTCGTGTCGCCCACCTGTTTGTTGAGCGTTTCGCGGAGCTGGCGGAGAAAATCGATGATCTGCGGGTGCTTCGGGTGCAGGAGCCAGGTGACGCGCCGGATGTGGCCGCTCACGTGCGCGTCGAGCGGGTAGCACTCCTTCACGTTGATGCGCGCGCCGTCGTCGCCGTGCATGATCGTGCCGAGGACAACGACCGGCGCGTTCTCCGCGAGGTTGTGGCCGTAGGCCGCGTAGGCGTCGGCGAACATGTTGAGCGCGATCGAGGCCTCCTTCGTGGCGAGGGTGAACATCATCCACGGGCGGTTGTCCTTTTTCGACAGGCGCTTCACGAGGTTGCCGGCGATGCCGCAGAGGCGGAACTGCGTGCGGTCCTCCTGCTGCAGCAGCTCGCTGATCGCAAAGGTGTCGAGCGCGTCGGCCAGACCGATGTAGGTGTTCATCGGGTGGCCGGAGACGTAGAAGCCGAGCAGTTCCTTCTCGAAGGCGAGCTTTTCGGCGGGGGTGAAATCGTCCTCCTCGGCGGCGGAGCCGCCGCTGGAGGTTTCGGATTTCGGACTTCGGACTTCGGATTTCCGAGCCGGCGGCGCAGCCGGTGGCTCGGCCAGCATGTCGAGGAAGTTGTTCTGGCCGGCGGCACGGTCGCGGGCGTGCGCGGCGGCGGTGGCCATCGCGCCGTCGATGCCGTCAAAGAGCTTCTTGCGCGAGGCGCCGCTGTAATCGAAGGCGCCGGTCTTCACGAGGTGCTCGATCACGCGTTTGTTCACGGCCTTGCCGTCCACTCGCGCCATGAAGTCTTCGAAATCCTTGTAGGGCCCGTTCTTCTCGCGCTCCTCGAGAATCTTCAGCGAGGCGGCTTCGCCCACACCCTTGATGCCGGCGAGGCCGAAGCGGATGGCGGCTTCGCCGCCGGTTGAGAGTTGAGAGTTGAGAGTTGAGGGACCGGAGCGTTGAGCGTTTTTCTGACTCTCAACTCGCGACGCGGCAGCGTCGCGAAAAACCGGTGTGAATGTCTCCCGGCTTTCGTTCACGTCCGGCCCCAGGACCTCGAGGCCCATCGCGGTGCACTCGGCGATGAAGTGCGACACCTTTTCGGCGTTGCCGAGCTCGGCGGTGAGCACGGCGGCCATGAACTGCACCGGGTAGTTCGCCTTCAAATACGCCGTCTGGTAGGCGACGACGGCGTAGGCGGCGGAGTGCGATTTGTTGAAGCCGTACTGGGCGAACTTGTTGAGCAGGTCGAAGATTTCGTTGGCCTTGGACTCGGCGATGTTGTGCAGGCGCTTCGCGCCCTCGACGAACTTCACGCGCTCCTTGGCCATGGCCTCGGCGTCCTTCTTGCCCATGGCGCGGCGGAGCATGTCGGCGCCGCCGAGGGTGTAGCCGCCGATGACCTTGGCGCACTCCATCACCTGCTCCTGGTAGACGATGATGCCGTAGGTTTCCTTGAGCACGGGCTCGAGGAGCGGGTGCGGGTAGCTGACGGAGTCGGGGTTCTTCTTGCCGCGCGCGTAGTCGGGGATGAACGCCATCGGACCGGGGCGGTAGAGCGCGGAGATGGCGTTGATGTCGTCGACGTTGGAGATGCCGACCTGGCGCGAGGCGTTCTGCATGCCGCCGGACTCGAGCTGGAACACGCCGACGGTCTTGCCGGCGTTGAGGAGCTCGTAGGTCTTCGGATCCTCGAGCGAGATCGTCTCGATGTCGAAGGTCGGGTTGAAGGTGCGGCGGACGTTGGCGACGGCGTCGCTGATGACGGTGAGCGTCTTCAGGCCGAGGAAGTCCATCTTCAGCAGGCCGAGCTTGCCGACGGCGCCCATGTCGAACTGCACGGTGACGTCGCCTTCCTGGAGGGTAAGGGGGACGAAATCGTCGAGCGGCTTGTCGGTGATGATGATGCCGGCGGCATGCTTGCCGGTGTTGCGCACCATGCCCTCGAGGACGCGCGCGGAGGTGACGATGCGCTTGGCGATCGGGTTGCGGGCGATCTCGTTGCGCAGCTCCTCGCTCTTGGCGATGGCGTCCTCGAGCGTGATGTTGAGCTCGTCGGGAATCATCTTCGCCAGGCGGTCGGCGTCGGCGAAGGCGAGATTGTTCACGCGCGACACGTCGCGGATGACCATCTTGGCGCCGAGCGTGCCGTAGGTGATGATGTTGGCCACGCAATCGCGTCCGTACTTCTCGCGGACGTAGTTGATGACCTCTTCGCGGCGCCGCATGCAGAAATCGATGTCGAAGTCGGGCGGCGAGACGCGCTCGGGATTGAGGAAGCGCTCGAACAGCAGCTTGAACCGCAGCGGGTCGAGGTTGGTGATGCCGAGCAGATACGCGACCATACAACCGGCGCCGGAGCCGCGGCCCGGGCCGACGGGCACCGCGTGTTGCCGCGCCCAGTTGATGAAGTCCCAGACGACGAGAAAGTAGTCGATGAAGCCGGTGACGGTGATGATCGAGAGCTCGTAGCCCATGCGGAGCACGAGCAGCTCCTCGGAGGTGAGGCCGGAGTAATCGGGCGGGGCGGGCTTCTGGCCGGGCGGGAGATCGGTGAGCTTCGCGAGGCGCGGCGCGACGGCCTCGTGCACGGCGATCGCGTCGTGGTCGACGTTGTAGCGGCGCTTCAGGCCCTCGATGCAGAGATTCTTGAGGTATTCGCCGGGAGAATACTTTGCCTTGACCTCCGGCGGAAGCGGGTAGCGCGGGTAGCGCTCGGAGCCCTTCGGGAACGGAATCGCGAGGTCGCACATTTCGGCGACGGCGAGGGTGTTGGTCAGCGACTCGGGGACCTCCCCGAAGATCTTCGCCATCTCGTCGCGCGATTTCAGGTAGAACTCGGAGGTGCTGAACTTCATCCGGTTCTCCTCCTCGATCTTCGCGCCCGTCTGGATGCAGAGCATGGCGTCGTGCGGCGCGGCGTCCTCGTTGCGCACGTAATGGACGTCGTTGGTGCAGATGACCTTGAGGTTGAACTCCTCGGCGAGCTTCAGCAGGCCCGGGATGATCTTCTTCTGCTCCGGGATGCCGTGATCCTGGATTTCCACGAAGTAGAACTCGCTGCCGAAGATCTCGACGAAGC
>DASWVO010000225.1:0-9045 GCA_036406235.1 Opitutaceae bacterium
TGATACGAGAACAACGGATAAGCGTGGACAGGCGGTGCAAGGCTTGGGCGCGGCTGGCCGCCCGTGGCGAACTCCCGCATCGGGGGCGCGGCGCGCCCATGGCATAACCCAGTGCGACGTTGCGCCCGCGGGTGGGCATCGAAGAACGCAGAGCTTTAGGCGACGACGGTTTTGGCTGCGACGAGGCTGATTTGAAACCGGTATAGGTCAAAATATGTGTCATTGCTGGCGTGGGTACCTAGGTGAGTTAGGTCTTTCTAGATTTTTCTTGCCGGATCATTAGCTGACATATACCAGATTCGGCCGAATGAATCTGCCCCGTTTTCCCCGCCTGTGGTGTGTCGTCGCCGCGTTCCTCGGTCTGGCCTCCAGCCCTGCGTTCAGCGCCGAGTCTGTCCCGTTCACCGGAATCTACACTCAGAACTTCGATGGTCTGCCCAACACCGCGTTGGGCAACTACAGCGGCACGGGAGACGGGCCGCTGAGTTTGAGCGACACCTCGTGGGTTACGATCGGCGGCTCATTCACCACGACCGAGATGGTCGGCTGGCAGATTTATAAGATGGCGGGCTCCGGCAGTGCCGGGTTGATCGTGGGCGATGGCAGCGGGACGGCTGCGGGCGCCTTGAGCTACGGCGCCGCCGGTGCGGACGAGCGCGCGCTCGGTGCGCTGGCTGGCGCCTCTCGCGTCATGGCGCTGGGCGTGGTACTGCTCAACAACACCGATGCGACGATCACGAGCCTCGCGGTGAGCTACACCGGGGAGCAGTGGCGGCAGGCGCTTGTGGCTGGCTCGACGAACCCCGTCAACAACAGGCTCTCGTTCGGCTACAAGGTGGGGGCTGAGACCGATATTGCCGGCACCTTTGCGAGTTTTGCGGCGCTCGATTTCGACTCGCTCCACGACGGTGTCGGAACGGGAACGGGCGCTTTGAACGGCAACGACGAAGCGAACCGCACGGCCAAAAGTGCCACGCTCTCGCTCACGTGGGCTCCAGGCGAGTATCTGGTTCTCCGCTGGGCGGACGCCAACGAGAGCGGCAATGACCACGGCCTCGCTATCGACGACTTGTCCATCACGATTCCAACCGTCGCCGAGGCGCCTTCCATCGTGACGCCGCCGCAGAGTCAGACGGTTGGCATCGGCGCGACCGCGAGCTTCACCGTCGCAGCCGCCGGAACTGCCCCCCTCAACTACCGGTGGAGGAAAGACAGCACCGATCTGACGGACGGTGGCCGTATCGAAGGGGCCACGACAGCCACGCTGAAGATCAACGGGGCGCAGCCCGAAGACGCGGGCGACTACTCTGTGGTGGTCACAAATTCCGTCGATTCGGCGACGTCCGCAGCCGCGACGTTGCGGGTGGTGGATGACGCGGTTTCGTTTACGGGCGCCTACACCCAGAATTTCAACGGGCTGCCGAATGCCGGTACGACGAACTATCAGGCGGCGACGACGAACAACGGCCCCGTGAGCCTGACTTTGACCGAGTGGAGTTCGCCGGCCTTGAACACGGAGGAGATGGTCGGCTGGCAGATCTACAAGACCGCCGGCAACTTGACTTCGGGCGCCGCACTCGTCGTGGGCGACGGCAGCGGCGGCACCGTTTCGGGCACCTTCAGTTACGGCGACTCCGGCTCGACGGAGCGGGCACTCGGCTCCCTGGCGGGCAGCGCGCGCGTCATGGCCTTTGGCGTCGTGCTCCGCAACGACACCGGCTCGACCATCTCGAATCTGGTGGTCAGCTACACGGGCGAACAGTGGCGCCTGGGGCGCTCCGCCGGGACACCTGCGGCAGACACGCTGACCTTCGGCTACAAGACGGGCGCGGAGACCGACATCGCAGGAACATTCGCAGCGGTGGAGGCGCTGAATTTTATCACCCCGGTGACCGACGGCACCGTTGGCTCCTTGAACGGTGATGTGGCGCCGAACCGGACGGCCTTGAGTGCAACGCTGCCGTCGCTCACCTGGGCGCCCGGCGAGTATCTCGTGTTGCGTTGGTCGGATGCCAACGAGGAGGGGGCCGATCACGGCATCGCCATCGACGACCTCTCGCTCACTGTGCCCGGCATTTCGCTTAGCCCGGCGATCGTCACGGCCCCGCAGAGCCAGACTGTGATCGAAGGCGACGCGGTGAGATTTGAGGTCCTTGCGACCGGGGCCCCGACCCTGCTCTACAAGTGGAACAAAGGCGGCATCGCGATTGACGGGGCGACCCAGTCGACCCTCAACCTTACGAATGTACAGGTGACCGACTCAGGCGACTACACGGTGACCGTGAACAACGTCCACGGCACGATCACCAGTGCCGCTGCCACGCTCACTGTCGAAGCCCTGACTGCGCCGGTCATTACGACCCAGCCCTCCGGCCAGACGATCCTCGAGGGGCAGAACGCGACCTTTGCCGTCATTGCGACCGGAACGGCGCCGTTCACCTATCAGTGGAAAAAGGGTGGCGTGGACCTGAGCGATGGCGGACGTATTGTCGGCGCCACGACAGACACCCTTACGATCACGGGGGCTCATCTGGAGGACGCGGGCGATTATAGCGTGGTTGTCAGTAACCGCGCCGGCAGCGCGCCGTCGCTCGCCGCCACGCTGGTGGTCGGAGCCGCGCCGGTGCCGACCGCGCCCGTTGCGAATGCGGCCAGCAACCTCACGCGGTCCTCCTTCACGGTCAGCTGGAGCGCCCTGCCGTATGCCATCGGCTACCGGCTGGACGTGGCGCTCGACCCGGCGTTCAGCAGTTTCGTGACCGGCTACGAGAATCTCGATGTGGGAGCGAACCTGAGCATAACCGTCAGCGGCCTCACCAGTGGCACGACCTACTACTATCGGGTGCGGGCCTACAACAGCTCGGGGACGAGCGGCAACTCGGCCACGCTCCTTGTCACGACGGAGGCTGGTCAGGCCCCGACGATCACGAGCGGCGACAAGACGACGTTCACCGTCGGCGTTCCCTCAAGCTTCACCGTTAAGGCGACCGGTTCGGAACCGATCACGTTTGCGGCGACCGGACTGCCGGCGTGGGCCTCGCTGAATGCCGCCACGGGTGTGATCAGCGGCACCGCACCGGCCGGGACGGCGGCCACCTCGGTTGTGCTCACGATCACCGCCAGCAACGACACGCGTCCCAACGCCACGCAGACCTTCACTCTCAACCTTGAAGAGGTCCCAGCGATCACGAACCCGCTGGTTGTCAGCACGCTCGCCGGCAAAGCCGCCACCAGCGGCATCGACAACGGCACCGGCGCCAATGCCCGCTTCAACGAACCGCTCGGCGCCGCCGTCGACAGTGCGGGCGCCATCTACGTCGCCGACTCGGCCAATCACACCGTTCGCAAAGTCACCGCCACCGGCGCCGTCACCACGTTCGCGGGCAAGGCTGGCACCGCCGGCGGCGCCGACGGCACCGGCACCGCGGCGACGTTCAACGCCCCGTCCGACGTCGCGATCGACAGCGCAGGCAATGTCTACGTTGCCGATACGCTCAATCACACGATCCGCAAAATCACCGCGGCGGGCGCGGTCACCACGCTCGCCGGCCAGGCGGGCAGCGCTGGCAGTGCCAACGGTACCGGCGCCGAGGCGCGCTTCACCGGCCCGCAGGGGCTCGCCCTGAGCGGCGACAGTCTCTACGTCGCCGACACCGGGAATCACACGATCCGGAAAATCGACCTTTCAACCGTCGCCGTGACCACCGTGGCCGGCCAGGCCGGCGTCGCCGGCAGCACGGATGCGACCGGCACCGCGGCGACGTTCAACTTCCCCTCCGATCTCGCGGTTGGCGCCGAGGGCCGTATCTATGTAGCCGATACGGAAAACAACGTCATCCGCGCCGTCGCCGCCGATGGCGCCGTGACGACGCTCGCCGGTCTCGCCGGCAGCACGGGCGCCGCTGACGGCACCGGCAGCGCCGCCCGTTTCAATCAGCCCTCTGCGATCGTGGCAGACGGCGCGGGAGCCACGCTTTACGTGATCGACACCGACAATCACACCGCGCGTCAGGTGGTCGCCGCCACCGGCGCGGTGACGACGCTCGCGGGCCTCGCCGGCACCGCGGGCAGCGACGACGGTGTGGGCGCCGCCGCCCGCTTCAATCTTCCCTCCGGCATCGGGTGGAGCTCGACCGCCCTCTTCATCGCCGACACCGCCAACCACACCTTGCGCAAGGGCCTGGTCCCCGCCGCCATCGTCATCGCCGCGCAGCCGCAGGACAGGACCGTCACCACCGGAAACACGGCCGGCGCCTTCACCGTCACCGCCACCGGCCAGCCGGCGCCGACTTATCAATGGTATTTCAACGGCGCCGCGATCGCCGGCGCCACCGGCAGCTCCTACGCGGTCGCCAATGCCCAGCCCGCCAACGCCGGCACGTACTGGGTGGTGGTCAGCAACGCGCTCGGCAGCGTGAAGAGCAACGAGGTCACGCTCACCGTGCGCGATCCCGGCGAACCGCAGGGTGCCGCGGCCGGCGGTGGCGGCGCGCCAGGCGTGTGGTTCCTCCTCGCGCTGTCGCTCCTCGCCGCCGCGCGCCGCATGGTCCGTCGCTGATCTTCTGGGAGCGCGGGCCGCTGGCCCGCAATCGAATGGATGCGGGCGGGCCGCTCGCGCTCCCAGGGCCAGGAAATCGCGCGCAAGCGCGCTCCTACACCTCAAAAAGCAGTTTGTAGCGTATGCCACTCAGCCGTTGCCTGGCCTGGTTGGGCCTGAGCCTTGTCGTTGCGTTTCACGCCCCGTTGCGGGCGGAGATCCCGGCGGCTGCCCTGATGAAGGCCGCCTCGCCGATCGATCCGGGCAAGTTCGTGTTCCCGGCGGACTCCTCTTACGTGCTCGATCCCAACGCCGCCAATCCCGACGACCACGCGGCGGCCATCCAGGCGGCGATCGATGCCGTGAAGAACGCCGCGCTCAGCAAGGGCGCGGTCATCCTCATCAAGCCGGGAACCTATCACCTCAAGCGGCCGGTCATCATCCGCGGCACCGGCGTCACACTGGTCGGACTCCGGGACGTGCAGGCGGACAAGACGTGGGGCCCGTATCCGACGCTCACCTACGGCGACGATTTCGTGGATGCCGACTACAACGCCCGCGCCGGCATTCGGGGCGGGGTGGTCGACGTCCTGCAGTATCCCGCGGTGATCCGCATCAACGGCAACACGGATTATTCGGACAACGTCGTCTACGACAGCCACGGGCTGCGGGGCTTCATCCTCAGCTACACCGGCACCGACCTGACCAGCGCCGGCGGCAAGGCCACGGCCGTGGCCCTGCACGCCGTCTATCATTCACCGGTGCAGGACCTCACCATCACGGGAAGTTCGCACGGCCCGTGGAACGGCATCGACACCGGCGCGTGCATGATGCCGCTGGTGCACAACGTCACGATCACCGGCCTGCGCGGCGACTTCGGCATCCGCGCGGGCGACTCCTTCGTGGGCTCCCAGGCGCAGAAGTATCACGGGATCACGATCACGGCGCCGGTCGACGCGGACAGCACGACGGACCTCTTTCGCTTCCGCGGCGAGGGCGAACTGATCGGCGCGCGCTTCGAAGGCGGGCGCATCGGCGTCGACATGAGCGGAATGAGCGGCAAGGACGGCGAACGGGCCGGCAACATGACGCTGCGCAGCGTGCTGATCAAGAATTCCGCCCGGCAGGGCATTCGTATCGGCAACGCCCAGGCCATCGGCCTGACGGACATCCAGATCGACGAGCCCGGAGCAGAAGGTATCAAAGTTTCAGATACGTTTCTCGGCGGCCTCCAGATTCTCAACCTGCGGATCAACGGCGCCGGCTACAGCGCACTGCGCGTACAGGGTGGCATGAACATCAGCGTGGCCAACGCCGAGCTGCTCAACAGCGGCCGGAACAAAAGCACCGCCGATGCCACGGACCTGCCGATCGCGGGCATCCACCTGGACAGGCCGGTCACCTCGTTCAACGTCGCCGGCGCGCGGATCGGCTCCGCCGACAGCGCTCCGTTGCCGGCGGGCCAGGGCGAAGACTGGGGGATTTATTGGAGCGAGGCGGGAAGCGTGAACCCCTGGCACGCACCAACTGTCATCGCGACCCACGTCAATTTCTTGTCCAACATCACTACGGCCACGCGCACGAATCCGCGCGCGAGCCCGCTGCCGACGCTCAGCATTGAGAACGTGGGCGGCTATTACGCGCTGCATAACGCCGGCTTTTTCCCGCAGCCCGGCAGCTCGCGCCCGCTGAGGGAGGACACGTGGGCGGTCCAAAAGCTTCCGGGCGATCCGGAGTTCACCGATCCCTGGCTGCAGGTGGCGAAGGGCTACAACTGGTTCGACCTGCCCGAAATTCGTGACCACCAGTGGATCGATCTCACCTCGACCGCCTTTTCGCCGGCGATCGTCGATGCGAGCGGCAACATCAACGCCTCCGCTTTTGCTGCGTTGGTCGGCGAAGCGGCGGCGGCTTACCCCGAGGGCGTGGTGTTTTACCTGCCGTCGGGAAAATTCAACAACCTCAACACCGCCACGCCGACCTTCGATCGTAAAATTTACCGCCTGCCCGCCGGAGGCGCCGGGTTGCTGATCGACAAGCCCAGGATCCAGATCCTCGGTAGTGGCCAGGATGTGACACAGCTTTACGTGCCGCACCAGACGTCCGCCGCGAACCTGCCGCCGCGCGACGACGTGATCACCTTCGCCGCCGGCTCGGACGGCAGCGGTGTCCATGGCTTGAGCGTCTTTTTCGACAGCGCCGCATACAAAAATCCGGAGGTGTGGGCGGAGGTGACCTACGGCGCCGCATTCCGCGTGGAGAACACCTCGCAGGTGCGCCTCGTCAATCTCGGCACGAGTTATGGGATGGGCAGCGCGGTCTCGCTGGTCGATTCCTCCGATTGCTCCCTCTACCAGATTTGGAGTCGCAGCGCCGCGAACAATCGTCTGCCCACATCGCCCTTGGGCGTGTTTGAGATCATCGGGACGACCGCCGGCGCCACGCACGACATCCGCCTCTTCCAGGTGTTCGGCAGCGGTCTGGCCAACGTCTATCACGACGGCGAACTCCTCAACTGGAACGACGCCAACGATCGGCTCGCTTATGCCGAGTTGCCGGAGTTCGACCACGTGCGCATCGAGGGCGGCGTGAGCCGGGTGCGCATCGACTACAGCACGTTCATCCAGGGCAAGAACGGCCTGACGGTGACGGAACGCTCGTCCCTCACGCCGTCGGACATCTCCGCCTGCCGCTTTTCCACCGATCACGTGCAGAAGGCCTTCGACCTGCTCCAGATGGACGGCGGCGATTTTCTGGCGTGCTGGACGAATGCCGCCTACCTGGTCACCCACGTGGGAGAGGAGGTGACCGGAGCGCTGCGTTTCTCGAACATGGCCTTCCGCGGCGGTAATCTGGAGGGGCTGTCGCTTCGCGGCGGAGGCGATGTGGCTATCGTCAACTGCCAGACCGGCCGCACGTGCAACACGACGACGCTCAATCCGCAGGAGTCGCGTCCTCTGACCGGCATCTACATCGGCAGCGGGGTCACGGGAGACGTATCGCTGGTGGGCGGCATGTCCGGCTGGCTGTGGTATCGTCTCGCATCCGTAACCACCAACGGCAACGCGCAAGACTGGGGCGTCGTCCTCGGCACCGGGTTTCCGACCGACCGGTATTTCAGCTACGGGCTCGATCTCTTTGGCAACGGCGACGTCAACGCCCGCCATCCCGCCTCGCCTCCGGGCTACCGGCGCGGCGTCGGCCAGCAGGCGAGCAACGGCCCGTCGGCGACGTGGCTGACCGACGACTCGAATTATTCCCTCGCCGGGCCCGCGCCCGAGGCGCTCACGATCACGAGCCAGCCGCAAAGCCGAATCGTGGCCGAAGGCCTGACGGTGACCTTCACGGCCGCCGCCACCGGCTCCGCGCCCCTGGCGTATCGATGGATGAAGGGCACGGGCCCGCTGAGCGACGGCCCGCGTATTTCCGGAGCCACTACCACATCGCTCACGATCGCCGATCTCGGGCCAGGCGATGCGGGCAGCTACACGGTCGTGGTCAGCAACCCGTTCGAAACCGTCACCAGCACCGCGGCGATCCTCACCATCACGTCGCTGCCCGACGAGCCACCGGTTGCGCCCGTCATTACGAGCATCGCCCGCACGCCCTTCACGGTCGGAGTGTCCTCGAGCTTCACCATCACCGCGACGGGGAGGAAGCCCGTGACGTTCAGCGTCAGCGGAAGTCCAGAATGGCTCGTGCTGGATCGTGAGACCGGTCTGCTGAGCGGCACGGCCCCCAGCGGCGCGGCGGGCACTTCCCTGGAGCTGACCGTTAGCGCCAGCGACGGCGCCGCCTCCGCGACGCAGGTATTGACGGTGAATCTCGAGGCGATCCCCGACATCAAGACGCCGCTGACGGTGACGACGCTCGCCGGTCAGGCGGGCAGTCCGGGGAGTGCCGACGCGACCGGCAGCGCGGCCCGGTTCAATTTTCTGCTGGGGGTCGCGGCGGATTCCGCGGGCAACCTCTACGTCGCCGACGAATCCAACCACACCATCAGAAAAGTCGCGTCCGGTAGCGGCGTCGTCACAACGCTCGCCGGCCAGGCCGGAGTCTTCGGCAGCGACGACGGCGCGGGTGCGACGGCCCGCTTTCACTCGCCGTCGGGCATCGCCGTGAGCACGAGCGGCGTCCTCTACGTGGCCGACACCCTGAACCACACGATCCGCACGGTCACGCCCGCGGGAGAGGTCAGCACGCTCGCCGGAGAGGCGGGCGTTTCCGGCAGCGCGGAGGGCACGGGCACGGCGGTGCGTTTTTTCGCTCCGCAAGGGCTTGCGATCGACGAAAGCGCGGGCGCCCTCTACGTCGCCGACACGAATAATCACTGCATCCGGAAGATCGTCCTCTCGACCGGCGTCGTGAGCACGCTGGCGGGAGACGCAGCGCAGAGCGGGAGCGTGGATGGTGCGGGGAGGGCGGCGCGTTTTCAGTTTCCGTCCGGCATCGCCGTGGGCGCGGAGCGCACCGTTTTCGTGGCCGATACCGGGAACAACGCGATCCGC
>DASWVO010000226.1:0-14392 GCA_036406235.1 Opitutaceae bacterium
CCAGCGACACGAATCTCGGCACCGTCGATCTCGGAGACGAGACCCGGCTCGATACCGGCGAAGGGACCACCAACATCGAAGCCAAGGATCGCGCGTCTTGGAAACGCGATCGAGAGGCCGGCCGTCCCGTGGACCTCACGGAGGAGATGCGGATCGACATCGATGAACCGCTCGCAGTCGGCGAACAAGGCATCTCGCGGGCCGAAGCCATGCGACGCGCCACTGACCCAATGAATCGGGAGTTCCTCGATGAAATCACGAATCGAATCACGAAAAACGCTCGCACTCCCTTCTCCTCAGCCGCACCACGTCCGCCCGGCCGAAGCGTCAGTCTCGCGGATAACCCATCGGCGCTCATCACACACCGCTTCGCCGAAGTACGGGAGATGAACACACTTTTTGCAGAGGCGATGAGTGGGTTGCCCCCCGGCCTTTCACCAGGCGGCACCAAGGCTGAAATCAACCGGCGGCTTTGGGCCCTGATTCGCGGTGAGCGCGCTGCGCCACCCCATGTGGCCGATGCGGCACGCGCGGTTCGCGAGGCGTTTGAAAGGAACGGCCTCGATCCGATGACCCGCGGATTCCGGCCACCGCCCGTCGCGCGCCGCGCTCACGGGCCGGCGCCGCTCGGAGTTCCCCGAATTGTGAACGATGTTCTGGCCCAACCTGGCCAGCCCCTCGATCCAGACACTTGTGCGCGGATGGAGCAGTCGCTTGGCGGACGATTCGACGTCGTGCGCGTGCATGTCGGCGGGTCCGCCACCGTATCGGCTCACGCCATACGCGCCGACGCCTACGCGGTCGGCCGGCACCTCGTGTTCGCCGCGAACCGCTATGCGCCATCGACCCCGGCCGGCGAGCGGTTGTTGGCTCATGAACTGACTCATGCGAAGCAACAACACTTCGCCGATCCGCCCGCCACCCTCGAGATCGGCCCGACGCACGATCCAGCCGAAGCCGAGGCCTCCGCCGCCGAGCTCCGCGCCGGCCGGCAACCAGTGCCCGCGCACGCCACTCCGGCGAGCCGGATCATGCGCTCGCCGGACGAGTCGTCTGATGACGAAGCCTCACCGGACGAACCGGACGCGCCCGTCGTGCGGCCAACGCGGCTGTACGGCTTCTCGTCCGCGGAGCTCAGCCGCGGTCAACCTTTCACGGACGAGCAAATCTACGGCGAACTCAACGCGGCGAACGAGCGCATCGCCCGCGAAAATCCACCGGCCCGCCCGCCTTTCGCCAAACGCTATGCCCGCGCCCAACGGGAGATCCCGACGCCCGGCTATTCAGCGTACGAGCTCTTCGATTTCGGAAAATCCAGAGGCTACTTCCACGACGACGAGCGCGACACGGTATACGAGAAGCACTACGGCCGCATCGCGAAGCACAGCAAAACGCGCGACCAGTTCGAAACCGAACAATACAATCAGCAGATCAATCGCTTTCGCGCGTTTCGCAACCAGATGAATCTCGCGCCGATCCAGGCGACGCTGCTCGGACCGGCGCGGGCGTTCGGAACGACCGCCTCGGGACTCTACTTCAGCTATCAGACGGCCGACACGATCGTGCAGACCCACCGGGCTGTCAGGCAGGGCGACACGGCGACCGCCGTAGTCATTGGCGCCCCCGCCCTTCTCGGTCTTGCGATCCCTCGCCTGCTGAGGGCCAATCCCACGCTTCCCGTCACTCGCTCCGGCAACGGCATCGAGGTGCAGGTCATCACCAAGCCCGTCGTCACCTCAAAGGCGATCGCGCAGGGCTACAAGGTCGGCGACCGCCCCGTGCTCTACATCGCCGAAGTCGACCCGCAGGTCGTGCCGGGTAACCAGCTTCCGAATACCGTGGCCGGCACAGCGCCATCGGGCTTCTTCGTCAGGATCAAGGCGCGGGTCGTCGATGCCCAATCCGGCGAAGTACTCGCCAGCCGTGAAGCCTGGGCGCCGGTGCCCGCGCCCGACGGACCGCCCGTCGGCTCTGCTCCACCCACCACGACAACGCCGCCCTCCAATCCGCGCCTGCCACCTTCTCCAACCGCCGACCCGAACGCCGTCGCGGCGACACAGGGCTCTGCCCGTCGCGCGGAAACCGTGGCTGATTTCCAGCAGCGCGGCGGCCAGATCACGCACCTGCCTCCCGTGAAGCCAAAGGCCGACCAAGCGAGCCGCGCCGGGGCCAATCCCAAACAAGACGCGCCGCTGCCGGAAGGCTTCGAAGACGTCTTCGAGCACGGCAACGTCAGCCGTCGCAATGCCTCGCGCGGGAAGAGCGGCGACGACATCTGGGGCACGCCCAAGGATCGGACCACGGCCGGAACCTTTGCGCACAATTCCGCGGAGGTCCTGCAGCGCGCCGAGGTGCTGGTCGACATCATGAAACGCACTCCGGGCCGCAACGGGATCTTCTCGTCGCCGATTCCCAAGGACGCCGTCCCGGAATTCGCCGTGCCTCATCCCGATTATCCCGCCGGCATGAAGCCCCGCATCGACCGGCTGATCCGCGACGCGGGCGAGATCATCGAAATCAAGCCGGCGCATCTGCGGCGCCAGGGCGACATCGAGGCGCAGCAATACGCCGCGTGGATGGACAAATATCACCCACGGCCCGACGGCCGCCCGTGGACATGGCGCACGATCACCTACGACCAAGCCAAGCTCCTCGCTTATCTTCAGCGCATCGGCTACTTCGAATGACGCGGAACGTGACCCGGGCGCCGTTTTCCGTCCGCCTCCGCGTCATGGAGGCGTCGATACAGGATCGCCCCGCCGACCCGACGAAACAGTGGCAGCGCGAGCTCCGGAAGCCTCGGACTGACCGGCGCTCGTGAGGCTTGAGTTCTCAGGCAACCCGGCAAATTGCCTTTGGCCAAGCGCCCCTCATGCCCGCCTCACCGGCCCCGTAACCCGCCTGCTTTCTTTATCCATGCCCTGCCGTTCCCGTCTCCTCGTCCTGGCCGCCGCCATACTGTCGGCGCTTTCGTCCCTCTCCGCAGCCGAGCCCGCCGCGAAAATGAACGTGCTGTTCATCATCTCCGACGATCTGCGCACCGATCTCGGCGCCTACAATCACGCCCTCGTCCAGACCCCGAACCTCGATCGCCTCGCGTCCCAGGGCGTGCGCTTCGAACGCGCTTACTGCCAGTATCCGCTCTGCAACCCCTCGCGCACCTCGATGCTCAACAGCCGCTACCCGGCCCGCAGCGGGATGTACGGCAACCGCGACTGGTTCAAGGGTGCCTATCCCGACTGGGTGAGCCTCCCCGAATTTTTCAAACAAAACGGCTACACCACGCTGCGCACCGGGAAGATTTTCCACGGCGGCTTCGACGATTTCACGGCGTGGACCGAGGGCGGCGAGCCGCACACGCACGGAGCACAAAAACCCGCCCAGGTCGCGAAACAGCCCCTGTCGGCCGGCGAACTGAACCAGCATCGCACAGCGGTCGTGGCCGGCGATCGCCGGCGCGCCCGCGACTCCGATCGCTGGGAGGCGGTTGAGGGCGACGCGATCGCGAAGCTCGGCGATACGGTCGTCGCCGATCGCGCGATCGACTACCTGCGCCAACAGAAAGCCGGCGGCCCCCCCTTCTTCCTCGCCTGCGGCTTCTCCAAGCCGCACAGCCCACTCGTGGCACCGAAGACCTTCTTCGATCTGTATCCAGTCGATAAGATACAGCTTCCGCCCGACTTCGCGCCCCGCCCGACCGTGCCGGCCGGTTTCCCTGCCGGCTCGATCCGCCCGATCAACGCCGATTTGTTCATCCAGCGCGACGCCACGCCCCAGGAGGCCCGCGAGATGATCCGCGCCTACCTCGCCTGCATTTCCTACGTCGATTGGAACGTCGGCCGCGTGCTCGGCGAACTCGACCGGCTCGGGTTGCGCGACAACACCATCGTCGTGTTCTGGGGCGATCACGGCTACCAGCTCGGTGAAAAAGGCAAATGGTCCAAGGCCGGCTCGCTATGGGAACAGGGCACGCGCGTTCCGCTCATCATCCACGATCCGCGCGTCAAAGGAAACGGCCAGCCCTCGCCGCGCGTCGTCGAATCGGTCGATCTCTACCCCACCCTTGTCGACCTCTGCGGCTTGCCGGCGGCAAAAGACCTGGAAGGCGCAAGCCTCGCGCCGCTGCTCAACGAGCCGGCAAAAGCCTGGGGACGCCCCGCCTACACGGTGTGGAGCGAGCGCGCGCGCGGGATCACGGGCGTCGTCGTCCGCACCGAGCGCTGGCGTTACGCGGAATTCTTCGGACCCGGCGCCGGCGCGATGCTGACCGATCCCGTCGCCGATCCGCACGAGTTGAAAAATCTCGCCGCGGATCCGCAGTATGCGTCCGTAGTCGCCGAGCTTTCCGCGCTCGCGCGGGCGCACGTCGCCGGCAGGATCGAGCCGACGCCGTAAGGGAGACGGCGCCGCTTCAAATCAAGGCTCGCACGCGAACTCCGTATTCGAACGTCGGTTACTTTTCTCGGCCCGCTCCGTGTATAACGCCGCGAGGCCCGCGCCCGACCGCTTGCGAGAGTTCGCCGAGCGTTGCCGGCACGATTTTGACGCGCTCGCGCTGAACCGGGAAAAAGTACCGTCGAGCCTCCGTGCGCAACGTGCGGAGGTCACGCGCCCGGAACTCGACGGTCGTCGCTTCCGGATTCAGCAAACCGCCGTCGATCACGACAAACTCCGCATCGAAGGCCATCATCAGATTGGCGATGTGCACGCCCATGACCTTCGCCTGCAGGTCGAAGATTTCGAGCGCGAGCGGATCGTCTTCCTGCGCGCTGCCGCGCAGAGAAAGCGCTTTTTCTTTCGGGCTCGCCGTTGAGGTCGCGAGCCTGTGCTGCGGATACTTTTCGACCACCGCGTCGATCAACTGCGAATGCGGTGCCGACAAACGGATTTACGTAGGCGGCGTAATCTCTCGGCTGCGTTCGCGCACAGGGCGCGAGGGAAGAACGCACACGGTCGCGAGGACCGCGGCAGCGATGCGTTTGACCGAAGCGTTTCGCTGCAGTGCTTCCGTCTTCAAGCCGTGACCTCATTCCTCGTCGGAGCCCCGGCCCTGCGTTTCTCGAAATGCGCCTCGATCTCCTCGAGCGTGCGCCCCTTCGTTTCCGGCAGGAAAAACGCCGCAGTGACGAAGTAGATCACGGTACAGCCGGCAAAGACGAAGAACATGGTCGAGTATCCATATTTCCCTACGGTCGGCAGAAACACCGCGGCGATCCCCGTCGACACCGCCTGGTTGATCAGCAGGGCGATGCTCATGCCGTTGGAGCGGATGCGCGTCGGCATCAGCTCGGAGAGCGCGAGCCACACGCAAACGCCGGGCCCGATCGCAAAGAACGCCATGAAGCAGAAGATGAAGATCGCCGTAAACCAGCCGCTGCGCGCGCCCGGCACGGGCGTGACGAGTGCATTCTCGATCGTGAGCGGCGCCGTGCGCGCAGCCTCAAGATCGCCAAACGGATTGGCGAAGAACGCCACAACGCGGTTGGCCGGCACGCAATTCTCGCGCTTGATCTCGACCGGCTTTGCGGTCGGGTCATCGGAGCGCACCGCCGTAGTCGACGTGCGAAAGTCGCCGTAAGAGTAGATCAGCACCATCGTGCTCGGGCCTCTGCCGTTGCGGCTCGTTTCTCGGTCCGCCTGCAGGCGCTCCGCCGCCGCAGGGTCGAATTTCAGCGAAAGCGTCTGCGCATCGGTCACGGCTGCCTGCACGGCATCGCGCACATCGACCCGCTGGCTCTCCGTGTTGCGGAAGAGGACGCCGACGACAATCAGCGACGCCACGATGCCAGCGCTACCGAGCGAGAGAAGGAACTTGCGGCCCTTGCGGTCCACCAGCGCAACGCCGGCCATCGTAACGAGGAAGTTGACGACGGTGAGCACCACGTAGCCCCAGTGCGCGGCGACGTCGGAGAGGCCGCTCTGCAGGAGGATGGTCGTGTTGTAGCCGATGATCGAGTTGACGCCCGTCGCCTGGTTGCAGGCGAGGATCACACACGCAAGCAGGAACGGGATGACGTATTTGCGGCGGAGGAGCGACTCGCGCACGGCCGCGCCACCGGCAGCGGTCCTCGCCCGCTCGGCCGCCGCGTTGTCCTCCATCTCCTTCAACTCCAGCGCCGCCTGCGCCTCATTGCGCGAGCGGAGGAGCGCGGCGCGCGCCGCATCTTTCCGACCGCGGCGGAAAAGCCAGCGCGGCGACTCCGCCACGATCAGACTCCCGATCACAAAGAGCAGCCCCGGCGGCAACGACACCCAAAAAATCCGGCGCCAGGCGGCGTCCTTGAACGCGAGGAGCTTTTCCGGGTCGCCAAGCTTCGCGACTTCCTCGACGCGGATGCTGAAGTAGATGCCGATCAGCGCCGCGGCCACGATGCCGAGCGTCAGCAGCCATTGGAAAATGCCGGTGCCCTTTCCGCGATGCGCCGCGGAGAGACACTCCGCAAGGTACAGCGGCACGACGACACCGATCAGGCCGGCGCTCACGCCCTGTAACAAGCGACCGAATACGAGCGCGCCGTAGCCCTTCGCCAGCGCGATCGTGGGAATGCTGACCACAAAGAGCACGCCGCTCAGCGCCATAAGTCGCTTGCGCCCCAGCCAGTCGGCCAGCAGGCCGGCGAACAGCGTCGAGATCACGCTGCCAAGCAGCACCGCCGCCACGATGAACGACAGTTGCCCGGCACTCAGCCGGGACGTCGCTTCGAGATATGGCAGCGCGCTGGCGATGATGCCGACATCCACGCCGTAGAGCAGGCCACCCAGCCCTGCGACGAGAAGCAGGAAGCGATTATAGCCGACTACGGAGGGGGCGGGAGATGGGGTGTGGCTCATGGCGGACGGGCAAATTGCGTTAACGAGAAAGCGGGGATGGACAGAAACGGCGGATGCGTGGCGCAAGGCCAGTCTGCGACTGGCCTTGGTCTGGTCGACCGGGGCTGCCTGCCACGCGCCGATGCTTCATGGTCGCCCTCATTCCGGTTTCTTCGGAAACGCGATCGCGGGGAGATGCGCGCGCCACGCGTCCGGCGGCATCGTGCCTCGACGGGTTTTCTCAATCGCCGCCGCCACCAGCAGTCTCACCGGGGCCACCAGCGGCAACTCGACCGCGGCGCGCGGCGTCCCGGCCCGATCCAGGCACGCAAACATCGCTTCGCGCCAGGCCAGATCGGCCGTCTCCGTCTGGCTCGCGAGCATCGCCAGCGCCTCCCCGGCCGCCTGCGACGCTTCGCTCAACTGGTCGGCGAGCGCCATGAGCTCCCCCTCGCGCGGGCCGCACGCGGCGGCTGCCGACCGCACCCGGCCGGCGAGACGCCCCCATTCGGCAAACCACGGGGCGAGCGAGGCGGCCTCAGCATCGCCAAACACGACCGTCTCCACCTGTTTCGCAAACTCACGAGACGGCTGGCTGTCGGGCGTCGCGCAGTCGGCCAGGCCAGTGAGCGGAGTGAACTGCGTGGTCTCCGGCTGCTCGCGACCGCGCTGATAACCCTTGACCGGCTCGACGAGCGCCACGAGTTCACGGAGCGCGGCGAGGGATTCCTCCGTCGCGCGATCGCCGGCGTAGCGGCGCAGCATCGGCTCGCGGTTGGCTTCGTGCCGCGATCCGGCCTCGGCGAGGCGCCGGCTCACGTAACCGAGTCGTCGATACATATCGTCGACGTCGGTGACGTCGCGTGGAGACCACAGGCGCTCCGCGATCGCGGCGGTGCGCGGCCAGATGCGCGAGTCGATGGTTTCGGGTGAAACCCACTCCGACCACATGGTGGCTTCCCCGCCGAGGACGCGAGCCTGCTCCTCGGGCGCGAGCGGCGTGTCGACCGGCAGCGGATCGTTGAGATAGTGCTTCGAGGTCGGTTCGCTCAGGTCGATGTAGTAGCCGTTGGAAAGCAGCACGGTGTGGCCGGCGCGGGTGGCATCCGCCAGCCCCTGCGCGCCGCGCCACGACTGAATGATGGCGGTCTTCGGCAGGTCCGGATGCAGGATTTCGTCCCAGCCGACGAGCTTCCGGCCGTGCCTTGCCAGAATCTCCTGCAGGCGGCGGTTGAAGTAAGCCTGCAGACCGTGGTTGTCGTGAAGCCCGTGCTCATGGATGAAGGCTTGGATGCGCGGGTTCGCGCTCCACTGTGCGCCGTTGTTCTCGTCGCCGCCGATGTGGAGATAAGGATCGGGAAAGAGCGACACCATCTCTCCCAGGAAGGTATCGAGAAAAGTGTACACGGCTTCGTTGGTCGGATCGAGGGTCGAGTCGAAAACGCCCCAGGTGCGCACGAGGACGTAGGGTCCCGGGGCACTGGCGAGTTCCGGGTGTCCGACCACCCAGCTCGCGGCGTGGCCCGGGATGTCGAACTCCGGCACCACGCGGATGCCGCGCTCCGCCGCATAGGCGACGATTTCCCGGATCTCGTCTTGCGTGAAATAGTTTCCGTCGGAACCGAGCTCATGCAGCCGCGGAAACTTTTTGCTCTCCACCCGGAAGCCCTGGTCCTCGGTGAGGTGCAGATGCAGCACGTTGAGCTTCACGAGGGCCATCGCGTCGAGGTTGCGCTTGATGACTTCGATCGGCTGCCAGTGCCGGCAGACGTCGATCAACAAACCGCGCCAGGGAAAACGCGGCCGGTCGCGGATGGCGACCGCCGGCAGAAACCAGCCGTCGGCATCGCCCTGCAACAACTGCCCCAGCGTTTCGAGTCCGCGCAACGCGCCGAGGAGCATCGGAGCCCGCAACACCGCGCGCTCCGCGGAAATGTCGAGGGTGTAGCTCTCGTCCTCGCCGAGTTGCGGAAGATCCGCGGCCGGCCCGGCACACGCGACGACGAGCGACGCGCGCGCGGGGTCGTCCGCACGCGCGAAAAGCCCGTCCGCCGTACGCCCGAACGTGAGGCCCGTGCGCTCTTCGCAGTGACGCAACGCGCGGGCGATCGCCGCCGAGAGGCGCGCGTCCGTGTGACCCGTCACCGCAACGGAAAAATTCTTCGTGACGGCGAGCCGGCCCGAGACGGCGCGAATTTCCGCCGGGAGGGGCATGACATCGATCGGAGCAGGAGCGGCGACAGAGGTTGCGATGGGCATGAAGAAAAAACAACAGACCGAGGCTGCGGCCCGGATTCTGCGGACAAGTCGCTCGTAACGCGGGCGATCGGCCGCCCTCTGCGACGCGCCCACCCCGGTTCCGACCGGCGCCCGGCTAGCGGAATTTTCCGCCCACGCGCCCCGCGGACGATGGCTCGGAACAACAGTCGATTCGTGGGCGACGAACATGTGGCTTAGTCCGCCGATCATACCAGCTGGACCGTCGCTGAAAAAATGGCAAAAGTGACGAACTTGTTAACACAATTAATATGACCCGGCCGTCGTCGTCGCGTCTGCTCGCCTCCCTCGTCAAGAAGCTGCCCCACCCCGCGCAGCCGCTGCTCCACGGGCGTCGCTCCGATGCGCTGGTCCTGCCGGAAAACCTCGCTTGTTTTCAGCGCAGCAACACGGCGGAACTCAATCAGCCGGCGCGCGGACGCGCCCTGCACCACCGGTGCGTGCTGATCGTGCCGTTGAAAGGCGCCGTGCCGATGTTTGTGGACGACCGCGAATTTCACCTGCGGCCGCCGCACGGCCTGCTCGTGCTGCCGTTTCAATTCCACCACTACCTTCCGGCCGAGAAGACCCAGCTGCACTGGCTTTTCATCACGTTCGAGTATTCCGACATCGATGCGCTGCAGGATCTTCGCTTTCAGCCGTTCAAGGTGACGCCGGAAATCCGGCAGTTGCTTGTGGAGTTCGTGCAGGCCTACCAGACGAAGGGCACGACCGAGCTGCCCGTGCTCCTCCTCGCTGTATTGCTTTCCCGACTACGCCAGTCGAAGTTCGACGCCCACACGCCGAAGGCTCCTCCCGGCGCCCCGAGCTTCGTCACGCAGGTCAACCTCCTCGTGCACCGCTCCGGCAGCGCCCTCGGCGTGAAGGAGCTCGCCCGCGACCTCGGCATCAGCACGGCGCACTTGCGGGCCCGCTTCCGCGCCTCCTGCGGCGTGAGCATCGGACGCCACCTGCGGCGCCTGCGCCTCGAACGCGCCTGCGGCCTGCTTCGCATGAGCAACGCCCGCGTGTCGGAGATCGCCGAAAAATGCGGCTTCAACTCGGTCTTCAGTTTCAGCCGGGCGTTTCACGCGACCTACGGCGTCTCCCCGATGCAATACCGCAAGGGCAGCTCCAAACAGGAGGAGCCCATCGACGCCGAGATCGCCCGTCCGGCCGAAGCGCCGTGCACCCTCAACGGCGGCATAGGCAAGGGCGTCGCCTGAAGGACACCTCGGGCGTCCAGGGCAGGAGCGCGCCAGCTCGAGCGTAGAGCGTGTTATGGCCTTTTCCGAACGCACTCCCGTAGTGCGCTGCTTCAGCCCGCGTTCGTTGCTCCCTCGCGCGCGGGCTGAGGCATCGCGCTACCTCGGGCAATCGCAGCCCAGAAATTCATGACACCCTCGAAAGCCCGACCCACCCGAGGCAACATTACGGCGTCACACTATTTCGCAGCGGCCACGCTCGCCGCCTGCGGCACGGGCGCAGCCTCCTTCGCCCGCGGCATCTCCCGGCCGATCATCTGATAAAACCTCGGGCCATCGATCGTCTCCCGCTCGAGAAGCTCGGTGGTGACGCGCTCGAGCAAATCGCGCCGCACAGTGAGCAGCTCTCGCGCCTCGTCGTAGGCGCGGGCGAGGAGCTGGCGCACCTCCTCGTCGATCTCGCGCGCCGTCGCCTCGCTGCAGTCGCGCTGGAGCGAAAACTCAGGGCCGACAAAACTGCCGGGGCGCTGGGCGCAGTTGGCGAGGCCGATGCGTTCGCTCATGCCGTAGACCGCCACCATCTGCCGGGCGATTGCGGTGGCCTGTTCCAAATCGTTCTGGGCGCCCGTGCTCACCTCGCCCAGCACCACGTCCTCCGCAGCCCGCCCGCCGAGCAGGCCGCGGATGCGGTCGGTGAGTTCGGTGCGCGTGAGGAGAAACTGATCCTCGGTCGGCCGCTGCATGGTGTAGCCGAGCGCGGCCCGGCCGCGCGGGATGACGCTGATCTTGTGCACCGCATCGGCATGCGGGCTGAAGGCCATGACGAGCGCGTGTCCAACTTCATGATACGCCACGCGGCGCTTCTCCTGCTCGCGCAGACGCCGGCTCTTGCGTTCCGGGCCGGCGACGACCTTTTCCACGGCCTCCTCGAGATCGGCCTGGCCCACGGCCGGCGCGCTGCGCCGGGCCGCGAGCAGGGCCGCCTCGTTCAGCAGGTTCGCCAGATCCGCCCCCGAAAAGCCGACCGTCGCCGCCGCGATGCGGTGCAGGTCCACCTCCGCCTCGATCCGCTTGTTGCGCGCGTGCACCTTCAGGATCGCTTCGCGGCCGGCGAGGTCGGGCGAATCGACGAGCACCTGGCGGTCGAAGCGTCCCGGGCGCAGCAGCGCGCGGTCGAGCACCTCGGGGCGGTTGGTGGCCGAGAGCACGATCACGCCGACGTTGGCCTCAAAGCCGTCGAGCTCGACGAGCAGGGCGTTCAGGGTCTGCTCGCGCTCGTCGTTCACCACGCCCATGTGCACGCCGCGCTGGCGGCCGATCGCGTCGAGTTCGTCGATGAAGATGATGCACGGGGCGCTCTGCTTCGCCTGCTGGAACATGTCGCGCACGCGCGCCGCGCCCACACCGACGAACATCTCCACAAAATCGCTCCCGCTGATCGAGTAGAACGGCACCTTCGCCTCGCCGGCGACGGCGCGGGCGAGCAGCGTTTTGCCCGTGCCGGGCGGGCCGACGAGCAGCACGCCCTTGGGGATGCGCGCGCCGAGCTGCTGGAACTGCTCCGGCCGGCGCAGGAACTCCACGACCTCCCTGAGCTCGAACTTCGCCTCGTCGCAGCCGGCGACGTCGTTGAAGGTCACGTCGGACTTCTTCTCGGCGTGCAGCCGGGCCCGGCTCTTGCCGATGGCGAGCACCGACTCGCCCGCCCGGCTGAACCGCCGGCTGATGAAAATCCAGATGCCCGCGAGCAGCAGGATCGGCAGCACCCACGCCATCAGGAACTGGGAGAGGAAACCGGGCCGCACGCCGTGAAATTCCACCTTCGCCGCCTGCAGCTCCTTCACCAGCTCCGGGTCCTCCACCCGCACGGCGCGGAACAGGTAAGGCTCGGGCGGTGCCGCCGCCGGCGGATTCTCCGCAGTCGCCGGCGCCGCCTCCGGCGCTGTCGTGGCGGGTTCACTACGCGGCGTGATGCGCCCGGTGATCTGCGCGTCCTCGATCGCCACCTCCGACACCTCGCCGGCCGTCAGGTGGCTCTTGAATTCGCTGTAGCTGATTGTCCGAACGGCGACCTGCTGGAACAGTTCCTGCCAGGCCCACAGCACCAGCATCGTCACCAGAAAATACCAGAACCACGTGCGCGGCTGCGGTTGAAACCTGCCCGGAGGATTGGGGATCGGCTTGTTCATGGATGGGATTGGCCGAGGAGAGCCTAGCGCACAATCGCCCGAAGCGGAAGCTCCCTCCGGCGGTCGCGTTCCGCGGATAAGCGCGCGGGCCGCCCCCGGGCGTTTCCGCAAAATTCGCCGCCTCCGTTTGCGCGCCGTGCCCTCGCCCGTCACTCTAGAGCATGCGCGCGCACAGCCAATTTCCGAACGAGACCATCGCCACCGGCGAATTTCAGCGCCAGGAAGACGCGTTCCGCGACTGGGTGAGCACTGACGGATCGACGCCTTACGCTCCCGCGCCGGGCCGTTATCATCTCTACATCTCCCTCGCCTGCCCCTGGGCTCATCGCACGCTGATCGCGCACCGCCTGAAGCGCCTCGAGGCGATGATCGGCATCACGGTGGTCGACCCGGTGCGCGACGAACGCGGCTGGGCCTTTCGCGACGGTCCGGGTTTTTCGCGCGATCCGATCAACAACTTTGCGTTCCTGCGCGAAGCCTACCTGATGACCGACCCGCGTTTCCGCGGGCGCTGGACGGTGCCGGTTCTCTGGGACAAACACCTGCGCCGCATCGTCAACAACTCCGAGGACGACATCTGCCGGATGTTCAACAACGTCTTCGCCCCGCCCGACGCCGGCACGCCCGATCTCTTTCCCCCGTCGATCGCCGCGGCGCAGGCCGAGCTCAGCGCCACGATCTACGAGCGCGTGAACAATGGCGTTTATCGCGCCGGCTTCGCCACCACGCAGGCCGCTTACGAGACCGCCGCGCGGGCGCTCTTCGCCACGCTCAATACCCTCGAGGTCTGGCTCGGCGACCGGCGCTATCTCTTCGGCTCGCAACCGGTCGAGACCGACTGGCGGCTGTTCTGCACTCTGATCCGCTTCGACGCGGTGTACTACAGCCACTTCAAGTGCAACCTGCGCCGCATCGTCGATTATCCGAATCTTCAGGGCTACCTCCAGGACCTTTACCAGTATCCAGGCATCGCCGAGACCGTGAATTTTTCCCACATCAAGGCGCACTACTACATGACGCACACCGAGCTGAACCCGTCGCGGATCGTCCCGCTCGGGCCCGTGCTCGACCTCACGCGTCCGCATCACCGCGACCGGCTCGCGGCGTGACACGCGGCCGGCGGCGCGTCCGCCTCAGTGCGAATCGACGCCGATCGCCAGCGGCAGGATGTCGTCGGCCGTTTTCGAGAATTCCAAGGCGATGAAGCCGCTGCGACCGTCGATCGAGTAGTATTCAGCGCGCAACCACAGCGGACGCTTGCGAAAATAGATCACGCCGTAGAGTCGCTGCACGTGGCGGCCGAGGTTGCGCGGCGCGAACACCTCCGTGTCGACCACTTCGCCGAGGTCGTGCGACATCGCGCCGAGTTTTTTCCGCAGATCCGCCACTTTCTCCGGCTCCTCCGCACTATACCAGGTGCGGAGCAGCGCATCAGGGCCATTGGCCTGAAAGGCCCGCAAGCCGGCCTGAAACACGTCCACGCCATCGGCACGCTCCGCAGCGTAGCCCAACGGCACACACAACACGGTCCACAGCAGCAACCAGGTCGTTTTCATGCGCCGCGGAGGCTACAGGCAGTGTTCATCAGCGAACAACACATTCCCTCCTCGCCCGTCGACTACGGCCGTCGGCACTAAAAGGTGGACAGCGATCTCCGAGCGCCGTCGCTGGCTTAACGCGAGCAAAACGCGCCCGCCGTTTCGACAGGCTCACTGCTCCGAGCCTGTCGAGGGGGAGGTCGCGTTCCACCTTCAGCCGGCTGGAAGGCTTACGGCTTAACGCAGGTGAGCGACGACCAGCGCGCCATGTCCGCTGCCCGGGCGTTTGCAACGCTTGCCCAGGCATAGGCGAGGCTTGCCCGGCCTCGGGCGAACAGTGCCCGCGCGTTTTCACAGTCTGCCCGCGCTCGGGCAAGGTGTTCCCGAGCGTTTG
>DASWVO010000227.1:0-29830 GCA_036406235.1 Opitutaceae bacterium
ACGCCGCGGCCGCGCTCCGCCTCCGTGTCACGGCGCCGGCTTCGGCGACCGCCGGCCTGGTGGTCAACGTCGGCGTTACTGCGCTGGACGCCTTCGACAATGTCGCGACCGTCTACGCCGGTGCGGTGCACTTCACGAGTAGCGACCCGGCGGCCGTGCTGCCGGCCGACGCCACGCTGACAAGCGGCGCGGGCACTTTTAGAGTCACGCTGAAGACCGCCGGAACGGCCAGCGTGACGGCGACCGACACCCTCCTGGCCACGGTCACCGGCACTTCCACCGACGTGACGGTGAGTCCGGCGGCGGCGGCGGGCTTCCGGGTGAGTGCGCCCGCCACGGTCCCGGCCGGCAGCGCCGTGAACGTGACGGTCACCGCGCTCGACGCCTTTGACAACACCGACACCGCCTACGCCGGTTCCGTGAGTATCACGAGCAGCGATACACTCGCCACGCTCCCCGCGGCTGCGGTACTCACGAACGGCGCCGGCACCTTCAGCGTGACGTCGTTCACCGCGGGCGACCAGACGGTGACCGCGACCGGGCCCCACGCGACGAGCGGCTCCGTCACCGGCACCTCCGCCCCGATCGCCGTCAAAGCGCTCGAAGCCGCCGTGACCCTCGCGGATCTCGCGGCCGTTTACGACGGCACGGCGAAAGCGGCCAGTGCAACGACGACGCCCGCCGGCCTGCTCGCCACCTTCAGCTACGACGGCGTCCCCCTGCCGCTCGTCACGAGCGGCGATCTGTCGGCCTGCGCCTCGGCGATCAATCGCACACTCGCGGTCCGGGTCACCGGACGTGCGAGTGGCAATGTGGTCGGCAACGGTGTCTATGCGATCAGCTCCGATCTCGCGACGGCCGCCGTCCACGCCGGCGCTCTGGCGGTCGATGAGACGAAGGTGCTTTCAATCGCGATCCTGGCGGACATCGGGACCTACGCCGGCAGCACGCAGAATGGCGTGACGAGCCAGGCGGGCGGGGCGTCGCCGGCGAGCTTTGCCATCCTCGGCGAAGCCTCCGGCGCTTACGCGACTTTCGCACCAGTCGACGCCGGCAGCTACGCCGTCACCGCGACAATCGTCGATCCGACTTTCACCGGCTCCGCCGCAGGCACGCTCGTGATCAGTCCGGCGGGCCTCACGGTCACCGGCGTCGTTGCGAACAACAAGACTTACGACACCACGACGCTCGCCACGCTTGACGTGAGCGCCGCTGTGCTTGCGGGCGTGATCGGAAGCGATGACGTCGCCCTGGATTCCTCGGGTGCGACCGCGGCTTTTGCCACCGCGGATGCCGGCACGGCCAAGCCTGTGACCGCGTCCGGCTTCGCCCTGACCGGGACCGCCGCGGGCAACTACATGCTCGTGCAGCCCACCGGCCTTGCTGCGGACATTCTCAAGGCAACCGCGATCGTGACGTTGGGCGACCTCGATCACAGCTACGACGGCACGGCGAAGAGCGCCTCGGTGAGCACCACGCCCGCCGGGCTGGCCACCACGGTGACCTACGCCGGCGACGCCGCGGCGCCGTCGGCGATCGGGAGCTACGAGGTGGCCGCCACCGTATCCGATCTCAACTACACCGGCTCCGCCACGGCCACGCTGACGATCGTCAACAGCCAGCCGGTGATCACGCAGCAGCCTCAGGACCAGTCGGTCCGGAACGGCGGCACCGTGGCGCTGAGCGTTTCCGCCTCGAGCCAGACCGCGGTCACCTACCAGTGGTATTTCGAGGGCGAGCCGCTTTCCGGCGCGACTTCGGCGGCGCTCACGTTGAACGCGATCCGACGCAGCCAGGCGGGCGGCTATACGGTCGTCGTCACCAACTCGGCCGGCAGCGTGACCAGCGGCGTCGCGACCGTCACGGTGGAGGCGGTGGCCTACGCTGGCACCTATTTCGGCCGGATCACCGACGGTGCGGCGTCTCCGGCGGGCGAATTCGCGCTCCTGGTGCGCGACAGCGGCGAAGCCGTGCTGCTCGCGTATCTGCCCGCGACCGATGCGGGCTATCTCGTCAACGCCACGGTGAACGAAGACGGTGAGTTCACCGGCGCGTCGACGCAGCTCGCCAGCCTCGAGGCCGGCCCCGTGTTCCGCGGCCGGATCATCGACGGCGTGCTCGCCGGTGCCGTCGATGAAGTTGCGCTCACGTTTGCCGCCGACGTCTCGCCGGCGACGAACTGGGCGGCCGCCGGTTATTATGAGGCTGTCGGCATCGGCACCGTGCCGCTCACGATCCACCTGATGATCGGCACCGACGGCGAAGTGTTGGCGGTGACGATCATCGGCGCCGAGGCGGTGGGCGTCACCGGCGCGCTCACGGAGAGTGGTAGTTTCGATCTCACTACGGCCGACGAGCTCAAGGTCTCCGGCAACATCGACATCGGGAGCGGCCAGATTGCCGGCACGGTGACGATGCCGGACGGAACCGCGGTGCCGATCGCAGGCCTGATTGACACCGTGCCTGCGGTCAGGCGGATGGCGAATGCGTCCGGCCGCGCGCAAGTCGGAACGGGCGACAATGTGCTCATCGCCGGTTTCGTGCTGCAAGGCACCGAGCCCAAGACCCTTCTCATCCGTGCCGCCGGCCCGGCGCTCGGCCGCTATGGTGTCGGCGCCACGCTGGCCCGGCCCCAGCTCACGCTCTACCAGGGCGGCGACGCTCTCGCGACCAACGCCGGCTGGAGCACGGCGGCCAACGCGGCGCAGATTGAAGAGGCGGCCACGACGATTGGGGCCTTCGAGTTCCGCGCCGGCAGCGCGGATTCGGCGATCCTCACCACGCTGCAGCCCGGCGCTTATACGGCGATGGTGAGTGGCGCCGACGGTGGTTCGGGGGTTTCGCTGGTCGAGGTCTACGACGTGTCGGGCAATCCGGCCCGCCTGGTGAATCTGTCGACCCGCGGCTATGTGGGCCAGGGTGAACAGGTCCTGATCGCCGGGGTGATCGTGACGGGCAACACGCCGAAGAAGCTGCTCATCCGCGCGGTCGGACCGACGCTCGGCGGCTTCGGCGTGACCGGCGGGCTGGCCGATCCGCGCCTGCGCGTCTACGCCGGTCCGGCCGTCATCGCGCAGAACGACAACTGGTCCGGCAACGCCCAGGTCGTGGCGGCAACGGCCGCCACCGGAGCCTTCGCCTTGCCGGCGGACAGCAAGGATGCGGCGATCGTCATCACGCTCGCTCCGGGCGCCTACACCGTGCTTGTCGACGGCGTGAACGGCGCGACCGGCGTCACGCTCGTCGAGACCTACGAGCTGCCGTGACGGCGCGTGGCTGTAGGGCCGGTTGGATACCGGCCTCTACGACCGTGGAGCGAGGCCGAGCTCGGCGAGCAGCGCCTGCACCGGGGCGTGGAGTTCGTCCGGCGAGAGCTCCGGGGTGAGTTCGCCCAGCAGGGCGGCGGCCTCGAGGCGCAGCGTCTCGCGATGGGAGGGTGAAGCGATCGCGGCGATCAGCGTGACCTGCAGCGCGAGTTGCAGCGCGCTCGTCGCGAGTTCGCGCTGGTCCCGGGCGCGATAGACTTTCGACGCCTCCTTGAGCAGCTCGGCGTAGAGCAGCGTTTTCTCGCGGGCGGTCTCCGGCGGCTCATCGAGCGTGAGCAGGCGGAGCTGTTCGTCGAGGGGCAGAGCGATGAACCCCGCCGTCGGGCGCGCGAAGAGTTTTTCCTGAGCCTGCATCAGCATCACCAGCGCGAGATCGAGTTGGCCGCTTTCGCGCCGCCGCAGCGCCTCGGCCACGAACTGCCGCAGTTGTTCGATCATGCGGATGAGGTAGTCGTCGCGACGGGAGGCCATGATGAAGAAATGGATGGCGCTCGGGCCGTCCGTCAAAGCGAAGGAGCTGGAAACAGCGGCCTGCGCCCGGGCGTGGACGCGCCCCGGGGCCGCCTCAGGCGATCCGTTCGCCGGGGGCTCCCACCGATTCCGCGGCCTGCAGCGAACCCGCGGCACCGGCGGCTTCGGCGTCGACGGGCGTGTCGCCGGCAGCCTGGTTTTGCCGGCGGCGCTTCCGCCATGCTCCCGCCGCGCGCGCGAGCAGTACGCTCGAGCTGATCAGCCAGTAGAACGGGTCGATCACGTAGTCCCAACCGTTGGGCGAATCGAGCGCCTGCAGTTCATAGGCCACGAGAGCCGCGGCGAACAGTACGCCGAGGCGGTTGCCCCAGCACAAAAACAGAACGGCGCAGCCGGCGATGACCCACACCGCGAGGGAATGATGCCAGCCCCAGTAATACAGGTCGGCGGTGCCGAGGCCGAGGGGCGGCAGATACAGCACGCAACCGGCGACGGCGCCGAACACCCAGGCGGCGCGGAAGTCCCCCGTCGTGAACACGACCACGCCAAACAGGCGCTGCCAGAGCGCGCCGCACACCAGGCCCAGCAGCGGAAGGCTCGGGTTGGGGCAAAAGCCGAACACCCATTTCCACAGCGGCAGCCCGGTTGCCGGCCAGAAGAGGAGCGGGACGGTCGCCGCACCCAGGACGAGCTTCATGATCCAGCCCGCCGCGGCCGCCTGGAGCCGCGCCGCGGCCCACAGCAGTGCGAGCCAGAGCGTGGCCGTGCAGACGAGGCCGTAAAGGACCGGATCGAGGGTGTCGCTCATGGGTTCAGGGCGACGCTCGCCGTGGTGGCGCCGCCGCGATCGAGCCAGGCGGCATTGAACTCAACATGACGGATCCGCTCACGCTTCCACGTATAGATGAGGTGGATACGGCTGCGCCGGTCCGCGGCGAGTTGCGGATAGGAAAACTCCCCGTCGCCCGCCGCCTCGATCACCGGTCCGGCCTGCCAGGAGCGGCCGTCATCCGCCGAGACTGCGAGGCGAAGATTGCCGCGTCCATTCTCGGCGTGGTTGTAGGCCAGCACGATGCGCCCGTCGCGCAGGCGCAGCGCGTCCACCGCCGAATCGGGGTTGGGCAGCTCGCTCGTCGCCGTGGCCGACCATGTCCAGCCGTTGTCGTCGGAATATGCGGTGCGCAGCCGTCGGGTGGCGCTGCCATCGCGCAGCATCATGAGCACGCGATCGCCGCCAAGCGGCACGAGGGTGGGCTGGATCAGCCCCACTTCGGTCGCGAGATTGCGGATCTGATAGTCCTCCACGCGCCCGTCGGCGTCGGGCGTGAGCCACAGCATCTGGGGAAACTTCTGTGCGAATTCGTGATACACCGGGACGCCGATCCGGCCGTCGTTCGCGTGGATTGGCTTGTTGCGCACGAGCGTGCTGATGTTGAGGAACGGATTGAGCGTGAGCCGCTGGCTTTCGCTCCAGGTGAGGCCTTCGTCGCGCGAGGTTTTGATGTTGAGCGCGCTGCCCGACCAGCCGCCGAGCGAGACGCTCACGTAGATCATCCACAAGGTCCCGGCGCGGTCGGCGAACACCACCGCGTTGCCCACTTTTTTGATGCGACGGTCGAGTTCCGACTCGGCGAGCTCGCGGTCGACGATCTTCGCCGGCCGGCCCCACGCCCCGGTGTTCTTCCCCGGCGTGAGCCTCGAGGCGAACAGCGCCACATCGGCTGCGCCTTCGCGCGTGCCGCCATACCACGCGGCGAAAAGATCGCCGCTCGGCAGCAGGCAGATGGTGCTGCTATGCACGGACGCTGCGTGGCCTTCGGGGGTGATCCAGGCGCGCGCAAAATAGGGCGCCGTATCAGGTGCGCCCGCCCGGTCGACCGCGCGGAAAGCCGGGATGAACTCGGGCGCGGCGAAGCTCTCCCGGGTGGCGTTGCGCGTCGCTACGAGCGCGCCGGCGAGGATCGCGACGATCAGGAGAATGCGTCGCCGGGTGGGCAGCTGCAACAAGCCGCAGGCTCCGGCGGTTCGATCACTAGGGTCGCGGCGCATGGCGGAAGGTGGAGGCCGTGGTGGTGGCTGCAGCCGGCGCCGGCCGCTTCTGGTTGTTGAAGAGGAGATATCGGGCGGTTTCGTGAAACGCCTCCGACCATTGCTTGTAGTCGGCCAGCAGCTCGGGCGCGGCGCGCGCGGCGGGCGGAGGCGCCGCAAAGTCGGCCCAGGCCAGGGACTCGCGGCCGCCTTCGCGCTGGTGGCTGCCGTAATACGCGCCGTGGACCACGCCGATCGAGCGGTTGTGCTGGTCGATCACGAAGGCCACGTTGCTGCGGCCGCCGTCGATCTGCTGCTGGCGCAACAGATCGCGACCCAGGCCCGTATTGCGATAAGAGATACCCGCGGCGCCGGCCACGGTTGGCAGCAGGTCGACCATCGAGGCGACAGAATGGACCCGCTGCGGCGGGAGGAGCTTCGGAGCGTAGAGCAGCAGCGGCACATGGAAGGCCGTCAGGCCCTGCTCGGTCCACGCCGTGGGAAACATCGTGCCGGCGTCGCCGCCGATCCCGTGGTCGCCGATGAAGACGAAGATCGTGTTCTCGAAATACGACTCCTTGCGGGCGGCTTCGATGAACTTGCGGAAGGCGAAATCGCTGTAGCGGAAGGCGTTGAACTCGTCGTTCGACTCGAAGCCGCCCTGTTTCAGCTCGGCGGCCGACAACTCGATCCTCGCGAATTCGTCGAGGTCCTCCTCGGGGATCGTGTAGGGGCGGTGGTTGCCCGCTGTCTGGATGATCGCGAAAAACGGTTTCGTCTGCGCTCGCAGCACGTCGTTGGTTTCGAGGAAGAGGCTCGTGTCGCTCACTCCCCAGGTGTCGACGCGGCGCGACTTGAAGCTGTCCTCCTCGTAGAGCCGCAGGCCTTCGATGTTGTTGGTGAGGAGCCCGCGGATGTTCGCCCAGCTCGAGCTGCCGCCAAGAAAGTAGAGTTTCTCGTAGCCGGTGAACTCGTTGATGATCGTGTGCTGGTCGACGAGCGCCGGATTGCGGCTCGCGGTCTTCGTCGGCTCGACATCGGGGATGCCCGTGATCGTCGCCCACACGCCGCGAGCCGTGCCGAAGTGCGGGGTGAAGCAGTTGTCGAAGAACACGCCGTCGCGGCAGAGCGTGGCGAAAAAGGGTGACGGGTCGAGGGGGTTGCCCCACATCGAGCTCTTGTAACCGCTGAACGACTCGCAGATCACGAGCACGACGTTGGGCCTCGCGGCGGCGCCGGTTCGCGCGGGCACGCGCCGCTCGAACGTCAGCCGCTCCGAATCGTCGGCCACCGCTGCGCCGAGATACGCGCGCATCCGTTCGGCATGGGCGCGCACCTGAGCGGCGTCGTAGGTCGAAGCGCGGAAGCTCAGCGAGCTGAAGAACGACTGAACCGGGTTCAGCGCGAGGTGCGCGCTGGCGTCGTCGCGCAGGCCGAAAGCATCGCTCCAGCGCAGGGGAAATTGTCCGATCCGCCCGAACATGCCGACGAGGCACAGCAGAATCGCGCTGGCGAACGCCGTGATCCGCCCGGCGCGGCCCAGCTCGTCCGCGCTTGCCCCCGCGTCGGCGCGCCGGTGCAGCCTCACGATTCCCGTGGTCAGCGCCGCCACCGCCGCGATCATTCCCAGCGCGATGCGCCCGATCGGATAGGTCTGCCAAGCCATGCCAGCCGAGATCTGCGCATCGCGGAGGAACCCTAGGGCGGAGGCGTTCAACCGCTGGTGCAGGTAGCGATAGTGGATAAAGTCGGCCGCGTAGAAGACGACGAGCGCCGCCCCGAAGGCCGTGAGCAATATGAACCAGAACCGTCTCGCCCGGAGGCTCTTAAACGGATGGAGCGGAGGAAGCGCGCCCAGCGCCAGCACCGCCAGCAGCGCGCCTGCAACGATCCTCAGGTCATAGCGCAGCCCGAGTCCGAAAGCCGCGGCGGCCTGTTCGAGCGGCATCCGGCCGTAATGAGAGAACAAATACGTCCCGAACCGCAGCAGCGTGAGCGCCGAAAGAAAAAAGACGCCGAGGAAGACACTCCACCGAATCAGGCGGGGAAAGCGGGCGAAGCTGAGAAGGAGGCGGGATAACATGTGGACGGTGAACAGGCGGGGCGACCATACGACATGGCCGGGCGGCGGCAGCGCGATGGCTGAGCGAGCCCAGACGGTCGGCGTGCGGATAACATACCCCCGTTCGCCTCAGGCAGAAGGCGGGGAACAGCGAAAACAGCGACCCTCATCGCAGGATCCGATGAAAAACTCTCCCTCATCGGGCGGCGAGGCTCACCGGTTTGTTTTTGGCGGCGCACGACGGCTACCAGAATCGCCTGCATTGTGTAGCCAAAAGTGGCGGCGAACGTGAGATTCAAGCCGCTCGCCGCGATTTGCGCCGGGCCGGGGGCGGGCTTCGGCGCGTTTCAGGCAGGCGCTGTCACAGAGCGACGCCCTCGCCGGTCTCTTTCCTTCGAACAAACGGAATTTTCGCGCGGCATGGTCGATCGATCCGCCGCGCGCCCACGATGCCATGAAAGACTTTTCGTTCCCGGTCCGACTTCCTCCGATCCCGGCGAGGCTTGGGCTGGGGCCGCCCGCGTTCCCGAAGGTGTCACGGCGGACGGTCGGCTGGCGCCGGCGTCGTTGTGGGGGTGGGGCGTGAGCGACGCGCCATCCTGGCAGCCCTGGTTTTACGCGGATTCGGCCGACGCGGGCTCCCCGCGTTGCGCGTTCTGCCGCTTGTGCGTGCTCGGAATCACACGCGATGTGACTCCCAGGAAGCTGACGTGCACGCGCATTGTGACTCGCAATGTCACGGCGCTGGCGCGCTTCTACCGCGCCATCACCGGGATCACGCCGGTCGGGAGCGACGACTACGTTGAGTTCGCGCATGGCGACTCCGTGCTCGCGCTCTGCAGCCAGGAGGCGATGGAGCTCTTCGGCGCCGGCGCCGCGATCCCCGCGTCGAATCGCACGGTGGTGATCGACTTCGAGGTGGTGGACGTCGACGTGGAGCGCGCGCGACTCGAACCCCTGGTCGGCGCCTTTGTCCAAGAACCCGTCGACCAGCCGTGGGGCACGCGGTCGATGCTCTTCCGCGATCCCGATGGCAACCTCATCCAATTCTTCGCGCGGCTCACGCGCGGTGGCGGCATCGGTCCGCCCCCGGAGCGTTCGCGCGCCGGGGAACGGTGGAAGGGAGGCACGCATGGAGACGGCGATTGACGCGGCGGCAGTCGCGCGGTTCGAGGAGCAGCGCCGTTACCTGTTCTCGATCGCCTACCGGATGCTTGGCTCCGTGATGGATGCCGAGGACATGGTGCAGGAGACGTTTGTGCGCTGGCAAAAAGCGCAACCGCGCGATCTGCGCTCCCTGCGGGCCTGGCTCGCAACGGTCATCACGCGCCTCTGCATCAACCACCTCAACTCGGCGCGCGTGCAGCGCGAGGAGTACGTCGGCCCGTGGTTGCCGGAGCCCCTGGTTGAAGCGGCGACCGATCCCGACCTCGGTGATTCGCTTTCGCTGGCGTTTCTCGTGCTGCTCGAGGCGTTGACGCCGACGGAGCGGGCCGTGTTTTTGCTGCGCGAGGTCTTCGATTACGAATTTGGCGAGATTGCCCGGATCGTGAAAAAAACGCCGGCGAATTGCCGTCAGATCCTCGTGCGCGCCAAGCGCCACGTGGTCGAGCGGCGCCCACGCTACGAGACCTCGCTGGAGAAGTGTCAACCGCTGTTCGAGCGCTTTTTCCAAGCGACGGCGACGGGCGACGTGTCGAGGCTGATGGCGCTTTTCGACGAACACGCGACGCTCGTGGCCGACGGCGGCGGCAAGGCGCGTGCGTTGCTCCGCCCGATTCTCGGCGCCGATCGCATCGCGCGCGCGTTGGCGGGTGGCATCCGCCGCTTCGCGCCGGGCGAGCGCACGTACCGCCCAGCCATCGTCAACAACCTGCCGGGGTTCCTGGTTTACCACGACGCGGAGCTGACGACGGTCTTCACCTTCGGCATCCGGCGCGGCCGCATTTACGCCCTCCACGTCATGCGTAATCCCGACAAGCTCCGCCACCTGCAGGGCGATCGGAGCACACGCGAGCCCGGCGGCGTACGTCGGCCGGCGGACTTTGCCACAACAGGCACCCTTCAGGGATAAACGCAGCGGGCTAATACCTTGCGAGGCGTGTAAGCCCGGCGGCCGGGCGGGATTAAACTTCTTGGAAAGGGATACTCCAAATGAACTCCAAGATTCGCAAATGCATCGTGGCGCTGGCCGCGATTTCGACGGTGGCCACCGGCTTCGCACAGGGACGGGGTGGCGGAGGCCGTGGCAGTGCGACGCCTCCCACCGACCGTAGTCGCACGACAGATTGGGTCCGGGATCAGGACCGGATTCGCGACGAAGACCGGATTCGCGACCCGGATCAGGCGCGGGACCAGGACCGGCTGCGCGACCCGGACCAGGCGCGGGACAAGGATCAGATGCGTGATCAGGACCGTCTGCGCGATCCGGATCAAACGCGCGACAAAGATCAGACACGGGATCAGGACCGGATTCGCGATCCGCAGACGCACGCCGGCCAGGCGGCCGCCCAGGCGCAAGGGGCGCAGGGCGTCGGTGCCGCGCAGACCCAGCAGCAACGTGCCGCCAACGCGCAAGCGATGGCGCAGATTCGCGAGCGTATCCAGGTTCTGAATCAGGAGCGCACGCAAACCGTGGCCGAGCAGCAGCGGCTGCGGCAGCAGCTCGAAACCGCCACGCAGACACAGGCGCGCAACGAAATCAGGCAGAAGCTCCAGGTGCAGAATGAGACCCGGGAGCGGCTCGACCGCGAGATTCGCGCGCAAGAGCAGGCATTGGACCGCTTCGGCCAGCCGTAGCCAGTCATTCCGACGCCGCACGCAGCCAACCTGCGTGGCGTTGTGAAGGCGCAATCATCGCGCACGAATGGGCGTGACACGCCGTGTTCGTGCGCGATTCGTTTTTTCCAAGTTTCTCCGTATCCACTGATCCACGACGCTCGGCGCGTGAAGCTGCAGTGCCGGTTTTGCGGGCGCGACGTGTAAGATTCGTCCGTTTCCGGGCTTCCACTGGGTGCTATGAAAACGACAAAACTCATCCTTGTCCCCTCACTCGCGCTCGCCTTGGCGGCCGGATCTGCGTTCGCCCGTGGCCCGGGAGGCGGCGGCGGCCACGGACGCATGCAGTGCGATCCGACGCTCTGCCCGAACGGAGGCGTGCCGGCGCTCGATGGTTCCGGCCGCCAGGGCACGGCCTCGCGCGGCAACCCGAAGTCGGTCGGCACTCCCTTGCGGGACGGCTCCGGCAAGGCGACGGCGCCGGGCAGGGGGGCGAAAGACGGCACGGGCAACCGGGCTGCCTGTCCCAGCCCGGCCCGCTCCTGAGCCAACCGCGGTCGCCGCGCCCACGGTGCGAGTCAACCCTCGCCCCGGGGCCGCGTTTCCTGCCAATCTCACGCGTCGAAGCTCATGCCGTGCCCTGTTCATCCAGCGCTGCGATTGGCACCGGCGCCCTTGGCGGCGCTCGTGTCGTGGATGTCGCTCGAGGCGCCGCCCGGGACCGATGGCGACACGGCCGACGACGACCGCCGCCACATGGAGCGACTTGCGGCGGGCGAGAGCGAGGCGCTGCGTCCGCTCTTCGATCGGTGGAAACTGCCGCTGTTGTCCTACTTTTATCGTTCGCTTGGCTCGCACGCCGATGCCGAGGACCTCGCGCTTCAGACCTTTGCCCGCGTTTACCGCCACGCCGCGCGCTTCCGAGCCGAGAACCGGTTCTCGACCTGGCTCTTTGCCATCGCCCGTCATGAACTGCTGCACGAACTGCGCCGGCGGCGGCGCAAGCCGGTCGAGGCCGTGTCGCCTGACGAACTCGAACTCGGGTCCGCCGATTCTTCCGCCGATGAGCCGGGGCACACCCGTGAGCTCGAGGAGCAGTTGCTCGAGGCCGTGCAACAATTGCCGGAGCGCCAGCGCAGCGCCCTGCTCCTCCTCGCCGCGGGCCAGCTCTCGCATCGGGAGATCGCGGCGGCGCTCGACGTGAGCGAAAATCACCTCGGCGTCATCCTCCATCGCGGGCGTCAGGCCCTGCGTCGTCACTTTCAACTTCCACCATGAACACTTCATCCGATTTCCCTCCGCCCGATCCTGTGCGCGACCCGGAACGGCTTTTACGTGCCGGGCTCCGCCGCACGACGGATGATTTCGAAGCGCGCTTCGATGCGTTGCAGCGCTCCTTGGGAAAAGAAACCGCTCCCCGCACGGCTTGGCCGGGGTGGTTCGCGCTCCGGCACCGACCGCGTGCGTGGTGGACCGCCTTCGGGATCGGGGCCGCGGCCCTCGTCATGGTGGCCGTGATGATCATGCGCCCGCTCGCCCCGCCGGACGGGCCCGCAGGGGACGTTGCGGCGTTTGCCGACGTCTTCGCGCTGGACGACGCTCTGCGTCCCGCGCTGCCCCTTGCCGATAGCGAGACCCTCCATGCTGTCCTTCTCATTCCGATCCAACCCGGAGACCGCTCATGAAAACCTCCGCCTTTTCCCTCATGATTTTCCTTCCCTTGGTGATCGTCGCCTCGCCCCTGTTGCGGGCGCAGGGCGGCCCGCCCGCGCACGCGGGGCAGCGCATGGCTGTTGGCGCGGGCGATGATCTGGCCGCCCTCGATCGCTTCCTGTCGCTCTCCGATGCCGAGCTGGACCAGTTGCAACAGGCCATCGCCCGCGTGCGCGCGATGACGCCGGCCGAACGGGCGGGCTTGCGCGAAAAGATGCTCGCGTATCGCCGGCTGCCCGCCGGGGAACGGGAGAACCTGCGCCTGGGCTGGGGCTGGCTGAACGAGCAGGACCGGAGCGACTGGCCGGCCATGATGCACGCCCTGCCCCCAGAGGAGCGCGAGGCCATTCGCGTGCAGGTGCTGGCCCTCCCGCCGGAGGAGCGTGCCGCGCGCAAACATGCTCTTCTGGAGCAGTGGCGGAGCCGTTCCAAGCCACAGTGAGCGGGCAACGCCGGGGGCCGCGCCGTCCTGCCGTCCCCGGCGAGACGGCTTCGAATGCGCAGAATTTGTCCATGCAGTCCGGTGGACTGCTGCCGCGACCGAAGAGGGGAGCCGCGCAATTCTCGCCAAGATGTGCGTAGCGGGCCTTTCGGCCGTTTCGCTAGAATGCCGGCCAGATGGATTCGGTCCTGTTGCAACATCTACGCGCCCGCGATGCCGCCATCCGTGAGCGATGGGAGGCCTTGCTGCGGATCGAGCGGGTCAACAGCCCGCTGGCCAACCCCGATATCCTCGTCCACCTGATCCCCGACTCGCTGGAACGCATCCTGAACGCGGTGGAGAAAGGTTCGCGCAAGACGCCGCTGACGCTCCTCGCCGTCAATGCCGAGCGGCTGCCGCCCTGCGATTGTGGCTGCAACCCTTATCTGGCCTACTTCGTGGCCGGCGAGCAGGCGATTCTCGAAACCGTGGTCCTGTTGCAGAGCGAACTGCCGCCCAGCGGCACGCAGGAAACCGACATCGCTGAGATCGTTCGTGCGATCCGGCGGCTGACCCGGTCGGAGGTCGACGCCTTTTGCGCGATCTGCACGGTCCGCGGCACGGCGGCCAAGTGCCGTCACGCGGCCGGCGCCCGCTAAACCGGGCCGGGAATCCCGCAAGTCCCGCGGCTTCCTGCAGAGGCAGAGGCGCACGGTTGCCCAACCGCCTGTCGGCCTCATTGACATAAAAGCACGCTCCTTCTCTTTAGCGATCCCGCGCCTGCCTGTCCCGGCGAGGCGGGCCGCGGCCGTGGCTACAAGCTCAGCGACGAGCGCCTCGAGCTTGCCTCCAAGCCGTGCTCGAGGCGTCAAATCCTGAGGGGGCGAGTCGCGGCCCCGCCCTTTTTCACGCCTGTCTCCCAACGCACCATGTCACGCCCGCCCGCCGCTGCGCCGGCCCCCACGTTTTCACGCGACCAGATCTTCGTGATCGCCGTGCTCAGCTTCCTGCAGTTCACGATCGTTCTCGATTTCATGATCCTCTCGCCGCTGGGGGCGATCCTGCTACCGGCGCTGAACATCACGACCGCGCAGTTCGGCCTCGTCGTTTCGGGATACGCGATCGCCGCCGGTTTGTCGGGCGTCTGCGCCGCGGGCTTCGCCGATCGGTTCGACCGCAAGCGCCTGCTGCTCTTCTTCTACTCCGGCTTCATCCTTGGCACGTTTTTGTGCGGGCTGGCGCCCAACTATCCCACGCTGCTGGTCGCGCGGATCGTGACCGGGCTCTTCGGCGGTGTGATCGCGGCGGTCGGACTCGCCATCATCGCCGATCTGTTTCCGCTCGAGGTGCGGGGTCGGGTCATGGGCTTCGTGCAATCCGCCTTCGCCGCCAGCCAGGTGCTCGGGATCCCGATCGGGATCTTCCTCGCCAATCATCTGGGCTGGCATGCGCCGTTCATCCTCATCGCGGCGCTCGGGGCGGTGGTCGGGGTGATCATCGCCCTGCGCCTGCGCCCCATCGACGCGCATCTGAAGGGAGCGTCGAGGCGGTCGCCTTTCGGTCATCTTCTGCGCACCGCGACGAACCGCCGCTATCAAGCCGGCTTCGCCGCGACGACCCTGCTGACGACGGGCGGCTTCATGCTCATGCCGTTCGGCAGTGCGTTCACCGTCCACAACCTCGGAATCCCGATCGAACAGCTCCCGGTCATCTACATGGCCTCGGGTGTCTGCTCGCTGGCGTTCGGGCCGTTGATCGGGAGGCTGAGCGACCGGATCGGCAAGTATCGAATTTTCTGTTACGGAACGGTTGTGGGCGTGGCGCTGGTGCTGGTCTTCACGCGTCTCGGGCACACGCCGCTGTGGGCGGTCATCGCGCTGAACGTCGTGCTCTACGCCTCCATCGCGGGGCGGATGGTGGCGGCAGGCGCGCTCAATTCCGCCATGCCGGAGGCCACGGATCGCGGCGCGTACATGTCTATCAACGGCTCGCTGCAGCAGGTCTCCGGCGGCATCGCGTCAATGGCGGCGGGAATGATCGTCGTGCAGGCGGCGGACGGGCACCTCAACCACTACGCGACCCTCGGCGTCGTCGTTTCCGTGGCGATGATCGTCTCGATGCTGCTGATGGCGCGGGTGAACCGGCTCGTGCTGCAGAAGGCGCCGGCCGCGCCGATCTCCGCGGCGATGGCGGGGGCACGCGGATCGGGCGGATCCTCGCGCTGACCGCCGCCTGTCCTCACGCGCCTGAGCGCACGGCGCCGGTTGCCGCGAGGGACTTTCGCACCAGCGGGGCCACGCGGGTGCCGAGGAGCTCGATGGCGCGCATGATCTGCCGGTGGGTCAGGAGCCGGTTGTCGAGGAGCACGCTCAGGCGGGAAATGCCGCCAAGCGTTTCGTGCCCGGCGAGAATCTTCGCCGCGACCGTTTCGGCATCGCCGACCATCAGGGCTCCGGCGGGACCGCACTGAGCATCGAATTGCTCGCGCGTTGGCGGCGGCCAACCGCGCTCCCGGCCGATCATTCCAAAGGTGTCCGCGTAGGCCGGCCAGAATATGGCCCGCGCCTCCGCGGTCGTGTCCGCCAGGAAACCGATCGCATGCACGCCGACATCGAGCGCTTCGGGCGCGTGCCCTGCCCGGCGGCCGGTCTCCCGGTAAAGATCGATGAACGGACGAAACTGCCGCGGCTGGCCGCCGATGATCGCCACGACCAGCGGCAGCCCGAGCCGCCCCGCGCGGACCGCCGACTCCGGCGTGCCGCCGACACCGATGCGGATCGGAAACGGGGCCTGCAGGGGACGCGGGTAAACGCCCTGGCCCGCGAGCGCGGCGCGGTGCCGGCCCGACCAGTGCACCTGGATCTGCTCGCGGATCTTCAGGAGCAGCCCGAGTTTTTCGGAGAACAACGAGTCATAGTCGCCGAGGTCGAAGCCAAAAAGTGGATACGATTCGATGAACGAGCCCCGGCCGACGATGATCTCCGCCCGGCCCTGGGAAATGAGGTCGAGCGTGGCAAACTGTTGAAAGACCCGCACGGGATCGTCCGAACTGAGCACCGTGACGGCGCTCGCGAGCCGGATGCGGCGGGTGCGCGCGGCCGCGGCGGCAAGCAGCACGGCCGGCGCGGAGGAGACGTAGTCGGGCCGGTGGTGCTCGCCGATGCCGAAGACATCGAGGCCGACCTGGTCGGCGAGCTCGACCTGTTCGAGCAGTTCCTGAACGCGGCCGGTATCGCCGGTCGGGCCGGCCTTTGCCGTGGCCACAAAACTATCAACGCCGATTTGCATACGGAGGAATCCGGTGCTGTTGCGCTCCGGGCCTTCCTACTTACTCACGGCGCGGATTTTTGCCAGCGGCCGGCACGCCGCCTGGCCGCAGCGGGAGGCGGGGCCGGAGACCAGACCCACGTCGTCTACGGTCGGCGCGCGTCCGCTAGCGGCGTGCCTGGCGGTTCTCCCTTTATGGCATCCAATACGACCGTCGGAGTGAGGAGCTCGGGCAGGATCCGGGGTTCCGGCTGGCCGGGAAGGTAGACGAGGTTGAATGGCACCGCGCTCCGGTTCCACTTCGCGAGTTCGGCGGTGATTCGCGGGTCCTTGTTGGTCCAGTCGGCCTTCAATGTGGCGATGTTCCGGTCGCGAAAAACCTTCTTCACGTCGGCGGAGCCGAACACGACTTTCTTGTTGGCCTGGCAGGTGGCGCACCAGCGGGCGGTGAAATCGACGTAGATCGTGCGGCCCTGCTGGCGCAGCTCGGCGACGCGTTCCGGGCTCCACGCCTCCCAGGCAAGGTCGGTCGGCGCCGGCGCCTGCGGCCAGCCAAGCCACGCGCCGAGGGCAAGCAGGACCAGGCCGCCCGCGAGCCCGAGGCGCGCGCGGGCCGGTTTGCCGCCGGGGGCGTGATACCGGCCGTAAAACCACACGCCCATTGCGATCACCGTCAGGCCGAAGAGCACGGTGAGAAAGCTGCCCTCGGTCACCTGGCCGGCCAGCACCCACACGAGGTATCCCACCGTCGCATACAGCGGGAACGCCATGACCTGCTTGAAGGTTTCCATCCAGGCGCCGGGCCGCGGCAGGATCCGCACCGCGCCCGGAAAGATCGAAAGGACGATATACGGCGTCGACAGGCCGATCGCGATGGCCGTGAACACGAGGAACGAGTCGCCCAGCGGCAGCGCGAGCGCCGCGCCGAGGGCCGGCGCAAGGAATGGCGCGCTGCACGGAGTCGCCACGACAGTCGCGAGCACGCCGGTGAAGAACGATCCGCTGTAGCCCTGCTTCATCTGGAGATTCGCTCCGACGCCGGTCGCCTGTAGGCCGAATTCGAATACACCGCTCATCGACAGGCCAAAGACCAGCATCACCGCGGCGAGCACGAAGACGAACGCCGGCGACTGGAGCTGGAAGCCCCAGCCCAGCTCGTTGCCGCCGGCGCGCAGGATGCCGAGGATGCCGGCGAGGGCCCAGAACGAGAGGAGCACGCCCAGGGTGAACGCCGCGCCGTGCAGGGTGATTTTCTGGCGCGCGGCGCCCGCCTGGTTGACGAAGCCGAGGATCTTGATGCCGAGCACGGGGAAGACGCAGGGCATGAGGTTGAGGATGAGGCCGCCGATGAAGGCGAGGACGAGGGTGCCGGTGAGCGGGGCGGCGGGTGCGCCGGCCGCGGAGCTGTCGGACGTCGCGCCCGGGGGCGCGGAGGTCGGGCCAGCGTCCCCGCCGGCCAGCGGCGTGTCGACGCGCAAGCCGCGGTAGGCGCCGCTCGCGTCGGTGTAGGCGAGCACGCCCACTAGTTTCGTGATCCCGGGCTCCGCGGAGTCCGAGATCGGCAGCGTGAGCGTCAGGAAGTTGCCGCCGGGCGAGACGGTTTGCGGCTGGTCGTATTGGATGAGCCCGTCTTCGCTGAAAAAATGCGGCGCTTTCAGTGCGGCGCCGGCGGGCGCGGTGACGCGGAAGGTCACATTTTTGCCGACGCGCGTGGCCGCGAGCGTCCAGTCCGCGGCGCCGTGCGGCATCGACATGCGGGCGATCTCGGCTGCAGCGGGCGATGGCGCCGGCGCCTCGGCGCGGACCGGGAGCGAGAGCTCGACCTTCGCGTCGCCGGGGATGCAGACGTCGGCGCACATGAGCCACTCAGCGCCCGCCTTGAGGGTGACGGTGTCGCCCGGCTTCGCGTCGCCAGGCGCGGTGAGCGTGACGGGGAGGTAGACGACGCCATCGTAACCGTTGCCCGTGACGTTGCCGTGGCTGTCTTTGATGAGGATGGGCGTCGGCCAGTCGATCGAACCCGCGGTCCAGCCGGGCGGCAGCTCCCACGTGAGCGAGGTCGGATAGCCGGTGCCGGCGTTGATCCAGTAGGTGTGCCAGTGCGGCTCGTGTTCGAGACGCAGGGCGGCGTGAACCGGCTTGCCGGGCTGGACGGAGGTCTCCGCGGCGACCAGCGAGGCTTTGACGTGGGCGTGCAGCGATGACGCCAGCGCGAGGCTGGAGAAGACTGCGACAACGAACAGGCGGATGAACATGATATGGAAAACGAGTGGCCGGCCGGAGCGACGCTCACTCGCTTGCGTAACAGGTTGGAAAACGTGGCGGTGGAGCGGATACGCGGCGGGCCGGACCCGAAGCATTTCTAGTGCAAAAGGTGGGAGGCGCAACGGACGAAGCTTGTTCCCGCGGGCGCCGGCGAAGGGGCGGTGGACCTTGCAGACCGTGGCGAGCGGGGCTGCACGCCCCGATCGAGGCCAGCGGCGGTCTCAAGCACTGGACCCGCAGCTCTTTGGCTAGCTCCTTCACGTGAACAGCTTGGTTGAGTAGTACCGTTCAGCGCGGTCGCAGAGAATCGTGACGATGTGGGCTTCGGGGCCGAACTCGCGCGCGACCTGGAGCGCCGCGACCACGTTGGCCCCGCTCGAAGGGCCGACCAGCAGGCCAAATTCGCGGCTGAGCCGGCGGGTCATTGCGATCGCCTCGGCGCTGCCGACCTTTTTCACCGCGTCGACATGCGCATGCTGCAGAAGGGGCGGCACATAACCGCCTGCAATCCCCTCGATCGCGTGGCAGCACGGGAGCTCACCGGAAAGCATCGCTGCTTCGGCGGGCTCCATCGCGAAAATCTTCACGCCGGGATTTGCGGCGCGCAGCGCGCGTCCACAGCCGGTCAGCGTGCCGCCGGTGCCGTAGCCCGACACGAACGCGTCGACGCGACCATCGGGAACCTCGGCGAGGATTTCGCGGCCGGTGTGCTCCTCGTGATCGAGCGCGTTGAGCGGATTCTCGAACTGGCGCGGGAGAAAAATGCGCGGGTCTTCGGCTGCGAGGCGTTGCGAGAGTTCGATGCCGGTCGCGTAGCCCTTGTCGGGCGTGAACAACTCGACTTCGCCGCCGAACTGGCGGATGAGGTGACGCCGCTCGATGCTGGCGCCGTCGCTCATGAGGATCTTGACGCGGTAGCCTTTGGCTGCGCCGACCATCGCGAGCGCGATGCCGGTGTTGCCGCTGGTGCATTCGAGGATGATCGAATCGGGCTGAAGAAGCCCGCGCTCCTCGGCATCCTCGATGATGCTCAGTGCCAGCCGATCCTTGATCGAACCGCTTGGGTTGAGGAATTCGGCCTTGGCGTGAAGCGTGACGCCCTCGGCGGCGAACGAGATCGGCAGCAGGGGCGTGCGACCGATGAGGCCGAGGACGGACGCGGCGTGAGGGCGGGAGGATCGGAGCGACATGGCGCCGGCATGCTAGGGCGAAGCCAGGACGCCGCGCAATGAACCAAAACCCCATCGCATCCGGCGCCGCTCAGCCGCCTCTCACGCGCGATCCTCCCGCGCGCGGCCTCAATCATCGTGTCACCTAATAGGTGAGAAACATCAGGGAGAATGTCGGCGGAATCTTGTCACCTATTAAGTGACAAGATTCCGGTCGGCGCCGGCGGGCCGGGGGAGACGCGTTGCGCGCTTGCGGCGGTCGGAAAAGCGCGTGTGCTCCGCTCGATGAAAACGCGGATCTTCGGCCGCACGGGCCGTGCGGTGAGTGAAATCGGCCTGGGCACCTGGCAACTCGGAGCGGGCTGGGGCGACGTGTCGGAGGCCGATGCCCTGGCGACGCTGCGGGCCGCCTATGAGAACGGTGTCACCTTTCTGGATACCGCGGACGTATATGGCGACGGTCGCAGCGAGCAGTTGATCGCCCGGTTTCTCCGCGAAACTTCCGGGGTGCGCGAACGTGTCTTTGTTGCCACGAAGCTCGGGCGCTTTGGGACTCCGGGCTGGCCGGCCAATTTCACGCGCGCGGCCGTGCGTCAGCACACGGAAGCGTCGCTTCAGCGCCTCGGGCTCGAGGCGCTCGACCTCATCCAGCTCCATTGTATTCCGACCGACGTGCTCAAGCGCGGCGAGATGCTTGGCTGGCTCGAGGAGCTTCAACGCGAGGGGAAACTCCGCGCCTTCGGGGTGAGCGTGGAGTCGATGGACGAGGCCGACTACTGCGTGCGCCACGGTGGCGTCGCCTCGCTCCAGATCATCTTCAACATTTTCCGGCAGAAGCCGGTGCACACGCTCTTTGCCGCGGCGCGCGCCGCCAACGTCGCGCTCATCGTGCGCCTGCCCCTCGCGAGCGGGCTGCTGGGCGGCAAGCTCACGAAGCAGACGGCCTTCGCCGCCAATGATCATCGTCTCTTCAACCGCGACGGGCAGTCGTTCAACGTCGGCGAGACCTTCGCGGGGCTTCCTTACGAAAAAGGCCTGGAACTGGCCGGCGCGCTCAAGCCGTTCGTGCCGGCTGGCTGGACGATGGCGGAATGGGCGATCCGCTGGTGCCTCGACTTTGACGCGGTGACGACGGTGATTCCCGGAGCCCGCAATCCGGCCCAGGCGCAAGCAAACGTGAGCGCCAGCGCCCGTCCGCCGCTTGGCGCCGAGACTCACGTGAAGCTCGCGGCGTTCTACGAACGCGAGGTCGCCGCCGCGATCCGCGGCCCGTATTGAGTTTCTCACGACCGTTCCTGGCCGTGCTGCTCCGCAAGCCTCCGCCCGCTTTTGTAACCAAAAATCGACTACGCCTGCGAGGCCGCCCTCAAGGCCGAGCCCCGGCGATGTGCGCGCCTCGGGTCTCCGCGGGCGCGACCCGGTTTCCGCGGGGGGATGCGAGCGGGGCCTTCAGCCGGAAAAACTCAACCCAAATCACCCGTTGCGGGTTCAGTTGCCGGGAGAGGAAGCGCGGGCGGGATTGAGGGGCGGAGGCGCGGGGTGAGGGCGGCTGGAAAGGTGGGCGACGAGCAGCGTGAAGAACACGAGCACCAGGTTTTGCAGCGGCAGCTGCAGCGGCGTCGGCAGCGCGTAAATGAAGCAGACGGCAGGTACCCACACGCCAAGATTGGAAATTAGCATCGGGAGGACGCGGCGCGCGTACCAGCGCTGCTTGCGCATGTCGGCAGCCAGGGCGGTGGAATCGAAACCGTGCTCGACCCATTCGTAGACGAGCGCAGCCAGCGGCACCGCGAACAGCGGGCAGTAAACGAACTGATCGAGGATCATTTTGGCGGCGACGATCCGTGGCCCGGTGCCCTCGCCCACCGTCGCCGCGAGAATCCGATACCACACGTCGATCTCGAGGCCCTTGTAGCCCCAGAAGGCCATGAGCGCGAGGCCCTGACGCCACGTGTAGCGCGTGCGCGTGGCCCGCTGCAAGCGGAGGTACAGAAAGGGGAGTAGGCCCCCGCAAAGGGCGGTGGACAGGATCGCGAAACCGACGCCGGCCTCGGCGCGTATTTCGCTCAGACGCCCGAGGGCCGCGCGGGTGGGGGCGTGCTGATAATAGGCGAGCACAAGCACCAGCGCGCCGGCTTGCAGGAAGAGCCCGGGCACGAGATTGGCGCGCGCACCGCGGAGGCCGGCCTGCCAGGGGCGTTCAGAGAGAGGTTGCGACGGATGCGCCATGGACATGGGACTTGAAACCTGCCGAGCCTGCGGACCGGGCGGGGCGTCGCGAGTGTGAAGTGGCCGGCCGCTCCCAGCCGCGGCCGTTCTACTTATCCCCCGGGCATTGGCGATTCAGCCGCCGGCGCTGCTGCCTGCGTGCGCGGACGAACGCTTCGCAACGAACCGGGCTGCCTCAGGCGCGCCCGGTGGAGCCGCGAACCACCAGTTTGGGCGCGATTTTCCGAAGCAGCGGCATCGCGCGCGGGGCGGCTCCGAACTGGGCAAAGAGGGCGTCGATGGCCACGGTCACCGTGTGCTCGATCTGTTGGTCGACGCTGGTGAGGCCGGGCATCGTCATCTCGCACACATCCTGATTGTTGAAGCCGGTGATCGAGAGGTCGTCGGGAATCTTGAATCCGAGTTCCTGAAATCCGTGCAGCGCGCCGATCGCGATCTCGTCATTGAGTGCGACGTAGGCGGTCGGACGCTTGCGCAGCTCGGCAAAACGATGTGCGAGCTGGCGGCCGAAACTGAAGTCGTTCTCGCGCGTGTGGAGATGATCGAACGAATGCGTGGCGTCGCCGAGAGTCAGGCCGTGGGCCTTGAGGGCGGCCTCAATGCCCCGCAAACGATCCTGATTGCTGCGCGTCGTGCCGGAAATGCCGAGCAGGCCGAACGTGCGGTGGCCGAGGCCGAGCAGATGCTCGAAGACCTCGATCATCGCCTGCGGGCGGTCGAGCGCGACCGTGTTGGCCTGGGCGAGGCCGACCTGATCGATGACGAGATGCGGCGTGCCCTGGCCGGTCAGTTCGGCGATGCGCTGCTCGATCTCTACGGGCTGGAAATGGCCGATGAAGACCACGCCTTCGACACGCATCGAGAGCAGGTGGCGGACGACCTTCGTGCCGGTGCCCGGGTCGAGCACCTCGATGAGCGAGGCGTAGCCGCGCTCGCGCAGGTGGCGCTGGAGCGAGGCCAGTTTCTGCACGGCGGGAGGTGTAAGGAGATTTTCCATACACACGCCGATCATCGCCGTGGACTTGCCCTTCAGGTGGAGAGCGTAGGCGTTGGGCGTGAAGCCCGTCTCCGCCATCGCCTTCTCCACGCGCTCGATCGTCTTCGGCTTGAGCCCGGGCTGACCGTTGAGCACGCGCGAGACTGTGGTGCGAGCCAGCCCGACGTAACGGGCGAACTCCGCCGTCGAGGTGATTCTCGACGGTAGTTTGGACGAGGACTTGGCCGGCTTGGCCGGGCGCGCTGGCGGCATGGCGGGCAACATGCGCCGTCTGGGCCGGGGTTGTCAATTGATGCGCCGCCTCCTCCGAATGGGATGACGGCGACACGTGTCCTAAAATATCCGGCCTCGGCCCACCGCCGCCCTGCGGTTACTTCGCGTCCCTCCCGTTTTCCATGTTTTCCTTGGCGGACCGCTCCCCGCACGTGCTGTATCCTTTCGCCGCGATGGCGGAGGCTATGGCCGGACGGCTGCGGTCGCGAACCGCAGCCGGCGACGACTGCATCGCGATCAAGTCGGGCCGCGACACGGACGGCCGGCGGGTGGCGTGCCGAGCCGCCACATCGTCAATTCTGCGCAAGAGCAACACACCGGAGGCGCACCCGATCCGGTCGCGGGATCCGGCCCGGCGACGGCCTGCGCGGCGTTCGGGACTTTGAAAGGACACGTGTCCGAAAAAGTGTTGACTGCGCGTCGCGCGACGATTGGAACAGTGCGGTCAGACCCCTTCGTTTCGGCGGGCTGGTTCGACCGGCCCCTCGAAGGACACCACCCGTTCCCGGTTCCCCTCCTTTGCCGCCGGGACGGCAAGCAACACCCCCAGCAAACCCATGAGAACCTTGCAAGATTCCAACCTTGATCGCGGGCGAAACGCGCCCGCCGGTGCAGCTCTCGTTGCACGATCATCGCTACGTTACGTGTTCGCCCTGGCCGCCGTCCTTGCGTCGGCGGGGCTGAGTCTGCCGCTCGTCGCGCAGCCGGCTGAACCGGCGGCGGCCGCCGCGCCCGCCGGCCGCGGCACCATTCAGGGCCGGGTGTTCAACGCGGGCACGGGCAAATACCTCAACAATGCGCGTGTCGCCGTCGAGGGAACGTCAATACAGACCTTCACCAACGAATACGGCGAATTTCGACTCTACAACGTGCCGGCCGGCGAGGTGCGGCTGCGCGTGTTTTACACCGGTCTCACTCCGCAGACTGTCCCACTGACTCTGCCGGCGGGCGAGACGCTCGCGCAGGATGTGAGCATCGGCGCGGCTGAGGACACGGTGACGCTGGATACGTTCACCGTGGCGGCTGGACGCGAGACCAACATCGCGGCGATCGCGACCAACGAGCAGCGCTTCGCGCCGAACATCAAGACCGTCATCGAGACCGACGCGTTTGGCGACGTGGCCGAGGGCAACGTCGGCGAGTTCCTGAAATTCCTGCCGGGTGTGACGGTCGACTATGTGGCAGCGGACGTGCGCACGGTTTCGGTGCGCGGCTTCGGTCCGGCCTTTTCGTCCGTTTATCTCGACGGCTTTCGCGGAGCGAGCGCCGCCTCGGGCAGCTCGATCCGTTCGTTCGAGTTTGAGCAGGTGTCGATCAACAACGCCTCCCGTATAGAGGTGGCCAAGGTCCCCACGCCTTCGCTGCCCGCGGATGCGCTGGGCGGTTCGGTCAATATGATCGGCAAGAACGCCTTCGAGCGGAAGGGCGTGCAGCTCAACTACCGGGCCTACGTCAACATGAACAGCGAGGACATGAGCCCGTTCGACAAGAGTCCCGGTCCCAGCAACGAAGACAGCTACAAGGTGCTTCCCGGCGCCGACTTCGACCTCACGCTGCCGGTCACTGAAAACCTCGGCTTTGTCGTCACGGGCCTGACGTCGAACCAGTTCAACGAGCAGCACCGCTCCCAGCCGGCGTGGAATTTTAACCAGGCTGGCGCCACGCCGACCAATCCCTACCTGCAGTCCTACCAGATGCAGGACGGCCCGAAGAACTCCTACCGTGATTCGGCGAGCGTCAGAATGGATTGGCGGATCTCGCCCTCTTCGACGCTCTGGGCCGGGTATCAGTTTAATTACTACCACTCGTTCTTCGGCAACCGGAATATTACGTGGGACGTGAGCACCAACGCCACCCCGACTCCGTCGAGCGGTTCGCCGCTTACGTGGGGTTCCGACTTCACCGAGGGTGCGACCGGGCGCGGTTCCGTCCGTCACGGCGGCTCGTTCCGCGACAAATACGGCGCTTCGAACACGTTTCTCACCAAGTACCGTTTCAACGGGCAGCACTGGGAAGCCGACGTCGGCGTGGGTTATTCCAAATCCAAGAGTTGGTATCGCGACACCGGCGATGGTCATTTCTCGGAAATCCGCACGACGCTCCAGGGCGTCTCCTCGGGCGGGCGCATTCTCTTCGACGACTACGACGGGGTCCGCCCTCTCTCCATCCGCGCCACCGACTCGTCCGGCGGCGACATCGACTACACGAATCTCTCCAACTACCGCCTCAACACCGTGCGTTCCGTGCCGCTCGACGCGAAGGACGAGTTCCGCACCCTGCATGCGAACGCGAAACGCGACCTCGATTTCCTGCCCTTCCCGGCGTCGATCAAATTCGGCGGCGAAATCCGCGAGCAGACGCGCGACATCCGTCGCCTCGACACGACCTGGAACTTCGTCGGCGCCGACGGATCCACCAACACGGCCGACGACAATGCCGCCGCGTATCTAGACACCAAATACGGTCCCTACTCCTACTGGGGCTTCGACAACATCCAGTGGTACGATCCCTACAAGCTTTACGACACGTTCCTGTCCAGCCCGGCGTACTTCACGCAGACCAACGTTCAGATGCGCAATGCTGAGCGCTACCGTCTGCGCAACTCGCAGAACATCACCGAGACCGTGACAGCGGCCTACGTCGAAGGCGAAGTGAAGCTGCTCAACAACCGTCTCACCCTCCTCGGCGGCGTGCGTTTCGAGCGGACGGAGGACGAGGGCGATGGGGTGTATGCGCCGACGTCGGGTTTGGGCCCCGCGGGGTTGTCCACCGAAGATCGCGCTGCGGCCGGCCTGGCCGACATCCGCGCGAATTGGGTCGAGCGCGGCAACCATGTCGAGAAAACCTACGATGGCTACTACCCGAGCCTGCATGCGACCTTCAACATCACCGACGATCTGCTGCTGCGTGCAGCATACGCGAAGGCGCTTGGCCGGCCCGACTTCGGCAACATCCTTCCTCTCGTGCGGGTGAACGATACCGACGAAACGGATGACGGCCTTGCGGCACGGACCGTCGAGGTGACCAACCCCGATCTCGAACCCTACGAGGCGGACAACATTGACCTGTCGCTCGAGTATTATTTCCGCAACGGCGGCGTGATCAGCACGGGCGTGTTCTGGAAGGAGATCGAGGGTTTCTTCACGACGCCTCCGGCGACGGTCACGGCGGCGGACGTGACGGAGTTGGGAATTGATGACAGCTACATCGGTTACAGCCTGCGGCGCAAAATCAACGGCGTGAACTCGGCCCACGTCCGGGGCGTCGAGTTCAACTTCCGCCAGCCGCTCACGTTCATTCCTGGCCTCGGCCGGAACCTCACCTTCTTCCTGAACGCCACCAAGCTCGATCTCGACGGCAGCGCCGAAGATGATTTCACGGGCTTCATCGAGGAATCGGCCAACACCGGCATCACCTTCGACAAGAAGCCGGTGACCTTCCGCATCAACGTCAACTACCGCGGTCGCCAGATCAACAGCGCGCAGACCGGCAGCGCCTACGGTTCGACCAACGGTTTTGCCGAATACTACAAGCCGCGCGCCACCGTCGACGTGAATGCCGATTACCAGTTCAGCCGGCGCGTCACGATCTTCGCGAATGTGCGCAACCTCTTCAACCACTCGCAGGACCTCGAGCGTTACAACGACGTCACGCCCGACTACGCCCGCGAGTATCGCAAGGAGAAGTTCGGCGCGCAGATCACGGTCGGCGTGAAGGGCACCTGGTGAACGGTATGACGCAGGAGCCATTTGAGCCCCGCCCGCCGGGCGGCCTTCGTTGATTCCTGCGCATGCGATCGCCTCTGGACCTCCGCTGGCTTTTGCCTTCGGCCGCCGTCGCCTCTTGGGCGGCGGCGGCTTCGCCTTGGGTGGCCGACCAGGGCGACTGCACCTACCGCAATCCGGTCCTGTTCGCCGACTGGTCCGATCCCGATGCGGTGCGCGTCGGCGAGGATTACTACCTCACGAGCTCCACCTTCAACCAGTCGCCGGGCCTGCCGATCCTGCGCTCGCGCGACCTCGTCAACTGGACACTTGTCGCGCACGCGCTGCCGAGGCTCGACTACGCGCCAGGTTTCGAGCGGCCGCAGCACGGCAAAGGGGTGTGGGCGCCGAGTCTGCGCCACCACGCCGGCAAGTTTTGGTTGTATTTTCCCGATCCCGATCACGGTATCTTCCTCACGACAGCAGTCGATGCCGATGGTCCCTGGACCCGGCCCGTGTGCGTGATCGCGGGCCGGGGCCTTATCGATCCGTGCCCGCTTTGGGATGACGACGGCCGCGTGTGGCTCGTGCACGGCTGGGCGCGCAGCCGTGCGGGCATCGGCAACCGCCTTACGCTGCGCGAGCTCTCGGCCGACGGCTCGCGGGCGATCGACACCGACGGCACCGTCATCATCGATGGGGACAAGCTCCCGGGCTATCGCACGCTCGAAGGCCCGAAGTTCTACAAGCGCGGTGACACTTACTGGATCTTCGCGCCGGCGGGCGGGGTGAAGGAGGGCTGGCAGTCGGTGTTCCGGGCGAAAGACATCCGCGGCCCCTACGAGGATCGCATCGTGCTCGCGCAGGGCCGCACGCCGATCAACGGCCCGCATCAGGGCGCGTGGGTCGTCACGCCGACAGGCGAAGACTGGTTTCTGCACTTTCAGGACCGCGAAGCATTCGGCCGCGTCGTACACCTGCAGCCGATGCGCTGGCGCGAGGACGGCTGGCCGGTGATGGGCGCCGATCCCGACGGCGACGGGCGCGGCGAACCGGTGCTCGCGGAGAAGAAACCGGTTGCGCGCGCCGGGACACGGGTCGCACTGCCCCCGGCGAGTGACGACTTCGCGGGCCGCGAACTCGGGTTGCAATGGGGTTGGGAGGGCGTGCCGCCCGCCGGTGCGGAGTGGGCGCAGGTGCAGGATGGCGTCCTGCGCCTCACCGCGCTGACCGATGCGACGACAAACCTCCGCGACCTGCCGCAGGTCCTCGCGCAACGTTTGCCGGGGCCGGCCGCTGTCGTGACCACGTCGATACGCTTCGTGCCGCGCGCCGCCGGCGAGGAGGCCGGGCTGATCGTGCTCGGGGCCGACTACGCCTGGCTCGGGCTGCGCCAGGGCGAGGGCGGGGCGGAGCTCATTTTTGCGGTGCACCGTGAGGCCGGTCCGGCGACGCGCGAACGCGTGCTCTGGCGCGCGCCCGCGCCGGCGGGCGGCGCGGCGATCTTGCGCGTGGCGATCGACGCCGACGCGCGCTGCCGTTTCAGTGTGCGGGCCGAGGGGGCCGACGCATTCGCTGACGTCGGTGAGATCTTCCAGGCGATGCCCGGCCGCTGGGTTGGGGCGCGGGTGGGAATGTTTGCGCGCAGCCTTGCGGCCGCCGCCGAGCCCGGCTACGCCGAGTTTTCGGAGTTTCGCGTCGAGGCTCCGGGCCCCTGAACACAATCCTTGTTGTCGCCTATGAAACCTGCATCCCTTGCCGCGTTCCTTTTGGCCGCCGCATTTTCCCCTGCGGTCGTTCTCGCCGCCGAGACGGCGCTCGTGACTGTCACGCATGACCTTGCGATCGCCCGACCGGCGCAGACGATTACGATCCCGTGGGCGCAGGTGAACAAGGCGCTGCCCGGCGCGTTGCTGCAGCGCATTGCCGTGAAAGACGCCGCGGGTCGCGTGCTGCCCTACCAGGTCACCAATATCGCGCCCCAGGCGAAGGACCCGAAAGGCGAGGGGATCGCTTATGGCGAGTTGATTTTCCAATACGATTTCGCCGCCGGGGAGAAATCCGCCACGTTCACGATTGAGAAGACGGAAACCGTTGCGCCGGTATTTCCGACCAAGGCGTTTGCGCGCTACGTGCCGGAGCGGCTCGATGATTTTGCGTGGGAAAACGACCGCGTCGCGCACCGCACCTATGGTCCCGCGCTCGCCGCGCCCGATGAGCCGAAGACCGGCAAGGAGGTGCTCGTCACCAGCGGCCTCGACGTGTGGTGCAAGCGCGTCACCTACCCGATCGTCGACCGCTGGTACAACAAAGGGCACGATCACTATCACAAAGACGAGGGTGAGGGCATGGACATGTATCAGGTCGGCGGCTCGCGCGGCTGCGGTGGCACCGGCATCTGGGACGGGCAGACGCTCCACGTCGGCCGCAACTACAAGACGTGGAAGGTGCTCGCGAACGGCCCGATCCGCGCGATCTTCGAACTCGCCTACGACACCTGGGACGCAAACGGCATGAAGGTTTCCGAGGTGAAGCGTTTCACCGTCGATGCCGGCCACAATCTCGATCAGATCGAAAGCACGTTCACCGTCGTCGACGGCGCGGCGAAGGCGCTCACCGTTGCCATTGGGCTGAACAAAAATCCCGCCGACAAGGGCCAGGACCCAAAGATCGACGTCACGCACGACAAAGCGGCTGCGTTCCTCACCCAGTGGGTCGCGCAAAAGACGAACGACGAGCTCGGCACCGCGATCGTGCTGCCGGAGAACGCGTTTCAGGGTTTCGCCGAAGACGAAAGGAATCTGCTCGTGCTGGCGAAGGCCACGCCCGGAGAGCCGTTGCGTTATTTTGCGGGCGCGGGCTGGAGCCGCAGCGGACAGTTTTCGTCAAAGGCGGAGTGGAATGCCTACGTCGCCGCCGAGGCCGCCTGCGCGAAGTCGCCGGTGAAGGTGACGATCGCCGCGCGGTGAACGATCAACAAAAAACCGCCCGGGGGCGGAAGGCTAACGGCGGGAACAGCATTGTCGTCACCGGCTTTCTCTGTGTGGCTTGCCGGCGCGGTGCGCCCCGGGGTCGCCGTCTCGAGGTCGTGTGCTGCCAATCGCTTTTCCTCCCCTCATGAAACTCC
>DASWVO010000228.1:0-2904 GCA_036406235.1 Opitutaceae bacterium
CCTCGGCCGCGTCAACGACCTGCCCTGGCTCACCACCCACCCCGACGCCGCCCGGCGCCATCGCGTCGCGCTGCCTGCGCTTCCGCCCGGCACGACCGCCCGGCTTCAGCTTCAGTTCACCGCCGCCCGGTATCCGCTCCGCACCGAGCTGCGTTCGCTTCGGATCGTTGCCCCACGCTGAGCCCCGATGCCCCGCCCTTCCATGCCCCGTTCCCCCGTTAAAATATCGCCGCGCAATTACGCCTGGGGCGTCGGCGGCATCGCCGACAACCTCCTCACGTTCGGGCTCGCCTGGACCATCATCCCCATCTTCAACATCGGCTACGGCGTGGACGCGTTCTGGCTGGGCGTGGTGATCTTTTTCCCGCGCCTGATCGACGTTCTCACCGACCCGATCATGGGCGTGATCTCCGATCGCACGCGCGGTCGCTTCGGCCGCCGCCGGCCCTATATCCTCCTCGGGGCGATCGGCATGGCGGTCCTCTTCGCCCTGCTCTGGATGCCGCCGCTCGGGCCGCTTCATCCGTCCACCACCCCGGTCGCCGTCGGCGGTTCCGGCCCCTGGGGGCTTCCGCCCCTGCCGCAGGGCCCCGAACTCACGCTGCTGCTCTGGATCGGCGGTATCTACACGCTCATTACGCTCGCCTACACGGTTTTCTCCGTCCCCTACATCGCCCTCGGCTACGAGTTCACCCGCAACTACGACGAGATGACGAAGATGATGGCCTCGCGCCTCTACTTCTCGTGCCTAGCGAGCTTCGGCGTCACCTGGATCTACAATCTTGCCGTCTCCGATCGCTTCGGCGGCGACGAAACCGTCGGCATGCGCACCGTCGGGGTTTTCGTCGCCGTCGCCGTCATCGTGACGGGCGTCGTCCCTGCCCTCGTTTGCACCGAGACCGTCCGGACGGAACGCCCGCGGACGAAGGTCGATCTCCGCCAGCTCTTCGGCGCCACGCTCGGCAACCGCGCCTTCGTCCTGGTGATGTCCGCGATGCTGATCTTCGTGATCGCCCTTTACACCTCGGGGACGATGGGCGCGCACATCGGCATCTACTACGTCGCCCGCGGCGACAAGCAGCTCGGCACCCAGCTCGGCGCGGTCTCCGGCAACATCATGATCGCGTGCAATGTGATCGGCATGTACCTCATGATGCGCCTCTCCCGGACCTTCTCGAAGCGCGCGGTGCTGCTCTGCTGCTTCACGCTGATGTTCCTCGGCAACGCGAGCTACTGGTGGACCTGGAGCCCCCAGTATCCCTGGCTTCAATACATCAGCGCCGTGATCATCGGCTTCGGCAACTCCGGCATCTGGCTGATGCTCGACTCCATGATCGGCGACGTCACCAAGGACGACGAGGCCCGCAGCGGCGTCCAGCGCGAGGGCCTCTACGGCGCGAGCAAGACCTTCATGTTCAAGATCGCGGTGGCCGTCACTTCGATCACCGGGGCGCTCGTGCTCAACGTCTCCGGCTTCGAGCCGCATGTGCCGCCCGGCCCGGAGGTGCTGCTCAACCTCCGCCTGCTTTTCATCGGGCTCCAGTGCGGCGGCACCGCCCTCGCGTTCGCCGCCATCTGGTTCTTTCCCATCACCCGTGAACGCGCCGAGGCCAACGAACGCGTCATCGCCGCGCGCCAATCCGCCGCCCTCCTCGATCAGCAGCCGGCGACGCAGGCTCCATGAAAAACCCCGCGAAACCCCGGCAGAGCGCCGGCATCACTTTCGATCAAGGGCATGCGGCCGTGAGAAACGCCCGCCTCGGCCGGCCCCTGCCGCTTCTGCCATGAGCAACGCCACCTCCAGCGGCTACGGACTCAGCGCCGTCGGCGCCGCCGATCGGCTCGCGGCGCCGAGCCTGCCCTACCAGCCGCCCGTGCCCCGCACCTACCGGCCCGGGATCGGCCTCATCGGCTGCGGCGGTATCTCCGAATACCACCTCCGCGCCTACCGCTCGCTCGGCCTCGACGTCGTCGCACTCTGCGACCCTTCTGTCGCAAAGGCGGAAAAGCGCCGGTTCGGATTCTTTCCGGACGCCAGTGTGTATTCGGATGCCCACGACGTCCTGGCCCGGCCGGACATCGCGGTCGTCGACATCGCCACCCACCCGGCCGAGCGCGCCGTCCTCATCGAAGCCGCCCTCGCCGCCGGCAAGCACGTCCTCAGCCAGAAACCCTTCGCGCTGGATCTCGCCACCGCCACCCGCCTCGCCGCTCTCGCCGACGCCCGCGGCCTGCGCCTCGCCGTCAATCAAAACGGCCGCTGGGCACCGCACTTCAGCTACCTGCGCCACGCCGTCGACGCTGGCCTGATCGGCGACGTTGCCTCCGTGGATTTCACCGTGCAATGGGACCACACCTGGACCGCCGGCACGCCGTTTGAGGCCATCCACCACCTCGTGCTCTATGATTTCGCGGTCCACTGGTTCGACATCGCCACGGTGCTGCTCGGCGGACGCCGCGCCCGGCGCGTGATGGCCACGGTGGCCCGCACCGGCTTTCAAACCGTTCAGCCGCCCTTTCTCGCCCAGGCCATCGCCGACTACGACGACGCGCAGGTTCGCTTCGCCTTCAACGCCCACGTGCGTCACGGGCAGGAGGACCGCACCGTCGTCTGCGGCTCGCTCGGCACCCTGCGCAGCTTTGGCCCCAGCCTCACGCAGCAAACTGTCACGCTCCATCGCGCTGAGGGCGACGCCTCGCCCCATCTCGTCGGCAACTGGTTCGAGAACGGCTTCCAGGGCACGATGGGCGAACTCCTCTGCGCGATCGAGGAAGACCGCGAGCCCTCCAATTCGGCCCGCAACAACCTGCGCACGCTCGAGCTGTGCTTCGCCGCCATCGCGAGCGCCGATGCCGGCGGGCAGCCCGTCGTCCCCGGCACCGTCACCGCGCTCCCCGTCCGTT
>DASWVO010000229.1:0-7721 GCA_036406235.1 Opitutaceae bacterium
AGGTGGAGGTGTGTGTGGCGGCGGCGGGTGCGGACATAAAACGTCGAATTGAGCGATACGCCTCCCCCTCGCGCAAGCCTTAGTTTGTGAGGCAACATACTCGTTGGCACCCGGGGCCCGCGAGCTTGCATCACCGGGCGAAATTCCGCCAACTGACCGGTTTCTATGACCCACACCGAGCCTGTACGCCTGCAGAAATTCCTCGCCGAAGCCGGCGTGTGCTCGCGCCGGGCAGCGGAAACGCTCATCGCCTCGGGAGAAGTCTGGGTCAATGGGCAGGCCGCCATCATCGGCCAGAAGATCACTCCGGGTATCGATCGCGTGACGGTGAGCGGCAAGACCGTGCGAACGAGCGTCCAGCTTCGCATGACGGTCGCAGTGCACAAGCCGCGCGGACTCGTCTGCTCGAACGACGATCCGCACAATCCGGACACGGTGTTCGACCTGCTGCCCAAGGAGTTCGCCAGACTGCGCTTTTTCTGCGCCGGGCGCCTCGACAAGGACAGCGAAGGTCTCGTCATCCTCACGACCGACGGCGATCTCGCGAATCGGCTCATGCACCCGCGCAACGCGGTCGTGAAACGCTACCACGTGAAGCTCGCCACGCCGTTTCCCCGCGAGAAACTCCCGCGCCTGCTGCGCGGCGTCGTGATCGAAGGCGAGCGCCTCAAGGTCGAGCGCGCCGCATTGATCAACCCGAGCCGGGACGTCGCCGGCGCGCTCGACGTGTGGATGCACCACGGCAAGAAGCGCGAGATTCGTCAGCTTTTCCTCGCCCTCGGCTACGAAGTGAAACGTCTGCGCCGCTATCAGATCGGAGCGCTGCAGTTGAAGGGAATGCCGTTGCGGGCGGTGAAACAACTTTCTACCAAAGAAATCGAATCGTTGTTCAAGGTGCCGTCCGCTCCCCTCCCCGCGCACCAAGCTGCCGTCACGCAACCACACTCGCCTCCGTCTCATGATGAAGATTAATCGCCTTGGTCTTGCCGCCGTGTTCGCGGCCGCCTTCTCCACCGTCAGCGCCGTTCCCCTCACGCAGACCGCCGCCGTTCACGCGAAGCCCAGCGCGACCGCGCCCGTCGTCTCCGTTCTCAACGCCGGCGCCGAGCCGGTCACCGCGACGGGAACCGACGCTCCCGCCGGCTGGATGGCAGTCGAGCTTTCCGGACCGCACGAGCTCTACGTGCAGAACAAGGACATCCAGAAAAACCTCGAGGTGAAGCCCGGCGCCTCGATGCACAAGGAGCCGAAGACCGACTCGCCCGCGGTCGCCACCGCCGTCGCCGGCGATCCCACCGAGATCACCGGCTTGCGCGGTCGCTGGACGCAGATCCGTCTCAACAAACCGCTGATTGGATACATTCAGGTTGGCGGCGCCAGCACCTCTCCGACACCCGCCACGCCGCCACCGGCGCACACTCCGGCTGTCCAAAGCACACCGCCGCCTCCGGCCACCGCGCCCGCGACCAACACCGGCCAGCCCGCACCGATGGTCAACAGTGGCGACGGCGGCATCAGTGCCCTCCCGCGCCTCTTTCAGGGTAAACTCACCTCGACGCGTCATCCGCTCCGCCCGCGCCGTCCCTACGAGTATCAGCTCGTCGACGACGGCGGCGATCGCTACGCCTACGTCGACATCACGAAACTGCTCCAGACCGAGCAGATCGACAAATACGTTGATCGCACGGTGGTGGTCTACGGCACCGCCAAGCCGGTGGCCGGCACGAAGGACATCGTGATTCAGGTCGAATCGCTCCAGCTGCGCTGAACGAAAGACACCTTTGGCCCACGGAACACACGGAGCACACGGAATCAGAATGAGCCTTCCGTGTATTCAGTGTGTTCCGTGGGCTCTTCTATTTCCATGGACCTCATCGACGGTAACCAGATTGCCACTACACTCATCGCCGAGCTGAAGACCGAAATCGCCGCGCTTCCCGGTCGGAAGCCGTGCCTTGCGCTCGTGCGCGTCGGCGAAGACCCCGCCTCGGTCTCCTACGTGAAGAAGAAGGAAAAGACCGCCGCCGAGATCGGCCTGACCAGCCGCGTGATCCTGCCGCCGGAATCGATCACCCAGCCGGAGCTCGAGAAGCTCATCGACGAGCTCAATGCCGATCCGACCGTCGACGGCATTCTCGTGCAGTCGCCGCTACCAAAGCACCTCGACGAGCTCGCCATCTTCCGTCGCGTATTGCCGCAGAAGGATGTCGACGGGTTTCACACGATCAACCTCGGCAAAGTCGCCCAGGAAGACGAAACCGGCTTCGTCGCCTGCACCCCCGCCGGCATCATGGAACTGCTCGCGCGCAGCGGCGTCGACCTGAAGGGAAAACACGTCGTCGTGCTCGGTCGTTCGCTGATCGTCGGCAAGCCTGTCGCCCTGCTCGCCCTGCAGAAGAAGGCCGGCGCCAACGGCACGGTTACCATCTGCCACTCCGGCACGCGCGACCTGCCGGCGATCACGCGCCAGGCCGACGTGTTGATCGCGGCGATTGGCCGCCCGGAATTTGTCACGGCCGACATGGTGAAACCCGGCGTCGTCGTGATCGACGTCGGCATCAATCGCGTGCCCGATGCCACCCGGAAGACGGGCTACCGTCTCACCGGCGACGTGCATTTCCCGAGCGTTGCGCCAATCGCCAGCAAGATCACGCCCGTTCCGGGCGGCGTCGGCCCCATGACCGTCGCGATGCTCATGAAAAATACGGTGAAAGCCCACCGGCTGGCCCGGCCGTGACGGCAGGCGCTTGCGCCCTGACCCGGGTTTTGCAATTAACAGCACCACGATGCCCGCTCCGAAGATCCTGGTCGTCGACGACCAGCCTATCAACGTTCAGCTGTTGAAGCGCAAGCTGGAGCGCGAGGGCATCCAGGTTGCGGCCGCATATTCCGGACAGGAAGCGCTCGACCTCGTGCGCGCCGAGCCGCCGGATCTCGTGCTTCTCGACGTGATGATGCCCGACATGGATGGCATCGAGGTCTGCCAGCGCCTGCAGGCCGACGAAAAAACCCGTTCCATCCCAGTCATCTTCATCACCGCCCGCACCTCGAAGGAGGGCAAACTCGAGGGCCTCGGCGTCGGCGCCGTCGACTACATCACGAAGCCCATCGATCTCGACGAGACCCTCGCCCGCGTGCAAACGCAGCTTCGCTTCGTCGCGATCAATCGCGAGATGGTCGACCTCCAGCGGCGTCTCATGGAGGCGCGCCGGGCGGCGACGATCGGCGCCGTGACCCAAGGCATCGCCCACAATCTCAACAACCTCCTCGGCGTCGTCATCGGCTACCTCGATCTCGTCAAGGCCAACTACGACAAGCCCGAAAGCGTGAAGCGCAACGCGCAGCACGTCGAAGATGCCGTCCACCGCATCGTCGGAATCATCAAGCAGCTCAGTTCGCTCGTGGTGAAAACCCGTGTGCCCACGGAGAAGTTCAAACTTGGCGAACTGCTCAGCGGAAGCATCGCGCGCTTTCAGGAGGAGCAAAAAACCACCCAGCCGGTCATCGTCGACAATCCGCTCGGCGATCTGCTCCTCGACACCCACGTGGAGGTCTTCGAGGACATCCTGACGAAGATCCTCACCAACGCCTGGGAGTCTTACGACAGCAAGCCCGGCGTCACCGAGCGCCCGATCAGCATCCGCACCGCCCTGCTCGAGAAATCGGGCGACGCGAAATACGTGCAGCTTTACGTCGAAGATCGCGGCGCCGGCATCGATCCCGACATCCGCGACCACATGTTTGAGCCGTTCATCAGCACCAAGCACACGGTCGGCGTCGGCATGGGCCTGACGGTCGCACGTCACGCGCTGCGCAACATGGGCGGCGATCTCACTCTCCACGATCGCAAGGGCGGCGGCACCTACGCGCTGCTCCTGCACCCGCTCGAGAAACGCACGCGCAAAAGCCAGGACGTGTGACGCAGCCCCTCCATGGACCGGTGGGCTTCAGCCCACCGTGGCGACCCAAAGGCCGCCAGTCCGTCTAGTAATTTATGCCCAAAATCGCCTTCCTCGGCGCCGGCAACATGGCCGCCGCCTTCGTCGACGGCCTCCTCGCCAAGCACGTTCCCCCCACGGACCTCATCTGTCTCGGCGGCTCCGGCAGGACCGCCGCCGCGCTCGCCGAGCGCACCGGGATCACGCTCGCCGTCTCAACCGACGTGCTGCTTGCCGATGCCGACACGCTCGTCCTTGGGTGTAAGCCCCAGCAACTCTCCCAGCTCGATCCGCGCCTCGCCCAACTCGCCGCTGGCAAGCTCGTCCTCTCCGTCCTCGCCGGCAAACGCCTCGGCCGCCTCGCGCAGGTGTTTCCGCGCGCCCGCAATCTCGTCCGCTGCATGCCGAACACGCCCGCCCAGATCGGCGCCGGCATCACGGGCTGGTGCGCCCTCGCGCCGCTGGCCGACGCCGATCGCGTCACGGTCACGGCGCTCCTTGCCGCCCTCGGCCAGTCGGTCGAGGTCCCCGAGGCGCAGATGGACGCGGTGACCGGGGTGAGCGGCAGCGGCCCGGCCTATGTTTTCGAATTCGCCGCGGCGTTGCGCGACGGTGGCATCGCTGCCGGACTCGCCCCCGAGACCGCCCACAAGCTCGCGGTCGAGACGCTGCTCGGCGCCGCCCGCCTGCTCGCGCGCCGGCACGTGGAACCGGAAACGCTGCGCAACCAGGTCACCTCGCCAAACGGCACCACCTTCGCCGGCCTCCAGCGCCTCGCCGCGCGCGATTTTCGCGGGATGATCCGCGAAACCGTCCTCGCCGCCGCCGCACGTTCCGAGGAACTCTCGCGCGACGCGTAACCCCCTCCGCTGGGAGCGCCGCCCGCAACAGCTCCGCCGGATGCCGCGCCGGGCGGCCGGTGAAATCGGCGATCTGATGCCGGCAGCTCATGCCCGCGGCAACGAGCCACGTATCCGCCGGCTGGCGACGCACCGCCGGCAACAGCGCAAGCTCTCCGATCTGCCGCGAAATCTCTGCATGCTCGCGCTCGTAGCCGAACGAGCCGGCAAGCCCACAGCATCCGGCCTGAATCAACTCGACCACGTGGCCGCGCGGCACCGCAAGCGCACGCCGCATCGTCGCGACGAAGCCAAGCGCCTTCTGGTGACAATGCACGTGCACCGCGACTCGGCGCGGTTCGTCGTCGAATGCACTCGCGGCAATGCGTCCCGCGTCCGCCTCGCGGGCAATGAACTCGTCAAATGTGAAAACGCTGCCGGCGAGTTCGCGCGCCTTGCTCCGCAGCGCCTCCGGCACCAGCACCGGCACTTCGTCGCGAAAAGTCAGAATGGCGGACGGCTCCAGCCCGACTAGCGGCGCACCGCTGCTCACGAGCGGCGCAAGCGCCTCCACGTTGGCAATCGCGAGGAAACGCGCCGCGCGCAGAAAACCTTTCGAGAGCAAAGCGCGCCCGCTCGCCCGATGCGGCGGCACCGCCACCGCGTAACCCAGGGCACCGAGGACTTCGGACGCCGCCAAAGCGATTTCGGGCTCATGCAAGGCCGTGAACTCGTCCACCAACAACCAGACACGCTGTTCCGCGCTCGCCGTTGAACGCGGCAACGTCTCGAGAACCCGTTGGTCGCGGCGCGACGCAAACCGCGGCAGCGGCCGCTGCGAGGCAAAGCCGAGCACCTGGCGCAACCAGCGCCCACGCGACGGATGCGCAAGCAGTGCATTATGGAGCCACGGCACGCGGGCCGCCCACGCCCCGACCACGTGATGATAACCGAAGAGCCGGTCACGCAGCGAAACGCCGTGCGCATCGTGGTAGTGCTGCAGCCACTCCGCCTTCAGCTTCGCCATGTCCACCGTGGATGGACACTCGGTTTTGCAGCCTTTGCAGCTGAGGCAGAGGTCCATCACGCTGGCGATCTCCTCGCTCGCGAACGGATCCGGCGCCAGCGAGCGGGTAAGCACCTCGCGCAGGATGTTGGCCCGGGCGCGGGTGGTGTCGTGTTCGCGTCGAGTCGCCATGTAGCTCGGACACATCACGCCGCCCGCTCCGGGTGATTTCCGACAATCACCCGATCCGTTGCAACGTTCGGCCACCCGCAGCGGACCGCCGTCGGCTGAAAAGTCGAACACCGTCGCGAGGGCCCGGGTCGACTGGCCGGAGTCGTACCGCAGCGCCTCGTCCATCGGCGGCGGACCAACGATCTTGCCCGGGTTGAAAATGCCAGCCGGATCCCACGCGTGCTTCACCTCGCGCAGCATCTCGATGACGCGCGGCCCCAGCACGATGGGTAGAAACTCCGACCGGAGGCGGCCGTCGCCATGTTCGCCGCTCAGCGCGCCGCCGTAGCGTTTGACGAGATGCGCCATCGCCGTGCCCAGCGCCCGGAATTTCTGCCGGTCAGGGCCCAGTTTCAGGTCGAGGATCGGGCGCAGGTGCAGCACTCCCACGCTGGCGTGTCCGTAGTGAACAGCGGATACACCGTGCCCGGCGAGCATCGCATCGACGTCGTCAACGAAGGCCACGAGGTCGTCCGGAGCGACTGCGGTGTCTTCGATCACCGCCACCGGTTTGGCGTCGTCGGGCATGTTGGCCAACAAGCCCAGCGCGGCCTTGCGCAGCTCCCACACGGCATTCTGCGCCGCGCCCCACAGCGTCGTAATCGCATATCCGTAGCCGGCGGCACGGAGCTCGCGTTCGCAACGTTCCAACTGGTCGCGAAGGTTGTCCTCGCTCGTGGACGCAAATTCGATCGCAAGTACCGCAGCCGGATCGCCCCGAATGCAGGCTCGATTCGCCGCCTGGGCGGAATTGGCCCGCGTGCACGCGAAGATGAAGTGATCGAGCAGTTCGCTGCTGCGCGGACAAAGCGTGAGCGCCAATTGATTCGCGAGCAGCGCCTCGCGCACGGTCGTGGTGTGCACGCACACGAGGGCGCTCTGCGGCGGCGGCAACGGCTCGAGATTTACCGTGATCTCGCCGAGCAAACCGAGCGTGCCCTCGGAGCCCGCCAGCAGCCGGCACAGATTGAACGGCGGGCCGTTCGACGCATACGGCGCGCTCCCCGCCAGCGCGTCGAGCGCGTAGCCGGTGTTGCGGCGTTTGATCACAGGCTTCGGATACTGGCGCGCGATCTCGGCGCGCTTTTCCGGATCGGCGAGCAACCGATCCAGCGCCCGATAGACTTCGGCCTCCCGCGATTTCTCCGTGGAATGGGCACGAGCGGACAACTCCTTCGGTCCAAGCGCCGAAAACTCCGCCCAGCGTCCATCGCTCAGCACACCGCGCCCGGATACAAGGTGCTCGCGCGTCGTGCCATAGATGAGGGAGTTGGCGCCGCAGGCATTGTTGCCCACCATTCCACCAAGCGTGGCGCGATTCTGGGTGGAGGTTTCGGGCGCAAAAAACAGGCCGTGTTGCGCGAGCTGTTGATTGAGATCGTTGCGCACGATGCCGGGCTGCACCCGAGCCGTTCGCGCCGCCAGGTCGACGGACAGCAGCCCGCGCATGAAGCGCGAGAAATCGACCACAAGACCCGCGCCCACAACCTGCCCGGCGAGCGAGGTCCCTGCGCCGCGGCCGATGAGCGGCAGGCGGTGCTCGGCGGCAAAGGCGACGATCGCCGGCAGGTCGTCATTATCGGCCGGATACACGACTCCGTCCGGTAGCTGGCGGTAAACCGAAGCGTCCGTCGCGTAGAGCGCCCGGGTCGTCTCATCGCGGCGCAACTCGCCCGCAAGGCGGCCGGCGAGCGAACGCCATGCGGA
>DASWVO010000230.1:0-18061 GCA_036406235.1 Opitutaceae bacterium
AAGCCGCCGTCATAGTGGAGCTTCGTGGGCGCGAAGGTGACGAAGTCCTTTGTCGTGGTGGAGTAGATACGGTGGTTGCGCTCCGGCCGGCGGTTGGACATCGCGGTCTCCGGAAACCGGTCAAGGATGGTCGTCGACCAGTGGATCAGGAAGTGTTGCTGCGCGTCGTCCCAGACGATCTCGGGCGCCCAGCAGTTTTGCGCGTCGGGTTCGTGGGCCATCACCGGAAGCGCCTTCTGCTCGGACCAATGGACAAGATCGCGCGAGGAGGCGTAGCCGATGGTGCTGCCGGTCCAGCCCGTGGTCCACACGAGGTGAAATACGCCGTCGTCCGCGCGATAAAGACAGGGATCGCGCAGGATCTTTGCCTCGCCGGCAGTCGGCCGGAGGTAGCTCTGCGCGTTGTTGAGGGCCTCAAACTTGTAGCCGTCGGAACTCCAGGAGAGACGCAGTCCCTCGCCCTCGCGATCGTGATAGAAATAGGCGAAGAGATAGCAGGTCTCGGGCAACGCGGGTGCGGCATGGAGGGTGGCAGATGAAAGCCCTGCGAGGAGGCAAACGGTGGCTACCGCTCTCCGAGCGGCCGAAGACAGCCGTGCTGAGAACGGCGGCCACCCTTTAGACCCGCTGACCTGATGCGACGATCTCACGGTTCGATCGGCGCTTTGATGACAGGCACGGGCTCGGCGCCACCGACGTGCTGGATGCGCAGCGCCATGTGTGGCTTCCCCGGCAGTTTCACCGCCCGGCCCTCGCGGTCGACGAAGGCGTAGCGGTCCTTCTTCTTCGTCACGAACACGCCGTCGACCGGCGTGATCGTCATCGCCCAAGTGTCGATCACGTCGATCTTGAACTCCATGCCCTCGACGAGCCCGTTGCGGTAGAGATCGAACGTCCACGAGGTCGGCGTTTCCTTGCCAAAATAAACGAGGTAGTAGTGGCCCGGCTTCCCGCCGACGCGCGGATCCTGCCACGCATCGATCGGGTCGATGCCTCCCGGCGGACTGTCTTCGAGGATCTTGCGGAGAAACGCGATGCGTGCCGGACTCTCGCCCTTCAAGGTCCCCCCCTGCCCCAGCCAGACGATGTCACGCTCGTCGGCAAAAAACTCGCTGTGGCCCCCGTAAGTGCCGGCAACAGTGCAGGCCCAGAAACGGTGCACGAGCTCGGGTCCTGTCAGCTGCGCCCAGCGGAGGGAGTGGTTCCCCTCGTATTTCATTTCATCATACACGACCGGTTTTCCGTAGGCGCTCCGGTAGAGTTCGGCCGCGCCGGGATCATCCGCCGCGAGACCGTTCTGAATGCTGACATGCGTGACCCACGAGTGCGTGTGGTTGTACATGAGCTTGCCGTTGTGGATCGACCGAAGGTGGTTGTAAGGATCGGCCGCCTGCACCACCTGGAAATAGCGGTCCCAGTCGGCCACGGATTTCGTGCGCAGGAAGTCGTATTCGTTGCCGATGGACCACCAGACGTTCCGGTACGCGGCGAGCCGCGCGACCAGATAGCGCAGGTAGAAATCGTCGGTCCGGGCGTCCATCGTCTCGAAGCCCCACTCCTCGTCGTCGTCGTAGGGGTGGAAGAGAATCAGGTCGCACTCGATGCCGAGCTCCTGGAGCTGCGCGATGCGCTTCTCGAGATGCTGGAAGAACTCGGGATTGAAACGCGTGAAGTCCCAGTTGCGCGGCGGAGTGCCGGCGAAAGGCCAGCGCGTGGGCGGCAGATACTTGATCCCGTGCGCTTGGGGAAAGACCGCCATGCGCAGCTTGTTGAACGGCGCGCTGGCGAGCGTCTTCAGCGTCTGCTCCTCCATCTCGTCGCCGCGATGCGTCCACGAATAACACGTCGTGCCGATCGGGCGATACGGCGTGCCGTCGGCGTAGGCGAAGTGGAACGCGTTGTGCACGCGCACCGGGCCGTGATTGCCCTTGCCCGCGGGCGTCACGGTGAAGACGCCGCTCTTGTCAGTGAGCGGCCAGCGGTTGCTCTTCGTCTCATAACGCCACTCGCCGGGCGCCTCCGGCATGAAGCGGAGGCGGTAAACGCCGTCGCCGTCGTAGAAGCCGGTGACCTCATGCGTGCGGGCGCCATCGGTGAACGTCGCGGTGAGGCGCACGTCGGTGAACGGGTTGCCATCGGAAGGGCCTTTGAGCGCGACTTCGAAGACGCCCCATTGTTCGACGGTGGCGGGCGCGGCTTCGGCACGGAAACCGCCGGCAAGGAACGCGACGGTCAACAGGATGACGAAAGCCCGGATGCGCGGCAGCGTCGGTAGGTCCGGTCTGCGACCGGACCGGGCCAGTCGCAGGCTGGCCCCACTTTCGGACTCGGGGTGCGGAGGCAATTTTGCAGGCATCATCATAGAGAGGTTATCCACCACAGCCCGGTCGCGCCGGCTTCCGCAGTGAGTTTCACGAAGCGACCACCCACGATCGTTTCGGCAGACGAACGCACGTATCCGGTTTTCGGATCAACCTGCCGCAGCGTGAACCGCCCGCGGGCCTCACGCAGGTCGAGCGTCACGCCTTCGCCGGAGAGTGAACAGACGAAGTATTCGCGCGCCGGATCACCGAGGGCCCAGGTCCGCGGCGCATTTCCGACGGTTGCTCCGGCGAGCGGTTGCAGCCGTGGGAGCGAGGCGCGCAGCGCGGCATCGGTGGTCCGGGGAAGCTTCGGCAGCGAACCGCCGGCGGCGACGAACGCCCAGCCGTCCGCCTCGCCCAGTCCGGTGATCACCGCCTTGTCCGGAAAGCGTTCACGATACTCACGCACCATCGCGGCGACCGAGGCGGCGCCCGGCTTGCCCTTCTTCCAGAGGCGCAGGTGCTGCCGCGGCGCGAGTTGCTGACCCCCGGCGGGGGCGTAGAGGTCGCCGGCGTCGGTGCGCCACCAATACGTCAGGTCGATCACGTCGATCAGCGCCGCGCGCTTCGGATCGGCGAGTACCGCATCCTGCACGTTCTTCGGCGCACTCAGCGCGATGAGAGGGCGCCTCCCCGTCTCCCCTTCCCACGCGACGACCACGTCGAGCCAGAACTGCATGAAATGAAGCGGACCGCTGTTCTCCGCGGTGAGTGTGTGGATCACGTTCGGCTCCTCGGCCAGGTTCTCCAGGCATTGCCGGATGAACGCGCGGTGAAGTTCGCGGCGCACCGGATGCGTCACATCGTAGAACTCATCCGCCATCTTGATCGTGTCGCCGGTGAACGGCGGCGGCTCGGTGAAGCCGGTTTGCTGGAGGTTGTTTACCGGCCGCCACGGCGAATCGACCCAGTGGGCCCCCGACTCGATGATGTTGTGCTGAAAATACATCTCGTTCACGAGGACGAGTCCCTTCTGCCCCGCGAGCCCGGCGAACTCGCGCAGGCGGCGGAAGTACCAGGGATTATACTTCGTCAGATCGTAGCGGCTGAGCCGGTCCCACGCCTCGCCCTGGCCGCTGCGCGCGAACGGCTGCTCGAAAAACGGCGGCCAGCCTTCGGGCGTGGCGCGGCGGATCATCTGATGGTCGTCGCGACGCCGGTCATACCAGAGGCCGTAGTGGTGGCGCAACGACACCTGTCCGGCCGCCACCATCGAGTCGGTGAGCGCGTCGAGATCGTCGGTCGCCCCCCGGCCCTTGCGACCGGGGGTGAAGCGCGTGAGCGCCGGGGCATGCTCGCGCGCGCGGGCTGGAAGCAACGAACCGCGCCACCACATGAGGTCGAGCTCCGTCCCCGTGAGGAGCGCGCCGTTGGAGACGAGCCAGCCCCGGGACAGCGCAAGCGGTTGGCTCGCGTTCGGCGCGACCGGAAGGGGAGGGAGCGAGTCGACCGCAACGCCTCCGCCGCCTGCCGGGGCCGCCGTCTCCGCCAGGGGCGGCAGGGCCGCGAGAGCCTGCTCTCCACGGCGCATCGCGAGCTGCGCGCGATAGAGGCTGTCCGGATTGGCAAACTCGTTGACGTGCTGCCACCAGCCGTCCCCCCAGTACTCGCCCCACACAAAGATCGCCCAGTTTTGGGCGGTCGGCGGACGGCGACAACGGATGATCGACGCCGATGACTGCCAGAGCACCGAGTTGGCCGCGGCCCAGCCGACGCCCTGGTTCCAGGTTTCCCGGTTGTCCAAATCGAGGCTCGCGCCGTCGATCAGCACGTTGTCGAAAAGCGCGCCCGACGCCCAACTGCCAATCGAGCCGCTGAACCCGTGCGCGAGCGTCGCGCGGCAGTCGAGAAACACGTTCGGTCCGCAGGTGAGATAGCCAACCGTGAAGTCGTGCAACCCGTCCTCGGCGCGGCAGCGTTGGAAGAGCGTGAGCTGACCGCTGGTATGAAAGGTGTGCCGGCGGTATCCGCCGAGCTCCGACACCGGCGCAAGCGACACGCAGTCCTGCACGGTGACGGCGCGCGTGCCGGCACCGAGTTGCACGGCCGAGCTCACGAAATGCACCGCGGTGACGTTCGCCAACCACGCGTTCTCGACGGCGTCGAGCGCGATCGCCATCCAAGCGTGCTGTTCGTCACGCGGGTTCGCGGCGTTGTAGTCGGAGATACAACGGAGGCGCTCAACGCCGACCTGGGAAATGCGGCCGGGCCACGCGTAGGTGGACACGCCTCCGCCGCCGAACTCGCGCGCGAGCGCCGTCGTGATCGGTGCGTCGAGCGTGATCCGGTTGCCCTCGAGGGCGATGATCGTACGATCCCACGCCAGATCCAGCGTGCCGGGTTTCCAGGCGAACGGCTGGCGTCCTCCTGAGTCGTTCATGCCGAGCGCCTCGATCCAGGCGGCGGTGCTCGGCCGCTCCACCAGCACCCGCGACCCGACCCGCAGGCCCGTGGCATCAGCCAAGTTGAAAGAAACCGCGCCGACGGGCACGTAGTCGTCGGCAATCGCGCGCGTCGCGCCGCTCTTCGCCAAGTCGTTCTGTCCTTCGATCTCGATCAAGGTGCGCCGATCGGTGCCGGTGGCCACGAGCACCGTCCCGTCTTCGCCAGCGCCTTCGCCGCGAAGGACGACACCGCTCGCAGTGATGCGAAGCTGACCGGATATCTCGTAACGGCCGCGGGCGAGGAGCACCGCACCGCGAAGGCCCTGCGCGTCGGGCGCGAGCGTTGCGACGTGATCGATCGCCCGCTGGATGCGTTCGCCGTCGTCACCGTCGATCGGTGTGACCACGACACGCACGGGACAGGCAGGCAGCGGCACGCCGCCGCCGCCGTAGCCCGCGGCCGAGAAATCGGGGATGCGATTGCCGCGGTCATCGGCTGCGTAGGTGAGCGCGCCGTCGGGGCCGGCGGAGACGAAAGGCTGCTTGATCTCGGATGCGTCGGCGGACGCAACGAGCAGTCCGAGGCACAGGGCCGCGACTGAACGCGGCCTCCAGCGGCCCGCCCGGAGGTCGGGCCCTACCGGCGCTGCCGCGCCACGAAGAGTAACCCGCCTTGGCGCAACACTTGTCATGGCAACTTCCCCTCCACGCGCTCGAGGCGGGCGGTGCGCGCAATCTCCTTGCCGTCGGCGAGCACGACCAGGCCGGCGCCGCGTTTATACCGGGTGCCGTCGCGGTCCCAAAAAATCGTGAGCGTGCGGCCGTGGTAGCGCACGTCGTCGAGGCAGAACCAGGCCCACGTGTTGTCGGGAAGCAATGGATACACCTCGACGACATCGTCGGCGCGCGGACGCAGACCGATGACGCCCGCGATGAGCAGGTCGGCAAAGGTCGAGTGGTTGTACCAGCGGCTTCGCGGATCGCGTCCCTTCAGCCACTGGCCGGTGACCTCGTCCTGATACTCGCCGATGTAGGGCAGCCCGTCGTAGCGCTGGCTGCGCGCATAGGCCAGGAAGGCATCGAAGTAGTCGCGCGCGGTTACGACGCTCTGCGGGTAATCGCGGAGGACGTTGGCGAGCGCGGTCAGCGTCTGCGACGTGGCGAAAGGCCACAGGGCGCCGTCCCACTCGCAGGTCCCGATCCCGTGGGAACGGAAGAGCGGGTGCCGCCGTTCCGCCGTCGTGAGGCCGAACGGCGCGCGGAAGCCGCGTTCGTCGGCGAATTGCGCCCAGGCGGATTCGTAACCGCGACCGGACTCCGGCAGAGCAAAATACCAGGGGATAAAGCCGATGGCCTCACGCACGTCGGCGAAGGGGCCGGACTCGAGGCGCACCTTGAAAAACTGCGCGTCGGCATCCCAGAGTTTCTCCTGCACGAGGCGCCGGAGCTCGGCGGCCTTTCCGTCAAACTCGCGGGCAAAGTCGTCGCGTCCGGCGAGGCGCGCGATCGCGGCCAGCGCGGTCGCGTTGCCGAACATGTAGCTGTTGATCGTCGGCCTGACATTCTTCGTCTTCCGGCCGCCGCTGATCGACTCTTCCATCGCATCCCAGACGTCATGCTGCCAGAACATGCCGGCAAATTCCGGAGCGGGCGGGCTGCCGGCGCTCCCGGAGACGCGGCGCTCCTCCTCCCAGCGCCGGTAATCCGCAACGAGGTCGTCGAGCAAGCCGACCAGCCTGGCCTGGTCGGCCGTCACGAGCTGGCGCTGATAAAGCGCGTAGGCGAGCCACTGGCTGTATTTGTGGAGATGTGACTGCGGTTGCCCCTCCGGGCCGCCCCGCAGCCAGTGAAGCACGTAGTCGTCATGGTAACGCTGGTCGCGCAACCAGCGGCCCTCCATGAGGTGATGGCCGAGCGCGCTGCTGATCGTGCGCTCCTTCGTGATGAACTCGGTGAACACGAAGCGCCCCGCGGCGTCGCGCCGCAGTTGCTTGCGCAGCGCCCACCAGCGGAACCAGTAGATCTCCTCGACCTCGGCGTCGGCGCATTCGAAGAGCGGCACATTGGCATGCAGCCAGTCCCACGCCTGCGCATTGGGCACCTCGTTGAGCACCGGCTCGTCCTCCATGACGTTGAAATACGCGACGTGACGGGCGAAGGCTTCGGGCTGGAGCACGGACGGCGCGGCACCGACGAAAGGCACGCCGAGGAGCACGCAGCAGGCGGGAAGGTGGCGGGGCGACCAGCGCATCACAGGGTGTTCACGTTATTGGCGGGAATGGTGTAGTCGACGAACTGTTTCGGGTCGGTGCCGTTGAGAAATTCCTCAAGGTTCGTGTAGCCGTCCTTGTCGGGATCACGCACACCGTCGGCCGGATTTCCCGTATCGAACCCGTGACGCCGCTCCCACGCGTCGCTCATGCCGTCGTGATCGGTGTCGGTCGGAGCCGGCAGCAAACGATACGCGGGCCAGCCGCCGACCTCGGCGGGATCCTTGATGATACCGTCACCAAAAGTGGGCTTGCCCGAACGCACTTCCCTCACGATGCGCTCGTCCACGGGGTCGCGTCGCGGCAGCACGGCACCGACGCCGGCGAGAACAAGTTCGCAGGACGCATCGGCAGTCTGTTGGGTGACGGGCACGGCGGGAGCGGGCGCGCTCGCGCGGCTGCGCTCAATCCACGCGGCTACCTCCGAATCGCCCGCCCCATTCTCGACCTGCACGCCGCCCGCCCAGTTGTCGGCGGTGACCTCCGGGTAAGCGACGACCACGTTCCCCGACACGTGCCAGAAGCCGGGCTCGGGCCGCTCGTGGAAATTGCGCGACGGCTCGGGCCGCGCGATACGATGTTGCAACGCGCCGGACTGCGTCGCCGGGCCGGCCCGGAAGGTGTTCGCCACGATGTTCACGCGCGACGTGGCGTCGCCCCCGTCGATCGTGCGGTGCCGCCAGTTGAAGATGACGTTGTTGCGGAAATCGACGTGATCCCCCCAGCCGATGCTCGGGTTGCGCGCGGTATTGCTGGCGAAAAGATTGTGATGAAAGGAGACATTGCGCCCGCCCCACGTCGCGCCAAACGCGTGGCGATTGAGGTCGAGGGCCTCGCTCGACACGCACCACTGGATCGTGACGTTCTCGATCGGCCGCTTCTCCTCCTTCCCGTCGGGGCCGGGCTTCATGTAACGATAGATGGATACATTTTCATCGAGACCCCAGCTGAAGGAGCAATGGTCGACGATGATCCGCCCGGGCGAGTGGCGGGCCGTGAGTCCGTCGTCGCGGTCGGTGAGATTCCCCCGGCGGAAGCGCACATAGCGGATGATGATGTCGGAGGCATTGAGCTCGACGGTGTGACCACGCACGCAAATGCCATCGCCCGGGGCCGTCTGTCCGGCGACGGTGAGAAACGGGTGCTCGACGCGCAGCATCGACTCGAGAGTGATGAGGCCGGAAACGCGAAAAACGACCGTGCGCGGTCCGGACGCTTCGAACGCCGCGCGCAGCGTCCCCGCCCCGCGATCGGCGAGACTGGTGACTTCGATCACGCGGCCGCCGCGCCCGCCCGGGGTGATCGCTCCCGCGCCTTCGGCGCCGGGAAATGCCGGGATCTCCGCCGCAGCGCCGGCCGCCAGCGCTGCGGAAACGAACGCGAGCAGGACGCCCCAAGCGAGAGAGCGCGCGCAGAGAGAGCGGGAGCAAAAAACTGTGTTGGTCATTGCAGACGATTGGGAGCGAAGGGCGATCGGACCGGAAGAAAGGAGCCGGGAACAGGGGCCGGCCCCCCACGGGCCGGCCCCACCCCAAGCAAGCGGGACGAAGCGTCCCCCCTGATGAAGACCCCCACGAACCGAGCGACCCCTCGCAGGGTCCGCGTGTCTCCAAAGTTTTTCCCCATGCTAGAAAGTGCCTTTGACGCCGAAGGAGTACTGGGCGCCAAACGTCTGGTGTGAGGTGAGGAAGGACCACGCCGGCGCCCCCGGCCCGGAGATCTCCCACTCGTTGGTTTCATCCGTGAGGTTGCGGACGGCGACAAACAGCACGAACCGCCGGCTCAATTGATACTCGAGGTTGGCGTCGATCTGGTCGCGGGCGCGGATGTATTCACCGGCGATATCGTTGCCGGCGGCGTCGGTGCCGAAATCATCGACGACTTCACGGAGCTGCTTGCCGCGATGGTTCCAGAGAAGGTTGCCGTTGATGCGCCAGAACCCAAACCGAAGCCCCGCGCTCACCGATTTCGGGATGAAATCGGTGAAGGCGTCCTGCACGTCCCGGCTGGAAGCGTCGAGATCGAGCTTCATGAAGCTGCCCATCAGTTCGAAGCGCTCGCCCCAAGGGCCCAGGAAATCCAGCGGCTGGCGGGCGTTGATTTCGATGCCGGTGATCCGGGCCGGATCGGGCAGATTGAACTTCGTGGTATAGCGCCAGCCCAGCGCGTCCTGCGGGAGCCCGAGATCATCCAGGAATTGCTGGTCGATAATGCTGGTCTCGGTGGCGAAGAAGTTCTGGAGGTCTTTGCGAAACACACCCACCGACAGCACGCCGTTTTTGGGAAGGTAATATTCGAGCGAGAGATCGTAGTTGTCGGCCGTCCAGGGCTGGAGGTCCGGATTGCTCGCGGTCACCCGGCCGCCCTCCGGGATGCTCAGATCCTCCACCGCACTCAGATTTGGAACGATGTCCACGATCGCCGGACGTCCCGTCGTCTGCGCGAACGCGGCGCGAAAGACCAACGAGTCGGTGATGTTGAACGTGGCGTGCAGGCTCGGGAAGTAGTCGTGGTAGTCACGCGAGTTGAAGAACCCGCGGTAAATCTTGGGGCCGCTCGGCGGAGTCAGCGGTCCCCAGCCCTCGGCCTCCGTCAGTTCAAAGCGGACGCCGCCGACCAGCCTCAGCCGGTTGTTGAGGAGTCGTGTATCCGCTTGCACATACAGAGAGCTGATCCGCTCCTCCACCAGCGGCGAACGCTCCGCGTTCCGGTTGATCGAGTTGTTGACTTCGTGCGGGATGAACCACGTGGGGTGATCGAGGAAGGTGTCGTAGATCAACCAGGGGCTGGCCCATTCGACGCCGGGATGCCCGTAGCCCGGGCTGCTGCCCACGGACGTCGGATCGACGAACCGGCCCATGTCTTCATCGCCGGTGCGGAGTACACCGTCCGGTCCGGCATAGTTGTATTCGGTGATATGATAATCGATCTCGCGCTCGCGCAGGACGGTCGAGCCGCCGAACTTCACGGTGAACGGTACGGGCATGAACTCGAGCTCGCGGCTGACGTTGATGCGGAAGTCCGTCATCGTGTCCTCCGCGTCCATGGGCTGGCTGGTCACGCGGTTCAGATTGTAGTTCGCGAGCTTCGTCTGGTCGATGACGGCGCCGCTGGAGTTCCGCACCACGATGGAGTCGGCACCGCCATCGGTGTTGTTGATGCCCTCATAACTCACGCCGCCGATGTCACGCAGGCTGGTGGAAAACTGGTTCCAGAATCCTTTGTCGGCGTCGCGCACGCGGTTGTTCGAGTGCGAGAACAGGGCGCCGACATCGATTTCCCAGTGGGAGCCGGTGAACGTGTACTTGCCGCCGAGCGCGCGAGTGAGACCATGCCGCCCCTGGTAACTTCCGCCGATCGAGGTCGAACCGCCGCTGGCAGCGCCGGTGGTGAACGTTTCGCCCCAGGCCACCGGCGTGGTGCCGCCGGTGTTGTAGGTGATCGAGCGGGTTGCCTGCTGCTGCTTGAAGGCGTTGGCCTGCGCCGTGAATTCGAACAGGTGGTGATCCCACGGCCGGAAATCGAGTTTGATCGAACCCGACGTGCGGTCCGTGCGGTTGGGAGAACGACGGTAGCTGAGCGAGTTGGTGTAGGGATTGTCGAGCGTCGCCCCGTTGCTGGTCCAGCGCCGGCCCGGGACGGACTGATTCTGAAGATACGTCTGGCTCGATTGCGCCACGTTCACCACGACGCCGAGGCGATCGCTGATCGGCCGCACGTAGGTCGCGTCGAACGACGGAAGAATCTTGTAGCTCTCGTCCTCGCCGGGGCCTGCGGTTTTGTCGAATTCGAGCTCCTTGCTGTTGGCCGAAAGATACGCCGAGAACCGCAGCTCGGGCCGGGCGTATTCAAACGCGCTCTTGCTCACCAGATTGACCGATCCGCCGAGCGTGTTGGCGGAATGCTCGGGCAGCGGAAGCTTGTAGACCTCGATGCGTGAGAGGTTGTTGATGTTCGCCTGCTCAAGCACGAACTGCCGGGTGTGAGCCTGCGTGTTGGCGAGCGCGGCGCTGGCGAGCTGACCGCCGTCGAGTGTGACGTTCGTGTAGTTCGAGGTGAAGCCGCGCACCTGGATGCCGGACGGGTTGTTGCCGTCCTTGAGCTCGAGCGTCACACCGGGCACATACTTCAGAAGCTCGCCAATGTTGCCCTGGTTGATCTCGCCGAACGCGTCGGTCGAAACCACATTCTTGAGGTTCGCGGAAAAGCGCTGCTCGTTGATCGCGATCGCGTGCGCATTGTATTCGCGCTGCGTGGCGACGACGAACTCATCGAGCTGCACCGTGCCATCCTCCGTCCGCCCGGTCCGGGCGAGCTCCACGTTCTGGCGGACCACGCCGCCCGCCGGCACGACGACCGTCAACGTCTGCGCCGCCAGCCCCGTGTAGAAGACCTGAAGGTTTTTTTCGCCCGCGGGGATGCCAGTCAGGCGGTATTCACCAAATGAATTCGTGAAAGTTTCCGAGGAGGTTCCGACCACCCGCACGCGGGCGTTGTTGAGGTACGAGCCGGAGTCGACGTTGAGGACGCGGCCCTCGACCGTTCCGACCGACGCAGGCGGTGCGGGCTGAGGCCGGGCCACCCCCGCAAGACTGGCGACCGCCGCGACGACCAGGCAGGCGCGCGCAATCCGCCGCCAGTGAAAAATACGGACGCAGGTCGCCGTGGCGAACGCCGGGCGGCTTGGCCGCGCGGCCCGGGAACTCGAGGAAGCGTCGAAGCTGGAAGCCCGAAACGGGAGCAACGAAGCATTCATGATGCGAGGTTGGGGTTGGGGTTTTCGACAAGAGACGAAGCACACCACGTAACCAGCGTTCCACCTATTTCAAGTGAAATAAGAAAAATTCCGCGGATCGTTTCATGAAACTACACAAACCCCACCGATCTCCTTCCGATGCAAACGACCGCAAGGGGGCGCTGGAGCCCGCGGACGGGCGATTTTGCGGAGGCCGTCGCCGGACAAATCGGAGACTTGACCCGCCCCGCCGGTTATTTCATTTGAAATAATCATCCAACCGTAGCCACCCCCGGAGCCCCGGGGCCGGTGGCAACCGGGGCTCAACCAGAAATCCCATGTCTAGTGAAAATCGCGCCACGATCACCGACGTCGCCAAAGCGGCCGGTGTCGCCGTCGGCACCGTCTCCCGCGTGTTTAATAATCATGCCGACGTGAACGCGGAGATCCGCGAGCACGTGCTCACCACCGCCCGCAAGCTCGGCTACACGCGCCTGCGCCAGCGCAAGCGCGGCACCGAGAGCAGCCCGGCGGCGCCGCGGCACGGCAACATCGGGATCGTGATTTTCGGCATGGAAGACACGCTCGTGCAGCTTCCTGTAGTGAGTTCGGCCCTACAAGGCATCGAGCACGAGCTGTCCACCCTCGGCTGGAACCTCATGCTGGCGAACATTCCCAACGGCAACCGGGTGCCGCCGTTTCTCGCCGAGCGCCGGGTGGAGGGGCTGATCCTCAAGGGCCCCAATCAAGGAACGCTCCCCCGGGAGGGTGAAAACGAGCTCCTGCGCCACATCTACGCCCTGCCGCACATCTGGCTCATGGGCCGCATCTCCGGCGCGCGGGGCGACCACTGCAACTTCGACACCGCCGCCGCCGGCCGCCTCGCCGCCCAGCATCTGGCGGAAAAAGGCCACCGCCGCGTCGCCTTTCTCAATCCCAAACCGGGCCAAAACCAGTTCGAGAGTGTGAAGGCCTCCTTCCTCGTCTACTGCGAACGTCTCGGCCTGCACACCTCGCTGCTCGAAATCGAACCGCCCGGCCAGCTCACCTGGCCGCTGCCCGCCACCACCTACCAGTCCAACGTCGATCAACTCATCGCCGACTGGCACGCCCTGCCGGTGAAGTCCCGGCCCACCGCCCTCTTCGTCCCCTCGGACCGCACGGCCACGCAGGTCTACACCGCCCTCGAGCGGCGAAAGCTCAAGCCGGGCACGGACGTGAGCATCGTCTCCTGCAACAACGAGAAGTCCCTGCTCGCCAACCTGGAGCCGGGGCTGACCACGATCGATGTCCACGCCGAGATCATCGGCCGCCGCGCTGTCGATCAACTGCTGTGGCGAATCCAAAATCTGGACGATCTGCACCCGCTGCAGATCCTGGTCGAACCCACCCTCGTGGAGCGCGGGTCGGTCGCAAAACTCTAGAGGCCGCACGTAACGTTGCACGGCAACTCCCGAAGGTGCGCGGCGCCTCACCTCGCACCCGAGAGCAACCAGCGCGGACTGGCCGAGCGGACCGCGTCGAGGGGCGGCCGCGCTGAGCACTGCCCAAGGGCAGGCTCTCACTCCCCACGGAAACGCCCCCCTGGGACACTGCCGGCACTTCGCAGCGGCAGGACACGCGTATTGGTCCGCCACAAGTGCGCGGGCATCACCGAGACATGGGGGCACCGGCTCCGCACCTCGCCTCGCGCGGACATCAGACCCGCCCGCCACCCAATCACCGGTGCGCCGGCTGATGAAATCTCCCGTTGAATTTTGCTTATTTTAATGAAATAGTTAATTGACAATATCTATTTCATGAAAACATCTTCTCGCCGCCCAGAGACCGTCCAGGATTGTTCTTCCGCGACCCGCAGGCGACGCTGCTTTCATGAACCTCACCCCGTTGGATTACTCCGTGCTGGCCGTCTACGGCATCCTCGTGGCGGCGTTGAGCCTGGTGGTTGCGCGCCGGCAAAAAACCACGCTGGACTATTTCATGGCGGGCCGGTCGGTGCCGGGCTGGGCAGTGGGGATGGCGTTGATGGCGACCTTGATCAGCAGCGGCACGGTCGTCGGGCATCCGGCCACCGTGTATCAGCGCGGCCTCGTCCTGCTCCTGGGCACGCTGACGCTGCCGGTCGTGCTCCTGTTTGTCGCGCGGTTCATCGTGCCGTTCTACCGGCACGCGGTGGGCATGAGCGCCTACGAATACATCGGCACCCGCTTCGGGTTGGGCGGACGGATGTATGCCTCGGCGGGGTTTGTGGCCGACCGTCTGTTCGATTTGGGAGTCACCCTGCTCACCACGGCGATCGCGATCAACGTGATGACCGGCTGGGAACTCACGACGGTGATCCTGTGGATCAGCTTCTTTACGATCGCCTACACCATGATCGGGGGGATTGAGGCCGTGGTCTGGACCAGCGTGGTGCAGGGCATCGTGTTCATCGGCGCAGCGGTGTTGATTCTGCTGCGGCTCATCCTGGCACCGGAGGCGGGCGCGCCCGGTGCCGTGATCGCCGAAGCGTGGCGGGCTGGACGGCTCAGCCTCGGCAACTTCGATCTGTCGACCTCCGCCTGGCTCGACGCCGGCACCACCACGCAATGGCTCTTCATCCTCGCCTACGCGGTCAACTGGAGCCGGCGTTACATCGCCGACCAACACATGGTGCAGCGCTACCTGATCGCGCGCAGCGATCGCGAAGCCAGCCGGGGCGCGCTCTGGAACGCCTGGCTCTGCCTGCCGATTTACGCGACATTCATGTTCATCGGCGCCTGCCTCTATGGCTATTACCAGCTCACCACGGAGCCGGCCCCGGCGCTGCCGGATCAGGTGGTGCCCTACTTCATCGCCCAGCACATGCCGGCCGGCATCGTCGGGTTGATCCTCGCGGCGATCCTCGCGGCCTCGATGTCGTCGATCAGCGCGGACCTCAACAGCGTGGCCACTGTCATCACCACCGATTACCTCGCCCATTTCCGGCCACAAACCTCGGAGCGCGCCCGCCTGCGCTTCGGGCGCCTGATGGTGGTGGCCGGCGGGCTGATCGCCGCGGGCGTCGCCGTGCTCTTCGTGCCGAAGCAAGGCCTCGCCTCGGTCATGGAGCGCGGCGTCACGATCGCCGCCATCCTTTCCGGCGGCACGCTCGGGCTCTTCTTTCTCGGCTTCCTCACGCGCCGGGCGACCCGCCAGGGCTGCTATGTCGGCATCGCCGCCTGCGTGCTCTTCACCGCGTGGGGCTTGCTCACGGAGCCCCACAACCGGGTCGTCGACCTCGGTTTCAATTTCGAACTGAACCCGATCCTGATCGGCGTGCTCGGTCACGCAATCCTCTTCGCCGTCGGCTATCTCGCGAGCCTCGCCCTCGGCGGCGACCGTCCCGCCAACGTCGCGGACCTCACGTTCCGCCGGCGTGCGGAAAAAACGGATACGGCAGTTCCCGCCACCGCCCCATGACCTTCCCCTCGTTGCGTCCGCTCACGCTGCTCCAGCCGCCGCGCATCGCCTTCGGCGCCGGCTGCGCGCTCGATTGCGCGGACGAGCTGGCGCGCCGCGGGCTTCGCCACCCGGCGATCATCGTTTCCTCGCCGCGCGCCGCCGCCCAGGCCAGCCCGCTTGGCACGGCCCTGAAAGCCAGGGGCCTCAACCCAACGCTGCTCGCGGGCGTGCCGGCCGAGCCGGACATCGCGGCCTTCGAACGCCTCCGCACCCGGCTCCGCGCGCTCCCGTGCGACAGCATCATCGGCCTCGGCGGCGGAAGCGTTCTCGACGTCGCCAAGCTGCTCGCCGCCCTGCACGGGCGCGACGAGCCCGTTTCCACTTTTTTCGGCATCGGTCGGCTGTCCTCCCGTTCGCTTTATCTGGCCTGCCTGCCAACGACCGCCGGCACCGGCAGCGAAGTGTCGCCCAATGCGATCCTGCTCGACGAGGCCGCGCGCCTGAAGAAAGGCGTGATCAGTCCGTGGCTCGTGCCCGATGCCGCCTTTATCGACCCCGCGCTCATGTTGTCCGCCCCGCCGGAGCTCACGGCCGCGACCGGCATCGATGCGCTCGTGCACTGCATCGAAGCCTACGCCAATCGTCACGCGCATCCGATGGTCGACCTCTACGCGCTGCAGGGCATCCGCCTGATCGCGGAGAACCTCCCGCGGGCGGTGGCCACCGGCGACGATCTCGCCGCGCGCAGCGCCGTGGCGCTCGGCAGCCTTTACGGGGGACTCTGTCTTGGTCCGGTGAATACAGCCGCGGTCCACGCGCTCGCCTACCCGCTCGGCGGCGAGTTTCACCTGGCGCACGGCCTGGCCAACGCCCTGCTCGTCACCGCGGTGCTGCGTTTCAACCTCCCGGCCGCTCCCGAGCGTTACGCGGAGATCGCCCGCGCGCTCGGCGCCCGCGAGGGCGAAAACACCCTGGCCACCGCCGGAGCGGGACTCGCGCGCCTCGCGGCGCTCTGCCGCGCCTGCAACCTGCCCCGCGGCCTTGCGGACTGCGGCGTGCCGGCCGGCGCCATCCCCCGCCTGGCCGCCTCCGCGATGACCGTCACCCGGCTTTTGCAGAACAATCCCCGCGAGATGACCACGGCCGACGCGGAGCGCATTTACCAGGAAGCCCTTTAACATGATCAAACCCGGCAAGTTTCACGGAAACGTCGTTCCCCTCGCGACGCCCTTCACTCCCGAGGGCAAGCTCGATGTTGCCGCCGCCGAGCGCATCATCCACCGGCTCGTCGACAATCAGATCGGCGTATTCGTCCTCGGCACGACCGGCGAGGCGGCCTCCATTCACGGCTCGCTGCGCACGCAGCTCGTCGAAACCGCCGTCCGGACCGCGAGCGGCCGCGTCCCTGTCTTTGCCGGAGTCGGCGACAACTGTGCCGACGATGCGATCGCCGCGGCCAACAGCTACCTTCGCCAGGGGGTCGATGCCGTGGTCGCGCACCTGCCGGGCTACTACCAGCTCGAGCCTGCGGAGATGCAGGCGTATTTCGAGCTGCTCGCGGATGCGACCTGCGGTCCGCTCCTGCTCTACAACATCCCCCAGACCACCGGTATGTCCGTGCCTGTTGATGTCGTGGACCGGCTCAGCACACGCGGCAATGTCATCGGTTTCAAGGACTCGGAGAACGCTCCCGGCCGTGTCGAGGGCGTCGCCGCGCGACTCGCGGGGCGCCCCGATTTTTCGCTCTTCATGGGCGTCGCGCGCCACTCCGTCAAAGCCCTGCGCCTGGGCTTCGACGGGCTCGTGCCGAGTTCGGGCAATCTTGCCCCGGAGCTATGGCGCGATCTCTACACGGCAGCACGTGCCGGAGACTGGACGCGCGCCGAGGCCTTGCAGGTCCAGCTCGACGACGTCGCCCGGGTGTTTCAGCGCGATCGTTCGCTCGCACAATCGCTGGCGGCGTTGAAGGTCGCGATGGAGTCCCGCGGCCTCTGCGGCTCCACCGTGCTGCCGCCACTGCGACCGCTCGACGAAGCCGCCCGCACAACCATTCGTCGCGAGTTGCAAGCCCTGGGCCTGAGCTAAGCTTGTGGGCCACCGCACGCGCGCATGTCACGCCCCGCCTTCATCGCCCTCGCTGACGACCTGACCGGTGCGGCCGAACTGGCCGCGATCGGCCGGCGCATGGGCTTGCACTCGGTCATCTGCACCGAGGGAGAGCGGGCCAGCCATCGCGCCGAGCTGGTCGTGCACGACACCGACTCGCGCCTGTGCACGGCGACGGAGGCCGCACGTCGCGTGCGCACGACACTGGAGGCCGTGCGTGGCCGCGATCCCGGCGCCAGCATTTTCAAGAAGGTCGATTCCGTGCTGCGCGGTCCGGTCGCGGCCGAACTCGTCGCGGCCGCCACGGCGCTCGGCAAGTCGCGGGTTCTGCTCGTTCCCGCCAACCCCTCGCTGGGCCGCACCCTCCGCGACGGCACCTACCGCATTGACGGCGTGCCGCTCGACGAAACCGCCTTTGCGCACGATCCGCATCACCCGGCGCTCTCGTCGCGCGTGCTCGACATGCTCGGCCCGGTGACGGACTTGCTGGCAAGCTCCGTCGCGCCGGCGTGCGCGTCGCTCCCGGTCGGCATCGTCCTCGGCGACGCGACGTGCATCGAAGATATGGATACGTGGGCGGGCCGGCTCGGCGACGGCACCCTCGCGGCCGGCGGGGCCGATTTTTTCTCGGCCTGGCTGCGCAACCGCGGTTGCAACCAGCTTCCAAGGTCCGCGTTTCCCCACCTCGGCGCTCCGGTTCTGCTCATTGCCGGATCGACCGCGCCGGCCGGCCGCGCCCACCTCGCCGCCGCCGCGGCCGCCGGCACGGCCGTCGTGCCC
>DASWVO010000231.1:0-2338 GCA_036406235.1 Opitutaceae bacterium
CCCGGCTGCTCCCGCCGCCGTCTCCGCGCCGCCACCCGTCGCGCCTCCCGTTACTCGACCCATGCCTGTCACAATCCCGCCGGTGGCCAAGGCCTCTCCGGCGCCGTCCGCGGTTTCTGCGCCCCGGACCGTGTCGCCGGCTCCCTCGCCGGTGGTGCCGCCGCCCGTCCGGCCGGCCCCGGTCTCCGCACCGGCTCCGATGCCGGCGCCGTCCGCGCCGCCGCCCGTTCCTGTCCCAGTTGCCAAGGCTCCGCCCCCGCCGCCGAGCGCGCCCAAACCGCCGCCGATTGCCTCCGCTCCGGTGACGCCGGTGATTCCCTCGGCCGCGCCGGCGCCAACGGCCGTCGCCGTCCAACAGGGCGACGTTCGCATCATCCAGATGAAGCCGCCGGTGGTGGTGCGCGACTTCGCGACCGCACTCGGACTGAAGCCTTTCAAGCTCATCTCCGAGCTCATGGAGATGGGCATCTTCGCCTCGATGAACGCCAATATCGAGGAGCCGGTGGCCATCAAGCTCGCCGAAAAACATGGCGTCATCCTCGAGGTGAAGCATCGCGGCGAAGGCGCGCCGAAGCCGGCCAAACCCGACGCCGACGTGCAAAAGAAGCAGGAGGCCGAGGCCGAGGCGAAGAATCTCGCTCCGCGCCCGCCGGTCGTCTGCATCCTCGGCCACGTCGACCACGGCAAGACGTCGCTGCTCGACGCGATCCGCAAGGCCAACGTCGCTGCGGGCGAAGCGGGCGGCATCACGCAGCACATCGGCGCGTACCAGATCGAGTTCAACGGCCGCAAGATTACCTTTTTGGATACGCCCGGCCACGCCGCGTTCACGAAGATGCGTTCGCGCGGCGCGAGCGTCACCGACGTCGCGATCCTCGTGGTCGCCGCCGACGACGGCTTCATGCCGCAGACCGACGAGGCATTGAAGATCGCCCTCGGCGTCAAGGAGCAGAACCCCGAGAGGTTCGCGCTCATCGTCGCCGTCAACAAGATGGACGTCAAAGGCGCCAACCTCGACCAGGTGAAGGCACAGATGCAGCAGCGCAACATCGCTCCCGAAGACTGGGGCGGCGAGACGGTCACCGTGCCGGTCTCGGCGATCAAGGGCACCGGCATCAACGACCTGCTCGAGATGATCATCCTGCAGTCCGACGTGCTCGAGCTCAAAGCCAACCCGAAGGCCGAGGCCAGCGGCGTCGTGATCGAGTCCGAAATCGATTTCGGCCGCGGTCCGCTCGCTACGGTCATTGTACAGCGCGGCACGTTGCGCGTCGGCGATTCCATCGTCAGCGGTTCGCACTGGGCCAAGGTCCGCGCGATGTTCGACGATCAGGGCCGCAACCTGAAAGAGGCTCCGCCGGCGATGCCGGTGCGCGTGATCGGCTGGTCCGGCACGCCCGACAGCGGTGCGAGCTTCCGCGTGGTGAAGAATGCCCGCGAGGCCGAGAACATCGCCGAGGAGGAGCAACTGCGCCTCAAGAAGGAAGCCTCCACTGTCGCCGCCGCGCCGAAGAACGTATCCGTCGAGCAACTCTTCGCCGACATCGCCGCCACGCAGCAGAAGACGCTCAAGGTCATCATCAAGACCGACGTCTTCGGCTCGGCCGAAGCGGTGCGCAACGTCCTCGAGGGCATCAAGAGCAACAAGGTTTCACTCGAGATCGTCTCGGCCGACGTCGGCCTCGTCACGAAGAACGACGTGCTCATGGCCAGCGCCGCCGGAGCTGTCGTCGTCGGCTTCCACACGAAGCTCGAGAACGGCGTCACGCCGCTCGCCAAGCACCACAACGTACGGATCGAGACCTACGAGATCATTTACGAACTCGGCGACAAGGTGCGCGAGATGATGGCCGACATGCTCGACCCCGAGCAGAAGGAGGTCAAGATCGGCGCCGCGGAAGTGCGCGCCGTGTTCCCGCTCGCCAAGGGTTTCGTGGCTGGCTGCCTCGTCACCGAGGGCAAGATCACCCGCAACGCCTCCGCGCGCCTGCGGCGGAAGAAGGACATCGTGCACGAGGGCAAAATCGCTACGCTCAAGCGCTTCAAGGACGACGCCAACGAAGTCCGCGCCGGTCTCGAGTGCGGCATCAAGCTCGACGATTTCAACGGTTACGAGACGGGCGACGTCATCGAGGTCTACGAGATCCAGAAGGTTAGAGCGTCGCTGTAATTTTCGAATTTCGATTTTTGATTTTCGATTTCGGAGGTGCCGCTCCCCGGTCTTCCAATCGAAAATCGAAGTTCGAAAATCGAAAGTCCCGCCATGTCGAACCGCACCATCCGCATCAACGAGCTCATCCAGCGCGAGCTCGGTGATTACCTGCACAAGAAGTATCAG
>DASWVO010000232.1:0-2685 GCA_036406235.1 Opitutaceae bacterium
GAGCGAAGCGCTGCACGGCGTGGCCAACGCCGGCATTGCGACCGTGTTTCCTCAGGCCGTGGGGCTCGCGGCGATGTGGAACGAGGAACTGCAGCAGGACGTGGCGCACGTGATCGGCGTCGAGGGCCGGGCCAAGTTCAACGGCTACGTCGGCACTCCGCTGGAGGGGGAGATATTTCGCGGGCTCACGTTCTGGTCGCCCAACATCAACATCTTTCGCGATCCGCGCTGGGGGCGCGGGCAGGAGACCTACGGCGAGGATCCTTTTCTTACCGCGCGTCTCGGGGTCGCCTTCGTGCGCGGTTTGCAGGGAGACCATCCCGACTACCTGCTCGCTGCGGCCTGCGCCAAGCACTACGCGGTACACAGTGGACCCGAGTCGCTGCGGCACGATTTCGACGTGTCGCCTTCCGATTCGGACTTCCACGACACCTACCTGCCGGCCTTTGAGGCGCTCGTGCGCGAAGCACGCGTGGAGATCGTGATGACCGCCTACAACGCGTTGTATGGCACGCCGTGCTCGATTAACCCGACGCTCTATTCGCTCCTCGAGGCGTGGGGGTTCGACGGTCACATCACTTCCGACTGCGGTTCGGTTGACGATCTTAGTCGCACGTACCGCCGGGCGGCCGACTCCGCCGAAGCCAACGCATTGACCCTTCGCGCGGGCATGGATCTCCGCTGTGGCTCGGAATCCGAGGGACTGAAGGAGGCGGTTCGGCGGGGCCTCGTCACGGAAGCGGAGGTCGATGAAGGGCTCCGTCCGCTGCTGCGAACGCTGTTCCGTCTCGGTTTCTTCGATCCCAAGCATCGCGTGCCTTTCAACCAAATCGCTCCGGCGCAGAACGACACCGCAGAACACCAGGTCCTCGCGCTCCGGACCGCGCGCGAGGCGATGGTGCTGCTCAAGAACGACGGCCTGCTGCCCTTGGATCCCACCCGGGTGAAGCGCGTGGCGGTGATCGGCCCGAACGCAACCTCTGTGCCTGTATTGTTGGGAAACTACAACGGTTCGCCGTCCGCGCCCGTGACCGTGCTCGCCGGCCTCAAGGCCGCGCTGGAGCCCGAGGGGGTGAAGGTCGACTATGCCCACGGCTGCGATTACTCCAAGCGGCCGGCGGAGGCGCGGCTCCTGGCCGGCGGCTGGTTTCACGGCGAGTATTTCGCCAGCCCCGATCTGGCGGGTTCGCCTGCCCTCCGACGGACCGAACGTCCACTGGATTTCGACTTCGGTCGCGGCGGCGGCCCCTCCGGAGGCCTGCCGGAACGCGGCGTATCCATCCGGTGGAGCGGCGAACTGCAGTCCACGCTAGCCGGTGACTATGAGCTCATCGTGCACGGTCGCGGCGGTTTCCGCCTCTTCCTTGGCGATGAGGCCGTGATCGATTCCTGGACACCGCCTCCCGGCGAAGAGGGCCAGGTGCGTCGCATCGGCGTCACGCGCCACCTCCCCGACAACGCCTTGCTCCCGCTCCGACTCGAGTATGTGCAAGGCGACGGGCCGGTGAAGGTCGCGCTTCACTGGAACACGCCGGCGGCCGACGCTGGTGTTGATGAGGCCCTCGCGACCGCGCGCGACGCCGACGTGGTGGTTTTTGTCGGCGGCCTCTCGGCTCAGCTCGAGGGCGAGGAGATGCAGGTCGACTACGAAGGCTTTTCCGGCGGCGACCGTCTGGCGATCGAGTTGCCGTCGCTGCAGCAGCAGTTGCTGGAGAAACTGCACGCCCTCGGAAAACCCGTCGTGCTCGTGAACCTCTCCGGCAGCGCGGTCGCCCTGCCTTGGGCCGACGCCAACCTGAGCGCGATCCTTCAAGCCTGGTATCCAGGGCAGGCGGGCGGCGCGGCCGTCGCCGACGTGTTGCTGGGCCGTTACAATCCGGCCGGACGCCTTCCGGTGACGTTCTATCGGTCGACGGCGGACCTGCCCGATTTCAGGAACTACGAGATGGAAGGACGCACCTACCGCTACTTCCGGGGGCAGGCGCTTTATCCGTTCGGCCATGGGCTGAGCTACACGAGCTTCCGCTATGGTAATCTGGCCGTCGCCTCCGCCGGAGACGGCAGGCTTGCGGTGACCCTCGACGTAACGAACTCCGGCGAACGGGATGGCGACGAGGTTGTCCAACTCTATGCGACGCCTCCCGCCGGCTCACGCCCGCGGGAGCATCGCGCGCTCTGTGGCTTCGACCGCATTCACCTCGCGGCTGGCGAAACCAAAACGATTTGCTTGAATGTGCCGGCGACAGCATTGCGTCGTTGGAACGAGGAGGCCGATTGCTACGAGGTTGCCGCAGGCGAGTGGACGATCGCGGCAGGCGCATCGTCCGCGGATATCCGTGCCGCCATTACAACGACGATCGCGCACGACTCCACGGTCGCTGTGCGGGGAACCTCCGAAACGAAACCAGAGGCTCGCGCGCGGTAACCGGGCTTGTTCGTTGCCGGCGCCCCACGGCGCATTCGGTGGCGCATGGAGAAGCCGTGATTTTACGGCTTCGTTTGAAATCTGCGGAAGTGGTGTATTCATTCGGAGAGCACGCCTGTTTCGGCACCCTTTTATGCTCACCCTGCTCCCGCCCCTCCGCCGCGTGGCATCGCTCGCCGCGCTCGCTTGCGCTTTGATTCCAATCGCCGCCGCCGCGGCGAACGATGAAACCGACGAGCGATGGATTCCGCTCTTCAACG
>DASWVO010000233.1:0-2205 GCA_036406235.1 Opitutaceae bacterium
TCCGGCGCGATGCGCGCGAGTACTTCGCCGAGCAGATAAATCGAACCCGTCACGACAACCGTATCCGCCGGGCCGCCAGCCGTGCAGGTCTGCGCGCCGGGAAAAAGTTCCTCCACCGTGGTGCGCCGGACGGCCACCTCGTGGCCCGCGGGCATCAGCGCTTCAAGCTCCTCGTAGCTGCATGCCCGCGGCTGGTTGGGCACCACGAGATGCACCTCACGCGCGTGGCGGCAGACGGTCTCGAGCAGCGCTCGCGCGCGGGCGGCACCGAGCGCGCCAGTGATGACCACGGGCTTGCGTCCGGTATCCGCGACGAGCTTACGCAGGTTTTCCTCCAGTACCTGCGCTCCCTCCGGATTGTGCGAAGCGTCGAAAATGAGCGCCTTTCCGTCCACCGTCGCCCGCTGCCAGCGCCCCGGCCAGTTCACCTGCTGGAGGCCATGGGCAATCACTCCGTCGGTCAGCCGCCATTGTGGTGTGAGCACACGCGCGACAAGCGTGGCGGTGGCCGCATTCCAACGCTGGTAGTCGCCCTCGAGATTCGTCGTCGGATAATTGACCAGCTCGTCCCCGTAGACCGCGGCAACCGAGTGCACCGGGGCTTCACGCTCGCGAGCGATGGCACGGATCACCTGTTGCGCCTCCGCCGACATGCGACCGATCACCACCGGCACGCCGGGCTTGATGATGCCGGCCTTCTCGCCCGCGATCTTTTCGGGCGTGTCACCGAGCATCTCGCAATGGTCCAGACCGATCGAGGTGATCACCGCAACCTCCGGACGCACCACGTTGGTGGCATCGAGGCGTCCGCCTAGGCCGACCTCGACGATGCTCACATCGCAGCGTTTCCGCGCGAACTGCAGAAACGCCATGGCGGTCATGAACTCGAAGAAACTCGGGTGATCATCCGGATCTCCGTGCGACACGGCTTCGGCCACCGGCCGGAGCTCCTGCGTGTAGGCGATGATCTCCGCCTCGCTGAGGAGTGCTCGGTCGACTTGCACTCGTTCCCCGAGCCTCACGAGATGCGGCGAGGTGTAGAGCCCGGTTTTCCATCCTGCGGCGTGAAAAATTGCCTCGAGCATCGCCGCGACGGAGCCCTTGCCGTTCGTGCCCGTGACATGGATCGTCGGCACCGCGAGCTCGGGATGCCCGAGCGCCGCGGTGAACACCCGCATCCGATCGATGCCAAATTTCACGCCGCGGACCTTCAGGCCGAACAGATATTCCTGCACGGCGGCGTAGTCGGCAGTCAGCGCGAGGGTGGTCATCGGAAAATGCGCAAAGCCGCGCCCGTTTTGTACCCGGAGTCCTGCCAGCCAGCGCCGGCACGGTGACACTAGGCTTTCGCCGGCTTCTTCTTCAAATAGAGCGCCGACAGGATATCGCGCAGCCGGTCGCGCAGGTCGAGCCGGCTCACGATCAGATCGACGAGACCCTTCGTGAGCAAAAACTCCGCGGTCTGAAAGCCAGGCGGAAGCGTCTGCTTCGTGGTCTCCTTGATCACGCGTGCGCCGGCAAAGCCCACGAGGGCGCCGGGTTCGCTGATGATCACATCGCCCAGCGTGGCGAAGCTCGCCGTCACGCCGCCCATCGTCGGATGCGTGAGGATCGAGATGTAGGGCAGTCTCGCCTCGGCGAGGCGACCGAGCGCCGCGCTCGTCTTGGCCATCTGCATGAGCGAGAAAATGCCCTCCTGCATGCGGGCGCCGCCGGACGCGCTGAAGATCAGGCACGGGATCTTTTTGGCGATGGCCGTCTCAATCGCGCGCGTGATCTTTTCCCCCACCGCCGATCCCATCGCGCCGCCGCAGAAACGAAAGTCCATGATGGCGACCGAGACCTCGATGCCATGGATCTTTCCCGTCCCACACACGACGGCCTCGGGAAGGCCGCTGTCTTTCTCGTAGCGCTTGATGCGGTCCGGATAAGGCTGGGAATCAACGAACTTTAGGGGATCGGCCGAGCGCACCGCCGTGTCGGTCTCGACGAATGTGTCCGGGTCGAACAGCGCGGCAATCCGGGCCGGGGCGCCGATCGGAAAATGATAGCCGCTCTTGGGCACCACCATGTGGTTGGCCTCGAGCTCCTTGTTGAAGACGATTTCCCCGGAGATCGGGCACTTCGTCCACAGCCCTTTCGGGATGTCCTTCTTTTTGACGACAACCGTGGAATACTTCGGCTTGCTGAAAAGCGACATGGCGG
>DASWVO010000234.1:0-2354 GCA_036406235.1 Opitutaceae bacterium
GACGACCTTTGCCGTCCCGCCAGCCAAGAACACCACTCCGCGCGCGACCAAACCGGCGCCGGCCGAAGTCACGACGGCGTGCAAGACGATGCGCAGTCTGGCGATCGGCGGCGCGAAAGGACAGCGCACGGTGCGCTGCACGCCCGAATTGATGAAGACCGACGCCCGGTGCCGCGCGATGTGCGCGGCGACGTCGGGCAACTGAGGTTTGCCACCCGCCCTTCGATCTCGCACTTCCGGAAGTAACGACGTGTCTTCCTGCGATAAGGACGGCGCAGATCTCCATCCTTCGAGGTTCTTTCCCCGTTAAGAGTCCAGGAGATATCGACCGGGAACAGGGCAACCGCAAAATAGGGTGAAAGGACATTCCAACCAAGCTTGAGCAGGGAAGATATAAGGTGGGTGCAGGCGAGCTACCTGAAGGAGTCGATGTCCTCCAAAAAGGAACCTTGCTCCCACAACAGGGGAGCAATGCTCCCACCACAAAGAGGCATGCACCTGCCGCAATGGGTCATTGCTCCTGGATCTTGGTGCCAATGTCCAAAATGACGCCAGGTATATTCCTACCAAGCCAGTGCAGCCTTGCCCCAAGCTCATGCAGCTCTGCACCCAGCAAGGGTGAGATCTCCGCCAATGGTCCTCTCCAAGCGCTCGGGTTGTTGTTACTTTTCCTCGTCGAGGAACGATGACTGGCGTGGCCGGGGCTGGAGTGCCGCCTTTTTGGCCGCTTCCTCCTCGGGAGTCGCGCTGAGGTGACGTGGCGGACGGGAGACACGTTGCGCCACGGCCGCTTCCCGATCCGCGACGATGCGATCACAGATCTTGTGAACCTGCAGACGCAGCCAGCGCGACGTCGGGCTCGTCGACGTGTAGTCGGCGGGTCCGTAGTGATCGATGCGCCCCACGTGGCGGAGGCGGTCGTTCTGCTCGAACTCGGCGGTCGAGTCGGGATTGTACACGGCGTAGGCCTTGCCGCCGCCGCTCTTCACGACGGAGAAACTCGGGATGTCGCTCGGGCCGTCCGCGATGTAGATCATGTTCATCAGCGGAATGCGGCGATCCTCCGGCTTGACGTTGGAATTCACGTCGATTGCCGGGTTCTTGTTGGTGCCCTTGTTGATCTCGAAAATCGCGCGAGTCTTCGTCGTGTTGTCGATGACCATGCCGATCTGGGCGACGACGGAGTCGGCCTCCAGGCCGAACTCTTTCTGCTCGAGGAAACCGGGCTGCAGCGGGTTCTCGACGAATTCGCACGCCCAGATGCCGTCGACGTGCTTCGCGGCAGCGCTGCCGCGGATCATCTCGGCAAGGCCGGTGCTCACGATGTAGTGCTCGAGCGTGATGTCGTGTTTGATGTATTCGGGTTTCTCATTCACGAACTCGCGGCTGCGCGCAAAGAAGTCGGGCATGCCGGGATAGAACTGGATGTCGGCGCCGCACTCGCGCAGGATGCGGTTGTTCAGCTTCGGCATGCGACCGGCGAGCACGTAGGTGAGGAGATGGTTGAGGTACGCGATCTCGCTCGAGATGTGATAGCCGCGCCGCCGGTAGTGTTCGCCGAGGCTGTTGGTCTCGGCCCAGAACGTCGGCTCGTCGATGCCGTAGCGCCGGAAAAGCGGCGTCTGCATGTAATCGGGGATTAAGGTCTTGTCGAAATCCCAGATGCAGGCGATGATGTTCTGAGTGAAAAGCGTCGTGGCCATTGCGGATCAGCACCGGTAGGCGGAATCGCCTACGGTCCCAGTTCGGCCAAACCAAGCCGCCGCCCGCGGCTTTCGCAATGCGCAAATCGCCCGCTCTTTCCGCGTCCTTTTCCCTTTCGGTTTTTCTGTCTCCCTCTTCCTTTTCCTTTCCTGCATGGATCCACTCCCCGACATCGCACCGTTTCAGCAGCGTCTCGATCAACTCGATGCGCAGATGGCGGACCCGTCGTTCTATTCCAACCCGCGCCGGGCGTCCGAGGTGACGCGCGAGCAGCAGAAGGTCGCACAGCTCGTCGGGGACTATCGGCTCTACGAGAAACTCGGACGCGACATCGCCGAGGCGCAGACCTTGCTCAAGGACCCGGCGGGCGACCCCGATTTGAAGGAGCTCGCCGCCGCTGAGCTGCCCGAGCTCGAGGCGCGCCGCGAGGCGCTGGGGCAGGCGATCCTGATGGCGATGATCCCTCCCGAGCCGAGCGATTCGCGCAACACCGTGATGGAAATCCGCGCCGGCACGGGCGGCGAGGAGGCGGCGCTCTTCGCGGCCGAGCTCACCCGCATGTATCAGAGATTTGCGGACACGCACGGGTGGAGGATCGAACCGATGGGCAGCAGCGGCAGCGAGCGCGGGGGCTTTCGCGAGGTGAGTTT
>DASWVO010000235.1:0-16274 GCA_036406235.1 Opitutaceae bacterium
CCCCCCGGCAGAGCAGGGATGAGAGGAGGTCGGTGGGGCTGTCCGCGGCTTGAGGTCCCAAAAATGCCGCGTCAGGCCTCGGGTTCGGAGTTCGTATAGCGATTGTCCTGCGGGAAAAGCACGTTGCCCTTCCGCGCGGCATGGATGAATTCGCGGGGCGACTGGCCGGTGAGGCGACGGAACCAGGTCGAGAAATGCGACGCCGACTGAAAGCCGAGGCTGCACGCCACGGCTTTGACGACGGTGCCCGACTCGGCCAGGGCGCTCCGGGCGAAATCGTGGCGGCGCGCCTCGAAGTATGCATTCGGCGTAAGGCCGATCTCCCGCGCGAAGATGCGGTCCATCTGGCTCGGGCTGAGTGCGAGTTGCTGTGCGATGTTCCGTTTAACAAACGGCTGATCGAGCGGAAGCCGGTCGATCAGGAAAAGCCCGCGTCGCACGCGCTCGTCGATTTTGCCAAAGCGGGTGTGAATGAGGCCCTCGGCCATGACCGATGCAATAAATCCGGCCAGCCAGGCCTCAAAGAGCGACTGCAGCTGTATATAGACAAGCAACGTTGTCTCCGAGAGCGGCAGGGTGACATCCGGCTTCTCGAAATGACGTTTCACAAAGTGCGCCAGCGCGGTCGCCCTGCGCTGCAACTGCGGATACTTCTCCGCCCTCAGGCTCATCGGCAGACCGTCCTCGAAGATATTACGCTTGTCCGGCCAGCACGCCTGGAACCGCAGCGAAATAATATCGGCATCGTCGGAAAAATCGCGGTGCACAGGCCCGGACTGCAGGACGACCCACTGGCCGGCCTGCGCGGTGAGCGGCCCGCCCTTGGAGCGGAGCGTCACGCTGCCCCTCCGCAGCAACCACACCGACATCTCGTCGGTGCCGCTGACGCCGTGCCGTCCATAATGGCTGACCGGACCTTCATAGCACCAGATCAGGCGTAACTGGAGGCCGGCCCAATCCACCAGACGGGCGAGCCCTTGGTCGCCGGATGATAACATAGACTTTGCCATGGGAGGAGGGGGTAAAGCAAAGCCACCCAGCCTGCATGTCGGCGTGCGGGCGACAAATCTTATCCAAGCCCCGCCGCCGTAATGCCGAAATTAGTGAAGTGAATGGCGCTAACAGGCAACGCGCCCGGCTTGGAAGGGCGCACCCCTCCGGACAAATTCCGCGAATCGACCTGGCCGATGGGCCGCGTCTTTGCCCGACCACCTTGAATTTACTCGTGATGAAGACCCTTTACCTCAGCGACCTTTCCGTGCCTTTGGACGACCAGTGGGACGTCATCGTTATCGGAGGTGGCCCCGCCGGCTGCACCGCCGCGGCGTCCGCGGCACGCGAAGGCGCGCGCACGCTCCTGCTGGAGGCCACCGGATGCCTGGGAGGCATGGGAACCTCCGCGCTGGTGCCCGCATGGACGCCGTTTTCGGACAAGGAAAAGATCATCTATCGCGGGATGGCCGAAAAAGTATTTTCGGAAACCAAGGCCGGCATGGCCCATGTGAAGAAGGACGCGCTCGACTGGGTCCCCATCGATCCCGAGCGACTCAAGCGCGTTTATGACGACCTCGTCACGAGCGCCGGTGCGAGCATCCTTTTCCATACCCATCTCTCAAAAGTCGAAACGCGGGACCGGAGGGTCGAGGCCATCCTTGTGACGAACAAGTCCGGCCTCACGGCGCTCAAGGCGAAAGTTTATGTGGATTGCACGGGCGATGCCGATGTGTGCGCGTGGGCCGGCGCCGACTTTCACAAGGGCGACGAACACGGGAATCGTTTGATGCCGGCGACGCATTGCTTCGTCCTTACGAACATCGACGAATACGCCCTGCTGAACGGTCCGGATCTCCATCCCCGCAATCCGAAGAGTCCCATCTACGAGATCCTCCGTTCCGGAAAGTATCCGGAAATTCCCGACGCTCACCTGAACTGCACGCTCATCGGGCCGCGCACGGCCGGCTTCAACGCCGGGCACCTGTGGAATGTCGACAACACGGATCCGGCCAGCATCGCCAGGGCGATGGTCCAGGGGCGCAAGATCGCGGAGGCCTTCCGCGCCGCCCTCGCCGAGTATTTCCCCCAGGCGTTCGCCGGGGCGTTTCTGATTACGACCGGATCGCTGATGGGCATCCGCGAGACACGGCGCATTGTCGGCGACTATATCCTGACGCTGGAAGATTATTTGAAGCGCCGCTCATTCGAAGACGAGATCTGCCGCAATTCGTACTTCATCGACGTGCACTGGGCGAAGGAGGAAGCGGCCTCGCGTCCGGGGCACTATGACCAGTGGGACTCCCGGTGCTTCCACTACGGCCTCGGGGAATCGCACGGCATTCCCTACCGCTGCCTGACGCCCCGCGCCCTTGACAACGTCCTCGTGGCCGGCCGCTCGATTTCCTGTGAACAGATCGTGCAGGGCAGCGTGCGGGTGATGCCCGTCTGCCTCGCCCTGGGGGAAGCCGCAGGCATGGCGGCGGCGCATGCGGCGGAGCAACCGCAAGCAGACGTTCACCGCGTCTCGGCTTCGCGGTTGCGAAGCCGTCTGCTCGAGGAGGGCGCCTATCTGCCTGAAGTGAAACTGCCGGCAGCGCACGCCACGGGTTTTCCTGCGTAATCCCCGCGAGCGCCCTCGGTTCTCGTCCACGGCCCGCGACGGCGCCTGACTCCGGCGAGCCGTAGATTGCGCGCGCAGGGATCCTCAGTCGAATCTCCGCTTACGACGAAGCAGCCGACTCCCCTCTCCGGCGTCGTCGCTGGAGGAAGGCCGTGTCGTCCACCGAAAAGGCCCGAGGGCGCGGCCGGGGATCCGGCCTGTTTTCCGGGTAATGCTCCCCCACACCAACACCCCGAACTCGTCGCACAGGACCAGGAAGCGCTGGTCCTGCGGATAATGCGTCCCACGCACGAAGTTGCAGCCAAGGTCTCGCAACAACTGCAGGTCGGCGACCATCTGCTGCACCGGCGGGCACGGTCCGTAGTTCGGATGCCACTGGAGCCGCACCGGCTGCGCCTGTTTTCCGCCCAGCACGCCGGGCGCGCCGATCGTCATGCCGTTGGCATGCAGCGCCGAGTGCCCCATCGTCTCTCCATAGCCGCCGTCGGCGGGCTCGCCGAAATCGTGGCGGCAAAACTGTTGATGTGCTCGCATCACTCGGCGCGCTCGCCAGCGGAATGGGCCGATCCCGGATCATCGCCGACGATCGTGCGGAGGAGCGCCACATCGCAGGTTGAATAAAGATCGCAGCGTCCACGCGACGAGCTTCGCGCATTGACCACGGAAAGCCTCGCGTTCTTCTACGACAGCGGCTCCTTCCGCCAATATCATGCTCAAGCGCAACGCTCTGTTTACTCCCGCCGCACTTGCGGTCGTCTCGCTTGCCTTGCAGGCCCAGGAGGTCGTCGAACTCGAAAAATTCGAGGTCACCTCCCAAAAGCGCACCCAGGCGATTCACGAAGTGCCGATCGCCGTCACCGCTTACTCGGGCGACTTTCTCGAACGCACCGGCATCACCGACTACCAGAGCCTCGCTCCATTCGTACCGGGGCTCTTCATCCAGGAGCAGTCGCCCAACAATCCGGGCATCAACGTCCGCGGCATCACCACCGACAGTGGCGATCCGCGCAACGAAACTCGCGTTTCGCTTTTTCAGGACGGTGTATCCATTTCCCGGTCACGTGGCTCGGTCGTCGAGCTCTTCGATCTCGAGCGGGTCGAGGTATTGAAGGGGCCGCAGGGGACGCTCTTCGGCCGCGGCGCCCAGATCGGCGCCCTCTCCCTCATCCAAAACAAGGCGAAGAACGAAACGTCGGGCTCGCTCGGCGCCGGCTTCGGCAACCACGGCGACTACCGGCTGAACGGCGTTTACAACGCTCCACTGGTCGAGAATCAGCTTTTCGGACGCGTCGCGGTGACCTACCGCGAACACGACGGCGTCATCGACAACCTCGCCGACGGCTCCGAGCTGAACGGAAAGAAGACACTCGCCGCCCGCACCGCGCTGCGCTGGCAGCCCAGCGACCGCACGACCGCCGACCTGATCATCAATTACCAGAACGACCATCCGCCCGGCACGTCGTTCAAGAGCGGTGTGATTCCGACCAGCGCCGGCGACACCGATCCGTTTGCGGCCGCCGAGCTCAATCGCGGCAGCGATCTTTACATCGATCGCACGGTCTGGGGCCTCAGCGGCATCGTGGAGCACGAGCTCAACGACGCGTGGACGCTCACGTCGATCACCGGCTGGCGCGAATTCGACTCCCATGAGGAATTCGACGCCGATGGCTCCGGCCTTTACCTGCTTGAGTTTGCCGAGGACGCGAAGGGCAGGCAGCTCAGCCAGGAAGTGCGGCTCAATTTTGACACGGGCGGCCGGTTCACCGGCTTCGTCGGCGCCGGCTACTTCTGGGAGGACGGGGAACAGCGCGCGCCGGTGCGCACGAGCGAACAGGCGCTCTGGCCGTTCCTCTCGGGCTCGTTCCGCGAGGGCCTCATCGCCGCCGGCGTGCCCGGCGCGCTGGCCAGTGCCGCGGTGCCACCCCTGAATCCCTTCGCTCCGCAGGCGACGCTGCCGGCGACGTTCGCCCTGTTCGCCCATCCCGCCCTTCCGGCCAGCCTGCAGGCGCTGTCGGGCCTGGCCGGCGTGCCGTTGCAGAGCTACTATGAGGAGAGCTATGCCAACTTCGGGGAAACGAGCGCCGTCGACGTGTTCGCCGACGCGACCTACCGACTCACCGACAAACTCGAGCTGAGCGCGGGTCTGCGCGTCACCCAGGAGGAAATCACCGCCGGCTACGAGTCGCGCAACGGCCCGACGCCAGCGCGGCTCGGCTTCATCCTGACCGGCGGCAGCACCAACAACGCCTTCCGCCCCACTCCCGGCAGGCTGGAGATCAGCGACGACTACGCCTCGTGGGTCGCCCGCATGGCCGCACGCTATGAATTCGCTCCGGAACTGAATCTCTTCGCCAGCGTCGCCCGCGGCCGTCGGCCCAACAGCCTGAGCTTCAACCAATCGACGCTCGCGCCCGTCGAGCTCGACGAGGAAATCGTCTGGAATTACGAGACCGGCCTCAAGGGATACCTGTCCGGCATCCGCGCCACCTACGGTGTATCCGCATTCTACTACGATTACTCGAATTTCCAGACGCAGGCGATCACCTCGACCGGTGTCACCACCGCCACCGACGCCGGCGCCGCGACCGGCTACGGCTTCGAGCTCAACTTCCAGTCGGCCGTCAGCGATCACGTGACGCTGTTCGCCGCCTACGGCTACACGAACGCCACCTTCGACGACACCGACGACGACGGCCAGCCGCAGGCGTACGCCGGCAACACCTTCCGCCTGACGGCGAAGCACACGCTCGCGCTCGGCGCCACCTTCACCCTCCCGCTCGAAGCCGGCCGCCTCTTCGCGACTCCGGTTTACCAATACAAGTCGCGGCACTATTTCGACGACGACAACGCCTCCGCGGGCGGTTCGCTCTTCCAGGACGGTTTTTCGCTGGTGAACCTGCGCGCCGGTTTTCGCACCCGCGATGGTCGCTGGGAGATCGCGGGCTACGTGGACAATCTCTTCGACGAGGACTACCTGATCGACGCCGGCAACACGGGCAACGCGTTCGGGATTCCGACCTTCGTCGCCGGTCCTCCGCGCTTCTACGGCGCGAGCGCCACGCTGCGCTTCTAGCGCGTGTTTGAACGTCGGGCTGCGATCGCCCGAGGTGGCGCGGCACTTCAGCTCACGCGCGGGAGAGCAACGAATGAACGAACGCGGCCGAAGCACCGCGCTGCTACGGAGGTCGTTCCGAAGGCGCGTGAGCCCTCATCAATCGAGGGCCCGACCCGTTCGATGCATCACGTCAATACCCCGGAGCGGGGCGGGACGCGGGCCAGCGTTTCCCGCAGGGCAGCCAGACTGAACGGCTTGGTCAGGAAGTCGTCCATGCCGAGGGCGAGGCAGCGTTCCCGCTCTCCTTTCAACGCGTGGGCAGTGAGCGCGATGATGTAGGCGCGTGACCCGCCGGGCTTTTCGCTCGCGCGGATGCGCCGGACGGCCTGGTAGCCGTCCATCACGGGCATCTCGATGTCCATGAGCACGGCATCGAAACTCTCGCTCGCCAGCACGCCGAGGCCCTTCGCGCCATCCTCGGCGAAGCGGGCTTCATGGCCGAGCTTGGCGAGGAACCCACCGACGACTTTCTGGTTCACGAGGTTGTCCTCAAACACGAGAATCTTCAGGCGGCGCGTCCCGACCGACACTTCGGCAGCGGATACGGCAGCGATGGTTGGTGCCGCGGCGCGGGCCGCCGGTACGGCGCGAACCGTCGCGGTGAAAACAGAGCCGCGCCCCAGCTCACTGCTGACGGTAAGGGACCCGCCCATTAATTCGCAGAGCCGGCGGGTGATGGAGAGCCCGAGCCCGGTCCCGCCGAACCGGCGCGTGGTGGACGCATCCGCCTGGCTGAAAGGCGCGAAGATGCGGGCCTGATGCTCGGGCGCGATGCCGACGCCGGTGTCGGCGACCTTGAATTCGATCGCGTCGGGAGCAGGCGCGCGGACCTCCAGGCCGACACGCCCGGCCTCCGTGAACTTGATGGCGTTGCCCAGGAGGTTGGTGAGAATCTGCTGGAGGCGCACCGGGTCGCTGACGACCTCCGGCGGCGCGCCGTCGGCAATGTGCGTCGTGAACTCGAGGTGTTTTTCGGCCGCCAGCGGCTGGAGCAGCCGATACGTCTGGTGCACGATCGCGGCGAGATTGCAGCGGATCTGTTCGATCTCGAGCTGGTCGGCGGCGATCTTCGAGTAGTCGAGCACGTCGTTGATGATGACCAGCAGCGAGCGGGTGCTCTGATCGATAAGGTCGAGGTATTCGCGCTGTGTGCTGTCGAGCGAGGTGGCCTTGAGAAGCTGCGTGAAGCCGATGACGCCGTTCATGGGCGTGCGAATTTCGTGGCTCATCGTGGCGAGGAAACGCGACTGGGCCTGGCCGGCGGCTTCCGCGGTCTCCTTGGCGACGCGGAGCTGGGTCTCGTTTTCCTTCAGCCGGGTGATGTCGCTCAGCACCAGCACCCGCGCCTGGGCCCGGGCCTCGCCCTCGTCGAGGACGGCGAACAGCGACGCCTGGAACGTCGCGGCCTCGAGGGTCACCTCGATGCGCTGGTTGCGCGGCGTGGAAAAGAGCCCCGCGAGCTGCGGCCATGCGCTGAGGAGGTCCGTGGCGGAGCGCCCGAAGCCGCCGGCTTTCGGCAGCGCGAGCGTGACGGCGGCTGCGTGGTTGTAGTCGACGAGCCGGTCGTCGTCATCGAAGACGAGGATCCGGTCCTCCAGCCGCTCGATGAGGGCGGCCCGGGCGACCGGGGCGAGGTTCAGCAGGCGGTGCCTCAGCAGCGCGAACGCGATCAACGTGCTGGTGACCGGAAACACCGTGGGCGCGTAGTTGAAGCCCGCCGGCTCCGTCACGTTCAACAGGTGCAAGACGTCAGCGGTCCAGCCAATGAACGCCGCGGCGATGAAGATCAGCCGGCCCTGGCGCTCCCACGCGGTCTGCCGCTTTCGCGGATAAAGCAGCAGGAAGATGACGCCCCACACGGCGTAGTTGTAGAGGTAGTAGATGAGGCCCCACGGCCCAAAGCCGTTGCGAAGCACGGACAGCCCGCTGCGCGTGTCGACCCAGAAGGAATGACGCAGCAGCGGATTCTGCCCCGGTCCCGGCAACCAGAGGAGCACGAGCGTGACCATCGGGACAAGCAGGACGGCGGGCAGCATCCACCCCCGGAGCAGCGGCCGTCCGCGCGTCATGCGGTGCACCATCTCCAACCAGGCTGGCGCGTAGAAGCAGAGGAACGAGCAGCGCAGCTGGAAAACCAGCAGCTTGTCCCCGAGCGAGGGTAAGCTGAGCTCGATCGCGTAGCCGAGGGCCCAGCCCGAGTTGAGCAGCAAGGCGAGGCAGAACGGCGCGGCGGTCGATGTCCGCAAACGGCTGCGGACAAAGAACGCCATGATCAGCTCAAAGACGCTGGAAAAGAGAAGGGCGGTGATCTGCCAGGCCACGTTGCCTATAAACGAGGCGCCGCGGGGCAGAATGCCAAGAAGGGATTATCGCGAACCGCGGACCCTGCACACCGCCGCGCCCTCCGTCGTTCGACGAACTCAGGTTGTCACGACAAATGTTCTGCCCGAGAAACCGTATCCATCTATATCGGCAAGACGCTGCGGCTACAGATTGCGACAATTTCGCCGCCTCCTGACATAATCTGGAGAAGCATCCGTGCTAGGCTCGGAGCGACTCGTCTTCCTATGCCGTGTTCGCCTGCGACGACCCGCGCAGGCGAGCAGCGCCCTCGGATCCTCCGCTGCACACACACCCCATGCACCCATTATCTTCAAGAGCCAACGCCGGCATTCACCGCCGCGACTTTCTGAAAACCGTCACCTTGGCGTTCGCCTCCCCGGCCCTGATGCCCCGCGCGCTGCGGGCGGTCGATGGCGTGCCCTCGGCTTCGAACGTGATCACCAAGAAACTCCCGCGCACCGGAGAGGCGATCCCCGCGATCGGTCTCGGCACCTTTCTGACCTTCGACATCCTTCCCGGCCGGCCGCGGGAACACCTGGGCGAGGTGCTCCGCCGCTACTGGGAGGGAGGTGCGCGCGTGATCGACACCTCACCGCTTTATGGCACGGCCGAACTCAGCGTCGGCGATTTCGCCGCGTCGCTTGGCATCACCGACCAGATGTTCACGTCCAACAAAATCTGGTCGACCGGTGAATTCCTCGCCGACGAAAGCCACGCCCGCCGCAGTCTGGAGCAGTCGCTCCAGCGCCTGTGGCGCGGTCAGATCGACCTGATGCACTGTCACAGTCTGGTGAATGTGGACATGATCGTGCCGTATTTGCAGGCGTGGAAAAAGGAAGGGCTGATCCGCTACGTCGGCGTGTCCCACCATGAGAATGCCTACATGGACGCACTCGCGAGCTGGGTGCGGCGGGGCGCGGTGGACATCGTCCAGGTTAACTACTCGATCTTCAACCGAGCCGCCGAAGAACGCGTGCTGCCGGCCGCCTCCGCACAGGGCGTCGGCGTCCTGGTCAACATGCCTCTCGAAAAAGCACGCCTGCACAAAGTCGTCGAGGGCCACCCGCTGCCCGACTTCGCCCGTGAGATCGGCATCGAAAACTGGTCCCAGTATTTTCTGAAATGGGCGATCTCCCACCCCGCCGTCACCTGCGCGCTCCCTTCAACCGCCAACCCTGCCCATGCCTCCGAAAACATCGGAGCGCTTCAGGGCGCCCTGCCCGACGAGAACATGCGAGCCCGCATGGTGCGGCACATGGAGTCGATACCCGGGTTTCGGCGGATCGGCGAAATGCCCTGGTATCCCGATAAAAACTACGACGGCATCATCGGCCGCGCCCGGGCGGCGCTGAACGCCCGCACCTGAGCCTCGACCGGCAAGACCGAATACGATCGCCCGCTTCACGCCCCATGTCCCTGCTCGCCCGTTCCGTTGACCGGCGGCTCCTTCGCAGCCAGCTATTTATCGAGGAGAATCTCGCAAATTCCCTCGCGCTCGCCCCGCTGGCCCGCCGCGCCGGGATGTCCAGGTTCCATTTCCTACGCTGCTTCTCCCGCCTCGCGGGCGAGCCAGTCGGCCGGCACATCCAGCGGCTGCGGCTCGAACGAGCGGCGTTCGACCTGCTGTACTCCAGGGCACGCGTAATCGACATCGCGCTCGACGCCGGTTTCGAGTCACCCGAAGCCTTTGCCCGCGCCTTTGGTCGCTGGTGCGGCCTGAGCCCGCGCCGATTCCGCACGGCGCGTCCGATCCTCAACGAACCCGCTCCGGTCGCGCCGGAATGGCGGAAAGAGTTCGCGCGCTACCGCGCAGAGTTTTGCGTGGAACCCGCGCAGTTGATCCGATTCGTGCGGCGGCAGGGGGTGATGTCCGCCGCCGTCTCGGGAGCGTGGGAAAAGATGAACCGCCTGCTCGACGGACGGATATCTCCGGACGCGCGCCAACTTGTTACCTTCACACCCGACTTCCCCCGAATCACGCCGCCGGACAAGTTGCGTTTCGATGTCGGCATCGTAGCCAAGCACAGTCCCGCGCTACCCTCCGATGAGCTGATGGAGCGTCCGCTGCCCGGCGGTCGATACGCCGTCTTTCGCATCGAACTCAGCCACGAGGCCCGCCACGTCCTCGATCTCTTCTGGCGCTACCTATACCTCATATGGGCGCCGACCACTGGCGTGCAAATCCGTCCGTGGGGGGCCTACCACCTTTCACGCCCGCTCGGACGCCTCGGCGCGCTGCGCGTGGAGGTTCACGTCCCGGTGCGGTGACCAGGGCCCCCGCAAGAAGAGCAATCCCGGCAAGGTTTTTGGGCCGCCTTTCCGCTAAAGTGGAAAGCACGCTGTAATGCCGACTCAACTACATTGCGGTCCGCGCTGTCGACGATCCGATTTTTGCCAATTTCGTTCAATTCCGCTCCCGCGGCTTCCGCTACGATCGGCGCGAAGCGCGAAAAACGTTCACGCGTTTCCCGCCACACTCACCCATGAATGCATCATCGCTTCTCCGTAAAATCGGTCGTTCCGGCCTGGAGTCCTCCGCCCTCGGACTCGGCTGCATGGGCATGTCGGACTTGTATGCGCATAGCGCCGCGCGCGACGACACCGAGAGCATCGCCACCATCCAGGCGGCAATCGACGCAGGCATCACCTTTCTCGATACCGGCGACTTCTATGGTTGCGGACACAACGAAATGCTGATCGCACGCGCGCTAGCCGGCGGCGAACGTCGCCAGCAGGTCTGCCTCAGTGTGAAGTTCGGCGTGCTGCGAACGCCCCAGGGCGGCGTAAGCGGGATCGATGGCCGTCCGGGCGCCGTTAAAAACTTCGCGGCCTATTCGCTTCGGAGGCTCGGCGTGGACGTGATCGACCTCTATCAACCCGCGCGTCTCGATCCAGCCGTTCCGCTCGAGGATACGATCGGCGCGATCGCGGAGCTGATCAAAGAGGGCAAGGTGCGTTACTTGGGCGTGTCGGAGCTCAATTCCGAGCAACTGCGACGCGCGCATCGAGTGCATCCGGTCTCCGCCATCGAAATCGAATACTCACTCGCGACACGTTTCATCGAACAAGACATCATGCCGACGGCGCGTGAGCTCGGCATCGGGATCGTCGCCTATGGCGCGCTCTCCCGCGGCCTGCTGAGCGGCACCCTTGATGGAAAATTCGCACCCAATGACTTCCGGGCACACCAGCCGCGTTTCCAAGGCGGGAACTTTGCGCGCAACATGGAAAAGGTCGAAGCACTCAAGGCGATCGCCGGGCGCCTCGGCGTCACGCCCGCGCAGATCGCAGTCGCCTGGGTGATGTCGCGCGGCGATGACATCGTGACGTTGATCGGCACGTCGAAGCGCTCTCGCCTCGCGGAGAATCTCAGGGCTGTCGACCTCAGGCTCGACGCCGCCGCGCTGAGCGAACTCGAGCAGGTATTCGCTCCAGGAGCAATGGCCGGTGAACGCTATGACGCGCAAGGCATGCGTCTGGTGCCGCGGTGACGCCCGTCCACCCTCGTCCGGACGCTGGCGCTCGGCGCCCCCTGGGGGAATCGCCGCTGCACGCTGGCCCGCGGAACGGACGCCGCGCTCGAGCGGAACCGGCCCAAGCCACCGCCAACCAAGCTTCTTCCATGAAACCTGAGAGCCCTCGATCTCCCGGCTTGTTGATTCCCATCCTCGGCGGACTCGTCCTCGCCACGATCTCCTTCGCATCCCCGGAAAACGCGCCTGCGATTCCGCCGATGCCGTCAATGCCGAACGCCGCCGCCGCTCGCGAACTCACGGGCAAGGTTGCGCTCGTGACCGGTGGTACGCGCAATCTCGGCCGCGGCTACGCCGTCGGCCTCGCGCGGATGGGCGCCGACGTCGTCGTACACCATCATCTACCGGCCGATCGCAGCGACGCAGAAGTCACGGCCCGGATCGTGCGCGAGCACGGCGTGCGCGCACACCTGGTTGCCGGGGATCTCTCGAGGACGGAAACGATCCAGCGAATCTTCAATGAGACCATTGATGCGTTCGGCCGGGTGGACATCGTAATTAACAACGCGGGCATTATCGTCAAAAAACCGATCGCCGAGATCACGGAGGAGGAGTTCGATCGCGTATTCGCCATGAACGCACGCGGCACCTTCTTCATGATGCAACACGCAGCGCGACGCGTCTCCGATGACGGCCGTATCATCAACATCGGCACGTCGCTCACCGCGTCATTCTCGCCAAACTACGGACTTTACGCGGGCTCGAAAGCGTCGATCGAGCAGTTCACGCGCGCACTCGCCCGCGAAATCGGCCACCGAGGCATCACCGTGAACTGCGTGTCGCCCGGCCCGGTCGATACGCCGTTCTTCCGAGGGCCCGAAGCACCCGAGGCGGTCGCACGCGCCGCGACGCTCGCGGTCGCCGGCCGCCTCGGAAGGCCTGACGACATCACACCGCTCGTGGAGTTTCTCGCCTCGCCGCGCTCCCAGTGGCTCACCGGTCAGACGATTTTCATCAACGGCGGCTACACCGGTCGTTAACCCTCACCTCCCGGCGGCGCACGCCCGATGGTCGGACGATCCTCCCTCGTGCGAGCACGCCCACTCCACACCTCATTCGATGCCATGATCTCCCGCCGTCATTTTATCCTTGCCGCGGGTGCCAGCGCCTTGGCGACCGTCCCGGTGCGCGCCGGTATCTCCAACGCCGATACGCGCAAAACGCTCGCTCACGCCGTGGAGACCTTCTTCAGAAGCTGGCACAGCGGCAACTGGGATCCGTTTCTTTCGCTGCTTACGCCCGAATTCACGTTTCAATTTCCCACCGGCCCGCAGCGTGGTCGCCATGTCGGCGCGGAAGGGCGCCGTCGCATCGAGGAATGGGCGCGTGCCCACACGCGCGAAGGCAATCGCATCACGGCGAGTGCACCGGACCTGCGCCTCTACGACGGCGATTGGGTCGTGGTATGCGATCGCGGTTCCGGAGAATTCGGCGGGCAGCGTTATACGGGCCTGCACGCCATATTCATGCGGGCGGAGGGCGACAGGATCGCCGAGTTCCGGGAGTATTTCGGCGAACTGCCGCAGTGACCCGGTGAATACAACCAGCAGCCGCCAGTGAACGAGCCTCACCACAGGCGCACCGTCGTGCCATCCGATCTCACCAAGCCTCGGGCACGAGACCCGGCCCATGGTCTGCGGTCGCCGCGGGGCGCTGACGCGTCGCCAGCCAACGTCGCGCTTGCTCAGGCTCGTGTCGTGCGCCCGCCGGCGTTCCACGGGGCGGTGGAAATCGTGCAGGCAGCGCCGGCATGGCGATCCTTTCCCCTGCACATCAGCGAGACGCTCGGCATCTGCTGGAAAGCCGGGCCGGATCACATGGTACGCAGCGACGGTCGCGAACTCGTGTTTCCTTCACGCGCGATCTGCGTGCGCACTCCCGGCTGCGTATGGGCGTGCGAACCGGCGAATGTCGGCTTCGTCTCGATCGATATCGCACCGTCATTGCTTCCCGAGGAGGTCGCGCGCGCTCCGATGCATTTCTTGAGCAACGAATCGATGCCCGATATCGCCGGGCTTGTTTCGGCCGACGACGGCGCCGCGTCCGACATGCTGAGGCTCGAGGAGACGCTGACGCTCCTGATCGACTGGCTGTGCCGCCGCGGGGCGGTGCGGATGGGCGGACACGGGAGCGCCCGGCACGGACGGCGTATCGTGAACCGTGCGCGCGACTTCCTCGAAGCTCACCTGGAGCGAAATCCTTCGCTCGACGAACTCGCGCGTGCCGTGGGTGCGAACAAATTCACCCTGATCCGTGCGTTTAGAGCGGTGCTGGGAATAACGCCACACGCGTTCCTCATCCGGCTGCGGGTGGCCCGGGCCGGTCGCGCGTTGCGCGAGGGCGCGACTGCGACCGAGGCGGCCGTACTCGCCGGCTTCGCGGACCAGGCGCACCTCACCCGGCAGTTCAAACGCATTCTCGGCGTCACGCCGGCAACCTACGGGCGCGCGGCCCGACGCGACGAAAGCCGGGTCCGGTCAACTTTAGTCAACTTCGTTCAATTCCGCTCCGCCTGGCTCGGATAGTCTATCGACCTCTTATGATTCAACGCATACCGATCACCTTCAGCAATGGTGGCACTCCGCTCGCTGGGACCTTCTACCGCAACACGACGGCTCTCACGGAAAGGCAGCATGCCGTCGTCATCACCGGCTCATGGCTCACCGTGAAAGAACAAATGGCGCACACCTACGCCGAAAAAATGGCGACACTCGGCTATACGGCGTTCACGTTCGACTTCACGGGCTGGGGACAGAGCGGCGGCGTTCTCCGTCAGACCGAAATTCCCGCCAGCAAGATCGCCGACATTCTCGCCGCCGTCGAGTTCGTGAACACGATGTCGTTCGTGAAGCCGGGGGCCATCGGATACCTCGGCATCTGCGCGAGCGCGCAATACGTCCTGGCGGCCCTGGCCCGCGGCGCGCGGCTCAAGTCGTTCGCCAGCGTGGCGGGATGGTTTCACGATACGGCCAGCGTATCCGGTTTTTATGGCGCCGACGAAGGTGTGGCCCGCCGTCTCGAGCGCGCGGCGCGCGCAACGGAGAAATTCCTCCTCCACGGCGAACTCGAAACCGTGCCGGCCTACCGCAAGGGCGATGACATCGCCGGCATGTTTTTCGAACTCGACTACTATGCCAACCCGAAACGCGGCGCGATCACGGCGTGGAAGAACGAGATGTCGGTCATGACCTGGCAGCACTGGCTCACCTTCGACGGTTTGAGCGCGGCCGCCGCGGTGACCACGCCAACTCTCCTTGTGCACAGCGACGGTTGCGCGCTGCCCGCAAATGTGAAACGCGTGCACGCCGACTTGCGCGGCAAGAAACGCCTCGTGTGGGGCGACGGCACGCAGACTGACTACTACGATCAGCCGGCGTTTGTGGAGAAAGCCGTCGCCGCCGCCCACGCACACTTTCAGGATACCCTATGACACAACGGTTCATTCTCACCGTCGCGCTCCTGCTTGCCTCCACTCCCACGATGTCGGCGTCCAGACCTGAACCTGACCCTTCTGACAAATCCGCCGTCGCCGACTGCGTCGCGACCATGTTGCACGCCATCGACGTGCTCGATTGGACAATCGTGCGTGAAAGCTTCACCACGCAGGTGGACGTCGACTACACATCGCTGTTCGGCGGCTCGCCGTCGACGACGCAGGCAGAGGATTTAATCAAGACGTGGAGGGAACTCCTTCCCGGATTCGATGCGACGCAGCATTTGATCGGGCCGGTCGTCGTCACCCGCGATCGCGCGACAGACAACCGCGTGACCGCTGAAACGCACGTTCGCGGCTACCACCGTATCACGGCCGCCGATGGCGGTGAAACGTGGATGGTCGCCGGGCACTACACGATGGGGCTGGCGCACGAAGCCGGCCAGTGGCGGATCTGTTCCATCAAACTCTCCGCCTTCTACCAGGAAGGAAACCTGGATCTCCCCAAGATCGCGGCTCAACGAGCAACGGACCCGTCACAAGCGCGGAAAGAGCATTTCGGGAAGACTCGCCCGCCCCGGCCGCCGGAATGATCGCATGCACGCCCACCTTCTGTCTCCATTATCTCATTACCGTTGAACGAGGCGACGGCCTGCGGCCGGAGGGCATTCCGCGGCGCGCCGCCTTTCCCAACCGCCTGAAAGTTGCCGCGTCCTTGCTGACCTCGGGGCGTGCAAACAGCGTCGAGACGCTTTCCCTGGCATGTCTCGTTGAAATTCTGCCCTCCCCCGCGAGCCACCTCCTTCATGATTCACTTCGTTTCGACACGAAGCGGCGCGTTGCGCACACTCGCGCCCAAACACGAATCGACCGCCTTTACGAAAAGCCGGACGTGCGTCCCATGGGTTTTATAGGACGTGCGATCGCACGCGAATGCTCCGATCGGAGATCGCGGAGGACGCGTAGAATCTCACCATTTCTCCGCGCTCTCCGCGTCCTCCGCGTTGAAATCTGATCCGAGTAGTGAACGTGATCCTGATTCGGGATTAGCGTTCACTCGCGTCCATTAGCGGTTCCATCACCGACAGCCCGACCTCGATTGGCGCGTTCGGCTTGCTGGGATAGACCCTGAGCTGGATCTCGCGCATGTCTTCCGGACGGAATTGCGGGCGCTCCGTGCAGCGGCCCCAGAAGTGGATGTGGAAATCCGCCAGGTTCAGCCACACATCGTCCGAG
>DASWVO010000236.1:0-8055 GCA_036406235.1 Opitutaceae bacterium
GCTCCGAGCTGTGTCAGCGACGTCCCTGGATGTGCGCGAGGGGTTCCACGCTGTGTTGGCAAAGTCCCTGCGCGGGCGAGCGGGGTTTCGAGCGGTGCCAGCGGGGCAACCACGCGCGTCAGAGCGATCAACGTCGGTGTCGAGGCGAGCAACCAAGGCGTCAGAACGATGATGAATCGGGCTTTGTTCGGGCGGTTGCCTGTCCACCGACGGGCCGCGCGCAGTTTACCGCCCACCATCCACTGTCCGATGTTCACTGTCCGCCGCGTCAGCGAGGCATCGGCTCGGAGCGTTCCCACCAGCGGGTGGGCTCCTCGCCTTCCACCGAGAGGGTGTACGTTTTGTGATTGAAGACCGGCCGGCGCGCTTCGCAGGCGGCCATGAAGGCGTCGAGCGATTGTTCCTTTTCCTGATCGCCGCAGATGACCAGCCAGGCGGAGGCGTAGCTGTTGGCGCGCAACTCGCGGCCGGTCAGCATGTCGTCGTGCGGCGTGAGCGGCTCGCTGCACCAGAGGGCGATCAGGCCGCGGCCTTTCTGGCCAAACCGCCAGTGCCCGCGCGTCACTTCGCGGTCAAAACGGTCCGACGGCCAGTGCGCATGCGTGAAGGCGATCGGGTGCACCGCGAACGGCCGCACCGTCGACGCGCCGGGCCACTGCCAGGCGTCGCGCGTGATCTCCGGCTGCGTCTGCGTGCCATCGGCGATCACGTGGATCGCTTGCAGCAGGTTCGCGTGCTGCTTCACGCGCGGCAGGTTGCCGCTGCCGTGCCAGTAGCCGGGGCGCGACTTCGTGCCGTCGAAGAAACCGCCCGGGTGGTTGACGAAGACGTGGCAATCCCGCCCGAGCGTCGCCTGCCAGAGGTGCTGCTGGTAACCGGCGCCGCCGGGGCGGAGGTCGTTGGTGGGATGCTCCCCTTCCCGCGGCGCGGCGGGCACCGCAAGCGAGGTGAGAAGGTAGGCGGGTGTTTTCTCCAGCACGATTTCGTAGTCCGCGCGGTGATACACGCGCGAAACCGGATCGCGGATCAGGTCCGCGAGATCGGCGGGCGGCCGGTAACGCGAGCTCGCCGGAAACACCACCCAGTCCCCTCCCCGCCCGAGCGGCGGGCGCGGGCTTGAGAGGTCGACGCCGCCCGCCGCCGCCGTGGCATACGAGAGCATCACTTGGGTGCCGGCGTCCTCCGGGTAAAGCACGTCGCGATACACGCGGCCCTGCGGCGTGATGACGCCGCCGCCGAACGCGTGCTGCGCGAGATCGCGGTAAACGCCATCGACCAGCGCGCTCATCCGGGCGGAGAGCTCGGGGTCGCCGGAAAAATCGATGACGTTGAGCATGCCGGCGACGGTGATCGGCATATAGGTGCTGCTGTTGAACTCCTCGAGCCCGCGCGCCTCGATTTTCTCGAGCCACGCGCGAAGGCGCGGGACGGCGATCGCCGCCTGCTCCTCGCCGCGGCGGCCGGAGTTGCTAAAAACGTCCTGCGGATACAGCCGGCCGGCGATGAGCTGGCAGCCGTGGAAGAGCAGCGAGTGGTTCTCGCTTTGAAACGCCATCGCGTCGTTGCCCGGTTCGTCGACCCAGTAGCGGAACGCGAGCGCGGCCCGGCGCAGCTCGGCGGATTCCGACGGCGTGAGCAGGTGCAGGAGCTCCATGCGAAGCAGCGCGGCAAACGTGAAATCGGCGCAGTCGCGGCGGGCGTCGATCACGGCGATCGCTTCGGCGAAGGCAGTGGCGTCGGCGGAGGCGGTGGACGGTGGACGGTGGACAGTGGGCGATGGAAGCGGCTCGCTGGCGCTCGCCGGATCACTGTGGCCCGGCGCGGGAGCGCCGGGATCCCGCCGCTCCCGCGGCGGGCTACCCGGCATATCCTGCGCCAGGAGGCGGCGGGCGAGGATCGGAAAGGCGGTCGCGTTCCAGGCGGCGGGAGCTTCGCCGCCGACGCCAGCGCGGGCGATGTAGGCGAGATGCGCGCGGCGGCGTTCGGCGTCGTCGAGCGGCGCGGGCGACGGCTCGCGCCGGTTCGCCGGCAGATCGAGCTGCCGCTGCAACACCACGCCGTCGACGGCGGCCTCGACAGTCACAGCGGAGGGGAGGTCGGAGGCGGTGGACGGTTGACGGTGGACGGTGGACGATGAAGTCGTCCCGTTGGCGTCCCCTCCCACCGGCGTCCTGTCCCCGGTCCACTGTCTACCGTCCACTGTCCACTGCGCCGCGCCCGCCGGCCACGACAGCGGCTCACGGCCGGCGATCAGCACGCGCGACTCGATCGGCGCCGGGATCGCGGACTGCAGCCGATCCGGCTGCGGCGCGCGCACGGTGTCGATCCAGCGCTGCGCTTCGGCGAGGCGGGCGGCGCCCGGCATGATCACGGCGACGCCGGCCGACTCCTCCAGATGCAGACCAAACAGCATGCGCGTGTCGCGGATCCCGTAGCATTGGACGCGCACGCAGAAGCGGTTGAGCCCCGCCTTCAGCGGGAGGGTGACCGCCTGCGCGTCCGCGTAGCGGTAGCGGGTCACGTTGAAGCGGGTGACATGCTCGTCGTTGACCCAAAGATCGACCGCTCCCGCCGCCCACAGGCGGGCCCGCCTGAGGCCGCCGGGCGACGCCGAAATCTCGGTGAACGCATAGGCGTCGGCCACGACCGGCTCCTTGTAGAACGTGGACAGCTCGACGAACTCGTTGCGGCCCGTGTCGTGGAATTGCCACGACAGGCCAAACGGCCCGGGCTGCCCCAGCGCCGCGGCGGACGGCGGTGTGGCGGTTGACGTATCCGGCGCTTCGTTACGCAGCTTCCAGTCGGGTCCGGCCGGCCCGGTGTAGGGCGGCGTGTGCGGCCCGGCGACGAGCCAGTGGCGGATGAAGCCGGCGGGAGAGACGTCGAAACGCGCGGGCGCGGCCGCAGCGGACGCGGTGGTGGCGGCGAGCACCAGCGAGCCGATGGCGAAGAAGGACCGAATAATAGCAGCTCCCACCCCAAAGGAACGTTTTGGAATCGACGGGAAGAAGCAGGTAGGGCGAGGCGTCCTCGCCGAGCCGCGGCTCACCGGGACGGTGACCGACTGTCGCGCGGCGCGCTCGGTACGCCCGACCCAAAGCTGATTCGTAGGAGTCCCAGGGAGAGGCGGCACTCTTGCCGCCTTCGGACAAGCCGGCGGCAGGAGTGCCGCCGTTCCTTGGGGCCAAGCGCGGCGCCCGGCATCAGACCACGTATGTCCGATTCGTGGCAGCTGTGAACGGCTTCCGATTTCGTGCAAAGTCATGGGGGAGCAGAAGGGGCGAAGGCGAACGAACGCATGAACCTACCGCAAGCGACTCGCCCGGCGTGAATCCGTTTCCGACTCCGAACGTGTCATTTGCCGACCAAAGCGGAACGAGATTCAGAAAGATTGGCCCACGTACCGAGCGAAGCGACAGTCCGCCAACACACCAAACACACGAAAACGAACTGCTTTGATAAGATCCCACAGCCCTTCGCGGCGCCTTCCAAGATTCCAGCTTTATAAACCTATTTTTCTCTTTTCGTGTGATTCGTGTGTTTAGTGGGCAGCCAACCGGCATTGCTCCCTCACCCCGTCGCCGAGCGCGGGCTCTTCGACGGCAGGCTCGGGCCGATCGGGGCGACGCGGTGCTGCCGCTGGAATTGCCCCGGCGTCAACCCGGTCATGCGGCGAAACACCTTCGTGAAATGGATCCGGTCCGAGAAGCCGGACTTCGCCGCGACGTCGTCGATCAGCGCACCGGGCTGCTTCAGGCGTTCGCGCGCGTGGTCGATGCGCACGTCGCGGATGTACGCGCTGAGGTCGGTGCCGACATGCTGCTTGAATTTGCGGCTGAGAAAATCCGGATGGCAGCGCAGGCGCGAGGCGAGGTGCTTCACGTTAAAAGGCTCGCCGACGTGCGCCTCGATGTAGCGCAGCGTTTCCTTGATCACGTAGGGCGCGGGCGGCTCCTCCGTGGGGAGGTAGCGGCTGAGCAGGTCGCCGTGGCTGGCAATCAGTTCCTGATACCACAGCGCCGAGTCTTTCAACGTGCGCTTCTGGGTCTCGTAGTCCACGTGAATCAGCCCGAAGCGGTGCTTGTAGCCGTGCTGCCACTCGAAGTTGTCCATGAAGGACCAGTGGAAATAACCGCGCACATCCACGCCTTCGCGGATCGCCCGGCGCAGCTGCAGCAGGTACGCGATCATGAAATCAACGCGAGCGCTGTCGTGCACGCGGCCGTCGTGACTGATCGCATCGGAAATCGAGATGCCGTTTTCGGTGACGACGACCGGAAGTTGGTAGAGCTCGTGGAGGAACTTCGGCCCCCAGTACAGCGCCTCGGGCGTCTGGTGCCATTGGTAGAGCGTCTGCGGGTGGCCGGGCGGCATCTGCGCGGTGACCGGGTTGCCGTCCGGCCCGGCCTGCACCCGCACACCGTGAAAGATGTTGCAGCCGTAGAAATCCAGGGGCTGGCAGATCGTCTTGAAGTCGGATTTCGGCACCTTCGGCACCGCGCCCTCGTAAACCCGGAGACCCTCCTCGGGATAGTGGCCAAACACCACGGGGTCGCCCCACCAGCGGTTGTTCCACACGCCGCCGGGGTAGATGGCGTGCATGCCCTTTCGTGCGGCGTTCACATCCTCGAGGCTCTCGGTCGCCGGCAGGTAAACCGAACCGGCCGGCGTCCAGCCGACCACGGGCCGCAGCTTCGCGCGCTCGCGGATCACCTCGACCGCGCGCCCGTGCGCGAGCAGCACGTGATGGCCGGCCAGCAGCACCTCGGGAAGGTCGAGCGCCAGGCCCGGCGCGTGCTCGCCCGTCGAATACCCCAACCCGACGAAACACTGGGGCTCGTTGAGCGTGATCCAGTGCGTCACGCGGTCCGAGAGGCGTTCGACGACGAGCGCGACGTAATCGGAAAACCAGCGCGGGCTGAGCGGATTGAGCCAGCCGCCGCGCAGGAACAGCGCGTACGGAAAGTCCCAGTGATAGAGTGTCACCCAGGGTTGGATACCGGCCTCGAGGAGGGCGTCGACCAGCCGGTCGTAGTAGGTCAGCCCCTGCTCGTTCGGCTTCCCCGTTCCCTCGGGAATCACCCGCGGCCACGAGATCGAGAACCGGTAGGCGCGCAGCCCGAGCTGGCGCATCAGCGCGACGTCCTCGGGATAGCGATTGAAGTGATCGCAGGCCGTGCGGCCGTGGTGGTCGCCGTACACCTTTCCTTTGTGGCGGGTGAACATGTCCCACACCGAGAGCCCTTTCCCCTCGACGTCCCAAGCGCCCTCCACCTGGTAGGCGGCCGTCGCGGCGCCCCATACGAATTGCGGCGGAAAGCTCATGGGGTGGCGCGCGCGGCGGCCTGGCCACGAGGGCCCGCCCCACAGTTGGACAGCAGCAGACGCGTGGCCAGCGCCACAGGCTGACGCGAAAGCAAACAGCGACGCACGCGTCGCGACGACATGATGGCGGTGGACGAGACCAACCGCGGGGGCGGGCAATGAACCGGCATAGGGGAGGAAAGCTGGGGACCGCTGCACTCCACATCCGAATTCTCGTCCGAAAGCAAGACTGTGCATTTTCCCGACGCCAACCAAGGAGCGAGTAGCGGGTAGCGAGTAGCGAGTAGAAAGACACCGATCTGCAGGATCAACAGGATCGCCGCCCGCCGGCTGCCGCCCGCACTCACCGCCTCGATCGGGATCACCATCCTTCGATGGCGCGAGTATCGACCCGCTCGCGACTCGCTGCCCGCTGCTCGCGACCCCTGCCGATCAGCAATCGACACGTTTCTGGTCAGACGGCGGCTAACGCCACATCCCGCCTCTCTGCTAAGGTGGCGGCCTGCTTCAACGGCCCCTTCCCCCGGCCCCAGCCTTCCTGCTTCGGCGTCGTCGACGGGATTCTGCCGTTTCGCCTACCGCCTCTATGAAATCCCTCTCATTCCCCCCCGGCTTTGTCTGGGGCGCCGCCGCGGCGTCCTACCAAATCGAAGGCGCCTGGAGCGCCGATGGCAAAGGAGCGTCCGTCTGGGACATGCTCGCGCGGCAAAAGGGCCGCGTCTGGGAAGGGCACACCGGTGATACCGCGTGCGATCACTACCATCGTTACCGTGAGGACGTCGGCCACATGGCGACGATTGGCCTGCACGCCTACCGCTTGTCCGTCTCCTGGCCGCGGGTGCTTCCCGCCGGCACCGGCAAGGTGAGCGAGGCCGGCCTGGGTTTCTACGACCGGCTAGTCGACGAGCTCCTCGCCGCCGGCGTGCAGCCCTGGGTCACGCTCTTTCACTGGGACTTCCCCTACGAACTGTTCCTGCGCGGCGGCTGGCTCAACGCCGACAGCGCGAAGTGGTTTGCCGACTACACCGCCGTGGTCGTCGACCGCCTCTCCGATCGCGTGAGCCACTGGATGACGCTCAACGAGCCGCAGTGCTTCATCGGCATGGGCCATCTCACCGGCGAGCACGCGCCGGGCTTGAAGCTCGGCTTGCGCGAGGTCCTCCAGGCCGGTCACCACGCCCTCATGGCCCACGGCCTCTCGGTGCAGACGATCCGCGCCCGCGCCCGCTCGAAGCCGGTGATCGGCTGGGCGCCGGTCGGCTGCGTCAATTATCCGGTCACCCATTCCCCGGCCGACATCGCCGCCGCCTACGCCGGCATGGACGCCGTCTGGGCCGACAACTGCTGGAACAACCGCTGGTGGGGCGACGCGCCGCTGCTCGGGCACTACCCCGAACACGGCCTGCGCGCCTACGGCGCCAACGCCCCACGCTTCCGCGACGCCGACTTCGACATCATCAAGCAGCCCCTCGATTTCTACGGCTGCAACATCTACTCCGGCACGCCGACCCAGGCCGGGCCCGACGGCGGCCCGAGCGCCGTCACGCTCGCGCCCGGCTTCCCGCACACGCACTTCCTGTGGAAGCGCACCGACGAGGCCCTCTACTGGGGCGCGAAGTTCCTCGCCGAGCGTTACAAGCTGCCGGTCGTCATCACCGAAAACGGGCTCTCCCTCAACGACTGGGTCGGCCGCGATGGCGCCGTGCACGACGCCCAACGCATCGATTTCCTCCACCGTTACCTGCTCGGCCTGCACCGCGCGATCGTCGAGGGCATCGACGTGCGCGGCTACTTCCACTGGTCGATCATGGACAACTTCGAGTGGGCGGAAGGCTACAAACACCGCTTCGGCCTGATCCACGTCGATTACGAGACCCAGAAACGCACGCTGAAGGACTCCGCGTATTGGTATCGCAACGTCATCCGCTCCAACGGCGCCAGCCTCTTCGCGGACGGCCACGCCCCCGCCGCCCGCCCGGCCGACAGCGAACCCGACTCGCTGGCCGCCGCGACGGTGTGAGGAGAGCGGAAAAGCTAAGAGCCAAGAGCTTAGAGCTCAGAGCCGGACGCTCTCAGCCCTAAGCTCAAGGCTCTAAGCTCTAGGCTCTAGGCTCCAGACTCCAAGCTCCCCCTCCGCCTCTCTCCTAAACTCCCGGCTCTCCGTTCCGAACTCTCAACTCTCAGCTCCACGCTTCAGCCCCCTTTCAGCCTTTCCCGCTCTCCGCTCTCAGCTCTCAACTCTCAGCTCTCAGCTGAATTCCCCTCTCCATGACCAAAACATCCCCGCCCCGCCTCCTGCCGGCTGACATCCGCCCCCTGTCCACGGTCCACCGTTTCCTGTCCACGGTGTGCGCCGCAGGCGCTCTCGCCCTCTCGGCGCACGCCGGCGCTCCGCCCGCCTCGCCCGAACTGATGGTGCCCGCCACCGCGGACCTCGCCGCGTTCAAGACCGAGAAGAATCCGGTCCTCTCGCTGGCCGACGCCGGCGGCGCCAAGGTCCTCCAGGTCGAGTTCCCCGCCAGCGACAGCTACCCCGGCATCAACCTGCCGATCCCCGGCGGCTCCTGGGACCTCTCCGCCTACGCCGGCATCGAGATCGAAGTCGCCAACACCAGCTCGATTCGCATCAACCTCGGCGCCCGCGTCGACAACCCCGGCGACTGGAAAAAGTCCCCGTGGAACACCAACAACGCCTGGCTCGCCCCCGGCGAAGCCAAGGTGCTCAAGGTC
>DASWVO010000237.1:0-89822 GCA_036406235.1 Opitutaceae bacterium
TTCGGCCAGGGCGCCTACGTGATCGCCCATCCGCAGGACGATACCAATCCGTTCTTCGCGCTAGCGCCCGACGGCCCGTTGCGCGTCGCCCTCGTCGCGCTCTCGATCATGGCGGCCATCATCGCCAGCCAGGCCTTGATCTCCGGCACCTATTCGCTCACCCGGCAGGCGATCCAGCTCGGCTATTTTCCGCGCCTGAAGATCCTCCACACCAACGCCGAACAGGAGGGCCAGATCTATGTTCCGTTGATGAACTTCTTTCTGGCGCTCGGTTCGATCGCCGTGGTCATCGGCTTCGGTTCCTCAAGTCGCCTCGCTGCCGCCTACGGCATTGCCGTCACGGGGACGATGGTGGTCACGACGTACGCGTTTTATCGGGTCGCACGCCTGCACTGGCGCTGGTCGTGGCTGCATGCGCTCGCACTCTGCTCGCTCTTCATGGTCTTCGACCTCGTGTTCTTCGGAGCCAATCTGCACAAGTTCATCGACGGCGGCTGGCTGCCGGTCGCGATGGCCCTCGCCGTGCTGGCGGTCATGCACACGTGGAAAAGCGGTCGCAACGAGATCCAGGAAAAGGTCTACGGCGGCGCGATCACCGAGCTCGAGTTGTCGAGCATCGCCAAGAGCAAGAACATCGTCCGCGTGCCCGGCAGCGCGGTCTTCATGGTCGCCACGCCCAAGGGCACCCCGCTCGCCCTGCTCCACCATCTCAAGGCCAACAAATGCCTCCAGCAGACCGTCGTCCTGCTCACGATCATGACCGAGGAGGAGCCCCAGGTGGAGGACGAGGAACGCATGAAACTCGAATTCCTTGGGGAGGGCGTGTGGCGCGCCGTCGGCCGCTACGGCTACATGGAGTCGCCCGATGTCGCCCGCCTCGTCACGCGCATCAAAAACCAGGGCGTGCCGCTGAGCCTGCAGGCGACGACGTTTTATTTTAACCGCGAGATGATCATCACCGGCGGCAGCGCGCGGATGTTCAACTGGCAGAAATCGCTCTACGCCTTCCTCAGCCGAAACGCGCAGCCGGTGAAGGACTATTACCAGATCCTGCCGACGCAGATCATCGAGATCGGACTGCCCGTGCAGTTGTAGGCGCTGTCGCCCTTTCAAGGCGCGCTGGCGATCGTGCAAGGTCCGCTGTCGGCCGTGCAAACCGGGCTGTCGACCGTGCAAAGCCCGCTGTCGACTCTGCAGACCGCGCTGTCGAGCCTGCAAAGTCCGCTGGCGTGTCTGCAGACCGCGCTGGCGATCATGCAATCTAATTTTTCTATAAGACAATCTTCTCTGTCTGCCCTGCAAAGTCCGCTGGCGTCCGTGCAAAGCGCGCTGTCGAGTCTGCAAACCGCGGTGGCGGCCGTGCAAGGTCCGCTGGCAGCCGTGCAAAACCCGCTGTCGAGCGTGCAATGTCCGCTGTCGATCGCGCAAAGCGTGCCGTCGCGCTTGCAAAATCCGCCGCTGCGCGGGCGTCCGACGCGCGTCAGCGCGCCCAAACTGGCGTGCCTGTCGCCACGGCAGGCGACAGGGACGTCGCCGCTCCAAGCTTCGTTTCCTTCGTTACCTTCAGCGAGAACAGTTCGAGGCGCGAAACCCTAACGCCGCATTTTTGCCGAAAGATTCTCGGCATTTCCTGCGTTATTGCTCACGGTCGGCGGGCCCGCGCCGACCGCTCCGCGCGCGGGCGCGGCCTTCCTGCCATTCGACTATGACACCGCACGCACTCACGCTCCGTCAGCTTCTCGAGATCCGTCAGAGAAACACGCGCCCCCTGCGCAAGATCCCCGGCTATCTCGGCTCCGCCATCGGTCACAAATACACCGACGGCAAGCCCGTGCTCGACCGTGAAGGCCGCACCATCCCCGCGATCCTCGTCTTCGTGGAGAAAAAGAAAAACGTTCCGCCAGCCCAACGCGTTCCCGTCAGCCTCGAGGGCGCAAAGGGCCTGAGCTGCCCGACCGATGTCGTCGAAGGCACGTTGCCAGCCGATGCCCCCACCCCGCAACCGGTCGACGGCGACGGCGCCACCCTGTGGCACGCGCTGCGCAACCCGCCCCTCAAGATCACCGGCGGCATCCCGCTCACGTCGGAAATAGCCACCGGCACCGCCGCGTGTCTGGTGCGCAGCACGGCGGCAGCCGACCGCGGCCGCCTCGGCGTGCTGACGAACTGGCATGTCGCCGGCCTGCCGGGCAACCGGCTCTTGCAGCCATCGCCCCATCTGCGGCCGATCGGTGTCTCCTCGCGTGTCGTCTTCACCGCTCCGAAAACCAGCACGCCCGACGACCTGGAATCCTTCACCAACGCCGCTCACCGCCTCGACGCGGGCTTTGTCGCCCTCTACGACGCGCGACCGCGCACCTGCGAAGCCGGCGTGCATTCCCTCGGTCCGCTGGGCGAACCGCACACCGTGAACCTCGATTCGCCGGAGCTCGACCTCGTCGGCCGGCACGTGCTCGGCATCGGCCAGACGCTCGGCCGGCAGCGCGGAACGATTGTCGCTTATGGCTACGAGTGGAAACCCGATCCCGACGACAACCAGATCTACGCGACCGATTATCTGATTGTCGGCGAACGCGACGGCCAGCCCTTCGCCGCCGCCGGCGACAGCGGCAAGCTCGTCGTCACCGACGACGAAAAGCGCACGCCGGTGGCGCTGCTCTGGGGCGGCCAGCGCCAGGGCTTCTGGAACGCGCAAGCCCAGGAATCCTGGGCCTACGCGAGCGCGATCCGCACCGTGCTCGACGCGCTCGAGGTCGCAATCGAACCGAACCCCCGCCGGCACGCCTGAGCGACAAAGCGCCCGGCCGCTCTCAACTCTCAACCCTCAACTCTCAACTTCCACCCCATGAGTAAACCTAGCCTGAACCTCCGCTACCTCGGAACGAACCACGAAGTCGAAGTCCACTACGACGGCCAGCTCGTCACGCACACCACGACCGACGCGAAAGGCGCGCGCACGCATCTGATCTCGGTGCGCGGCGGTCCCCACCAACTGAATACGCTGCACAAGCTCGACGTGCAGGTGCTCCAAGGCCCCTGCGCGATCAAGGTGAACGGCGGTGGAAAAAAGAACCTCAAGACGGCGGGCAAGCTAAGCATCCCGCCCGGCGCCGCATTCGACATCGAAGCGAGCAACGGTTGCGTGCTCACCTGCACACCCAAGCCGGGCCCGGGGTTTGGCGGCGGTGGACGGGAAAACGGTGCCTTGGATTGACGCCGCAAAACACCGGCGTGCGCCAAGTACACCTACCGCCTATTGCAAGCTCCAGCTGACGAAGCCGCCACCTTCGTCCATCAGCGCCATGGCATCGTCTGCGTCGCTGATCTTGAGTTTGTAGGGTGCTGAGTCGCGTCCATCGGCACGATCGAGTATCGAGGTAGCGATCAAGCGCAGTTCCGGGAGCGACCAATAAATCATGAAGTGGTCGTGCCCTGCCGTGATCAGTCGCGTGGCATCGTGGCTAAACGCACACGCCCACAGCCCTCGGCTGTGCGCGAAACGTGTTTGTTTCAGCTCGCCGGTCGTCGCATCTCGATCTTCGAGAGCGCCACTGTTACGTCCGATCATCAACCGGTTCGAACCGGGCGAGTAGATAAGCGCCGTGCAGCCCGAGTCGGCGGTAAGCCGCTTATTAACCGACGCTCCAGAGGTATTCACCTCCCACAGGAGCACCTCGCCGTCGCGATCGCCAGTCGCCAAACGCTCCGCTCCCGGAGCGAACGCTATCGCCCACACAGGTGCCGAGTGGGCTTTGTCACGCACGACGACGCGCCCGTTCGCTCGGTCCCACAACTCGACGACTCCCGTACTCGTACCGAGCGCCACGAAACGACCGTTCGAAGACGTGGCGACAGTGAGGAGATCGGGGTCTTGCAAGCGAAGCCCAAGAAGCTGAGTCGCTCCCGTCGCAAGATCAGTGCCGACCAGCTCCAGACTTCGATTGAGCGAGAAGAGCCTTCCTTCGACAAACGCCAGCGGATGAAATGCGTCGGCAATCTCGAGCCGTTGTTCACGTGTGATTGCGTCGAATACGTGGACGCTGCCATCCGCTGCGGTGCCCGCGAGTTCCCGTCCCTGGGGCGCGAATACAATGTCACCCAGTGTGCTCGCCCACAAAGGAGCGGGTTCAGAACTCTGATCGACATGACGAGCCGGCCACACCCGGATTGTGCCATCGTCACCACCGGAGATCAATGTGCCCGATACCGAATCCAGATTGATAGCGTGCACGAATGCCTCATGGCCCGCAAACTTTGCGACGAGTGTCTGCGTCCCGAGATCCCATATTTGAACACGCTGGTCCTCACCTGATGTGTATAGCCGTCTTCCGTCGGGCGAAAACCGGACCCCAATTGTCAACCCGGCATTTCCGGCGATCTGTATGTCAGACTCGGTTTCGTGCACGGAAACCAGCGTTATCGGCGAGCCTGCAGACGTTACGGCCAAACGAGAATTGTCCGGCGAAAAACACAATGTGGTAACCTGCCCCCCACCTTCGCGGAACAGAACTGGTCGATTGTCGGTAAAGCTCCAAACGACAAGGCCGCGCCGACGTGTGGCACCATCACCGGTGAACAAAGCGGCCGCAAGCAGTGTTCCGTCCGGTGACAGCGCGGCATGGCCCAGACGCGCCGGCGTCCACTCCGGACTCGATTGCCAGCTCGCGACCTCGGTCCTGCTGGTCAAGTCCAAGACCTTAAGCCGGATGATTCCATCAACTATCTCACCCAAGAGTGCGCGCTTGCCGTCACCCATGTTCTGCAGCACGCGTCCGGAGACAGCAGCAACTGCCGTCACGCGGCCGGTTGTGATATCGATCTCTTCAAGCTTGCGATCTGGAGTGCCCACGACGACGCGGTTTCCGTTGTCCGTAATACCGGCAATTCCAAACGTATGGTCCGCAAGCAGACGACGGGCTCCTGTTTGCAAATCCCACAGAACCGTCCGCCGAATCGCTTCGCCCTCCTGCGCAATCAACCATTTCTCTCCCGGTGCAACCGCCAGTGCCCGCACGGGCGGGCCACCCACCTCCCCCAGCACCCGCTCCGCGTCCCCCGCCGTCTCGTTCCACAGCGCCCGCCACTCGATCCCGCGCAGGTCGGGCTCGCCGGCGGCCGGAATCTGGCGGCGTAGTGCCGATCGCGCTACACCGAAATCCCCGCCGTTGAGCGCCAGCTGCGCCAGGTGCAGGTCGGCCGAATAGCGCGCGAGGCGCTCGTCCCGCTCCGCCTGCTGGCGCGCGGCCGCTTCCTGCGCGGCGAGCTGGCGGGCCACGCGGTAATTCATCCAGCCCAGCACGCCGAGCGCGACGAGCGCAAGAAGCGCCGCGACGCCGCTCGCCCGCGCCAGCACGCGGAGGCGGTGCTTCGCGCGCATGAGTTCCTTCACCGATTTGCCCGCCTGCAGCAGCAGCAGGTCGTCGAGCATCGCCTGGGCCGAGGGATAACGCTCGCGCGGATCGGGATGACAGGCGCGGAGCAGCACTTCGTTGAGCTCGAGCAGCAGCGGCGTGTCCTCGCGCGTCGTCACCTCCGCCGGCAGGCGCGGAAAATCCATCGTCGGGCAACCGGTCGCCAGTTCGTAGAGGATTTTGCCGAGACCGTAGACGTCGGCCTCCATCGTGCCGGCGCCTTCCGGGGGCGCGTAGCCGGGCGTGCCGAGCGAGGTGAGCGTGTGGTCCGACGACGACACGAGGCCCACGTCGGCGAGCTTGGGCACGCCGTTTACGAAAATGATGTTCGAGGGCTTCACGTCGCGGTGGATCAGCCCGGCGGCGTGCAGGCCCGCGAGCGCCCGCGCCAGTTCAATGCCCAGGCGCACACACTCGGCCGCCGGCAGGCGGTGGCGGCGTTCGCGCAGCGCCTTCAGCGTCAGCGGCACGTAGAGGTCCGGATTGATGTCGGTGCTGGCATCGACGTCGTCCGCCAGCTCCATCACGTAATAAAAGATCCCCTGCTCGTCGTCGCGGCCCACGTGCATGAGCGCGAGCTGGCGCGGCTCGTTGCCCACGGTCTGCTGGAAGCGCGTGATGCCATCCAGCTCGCGCAGAAAGGGGCGCGCGTCGTTGAAGCGCGCGCGATCGACGACCTTCACCGCGCGGTAGATGCCGGTGAGGCTGCGCGCGATCCACACCACGCCGTAGCTGCCGCCGCCGATGCGGCGGAGCATGTTGAAGTCGGGAATCCGCGGAACGCTGTGGTCAGGCATGGGGAGAGAACGGGTCGGTCGGTTGAAGCGGAGGCGGCGGTGCCGCCCTGGAGAAAGGGGCAAGGAGCAGGGAGCAAGGACGAGGAAGCGGCGGCCGGCTCCCTGCCCCTGGCTCCTGCTTTCCGGTGCGAAGCGTCACCTACCAATCCAGCGGCAGCCGCCGCACCTCTTCGCGCAGCCGGGCGGTGATGCGGTGCTTGATCACGTAGATCGCCGCGTTGTTCATCTGGAAAAGCTGGGCCACGCGCTCCACGGGAAGCCCGTCCACCACGAGCAGTTGGAAGATCTGCAGGTGGCGCGGGGGCACGCTCGGAGCGATCTGGTGGAAAAGAGTCTCCAACAAATGGAGACGCGTCTGCACTTCGAGGTCGAACAGGGGGTCCGGCGGCGCCGCAAGGCGCTCGCTCAAGGCCGGCTCGCCCGCGCGCTCGGGCGACTCCAGCGACTGCGCGTGCGGGATGCGTTCCCGGCGCTTCTTGTCGTCGGCCCGCCAGCGAGTGAGGCGAAAGAGCCATTTGCGAAACGACCCCGGCCGCGGCGTGCGCTCGAATTCGTGGATCGTCTGGGCGACACGCTTGAAGACCTCCTGCGCGACTTCCTCGGCTTCGTGATGGCCCAGCCCACGCTGGCGCGCCAGGCCGAGCACGAGCCGGTCGTAAATATGGAAAAACTCCTCCCAGCTCCGGGCATCGTCGAGGTTCTTCACCCGGTCGAGCAGGCTCACGCGCGTACGAAGCGCGTCGGTGACGGTGTTGTGTTCCATGAGAACCACCCCCGGATAACGCAGGAAAGGGGGAAAATCTTTCAGGACCGTCCTGAAAATTCTTTGCCAAAGCAAGTCTCCACTGCGCGGGGAGCTCCGCAGAAAATTTTTTCGCGATTCCTGAAAGATTCGGGGGTTCTGCCGCGTTTTATTAAGTGTACGCGGCTCGCTTCGCCTGCGAGGTGGGCCGCCCAGGGCAGGCCAGGTCACCGCATTCATCCCGTCTCGACGATTCCACGCCAGATCGCACCCATGCACTTACCCAGCGTCATTCACTCCGGCCGCGCGCCTCTTTCGGGGCCGTCCCGCCAGTCCGCGGGCGTCATCGTCCGCCGCACCCCATGTGGTTGATTCTCACCGATAACGGCGGCGCCGAGGGCCAGTGGCTGGTCGATGGGCTCGGAGCGCGCCTGCCCGGTCCCATCGTGCAGCTCACCGGGCAGGATCTGGTCGACGGGTGCCGCTGGGAGCATCGGTTCGACGCTCGCGGCGAGTGGTTTCGGCTCTACACCGCGACTGGCGCCGTCGTCGACAACCGCAACGTGCGCGGCGTGATCAATCGTTTGCGAGTGCTGCCGGCCGGACAGCCCCCGCGGCGGCGCAACGCCAGCGAGCCCGAGAGCAGCCACGACACCGGGGCAATGCTCTTGAGTTGCCTGAGCGCGCTGACTTGTCCGGTGCTCAACCCTCCGGGCGCGCACGGCGTGAGCGGAGACCAGCGCCGCGCGAGCGAATGGACCGCGCTCGCGCAACGCGCGGGATTTCGCTGTCTGCCCGGGCTCCCGGCTCCGACAGGCGGTCTCCCGCCCCCCGGCACACCGCCGGCTTGGGACGACCACATTCGTGGCCTTCCGCCGCGGCACCTTCTTGTCGTCGGCCAGCGAATCCTGCCACGAGACGACTCGACGCTCCTTTCCGAAGACGTTGCCGCGTGCTGCCGGCGTCTCGCGGCCTTCGCCCGTTGCCCGCTCTTGGGTATCCAACTTATACGCACTGCCGCCGGAGGCTGGCTCTTTCGCAGCGCCGATTCGCATCCCAATCTGCTGTCGGCGGGCTTGCCGGTTCTCGAGGCACTCGCCGCCACCCTTGCGCCGACACTGGTCTCGCCGGTGCGACGCTTCGACACCGAACGATTAGCGCCAGTCGCCAACGAGCGGCGCCAAGCCCCAGCCCAGCAGCCCAGCGTCGTCGCCGCGCCCCTGCAAACGACTCCCGCTTTCATCTAGGGATGATCCTCTACATGCCGCTGGCTTCTACGCTCGGCGCAGTCGCCGGCGTGTCTGGGATCGTTGCCTCAGCGGCGCATTATCTGCTGTTCAAGAGGCCCAAGTTTGATGTCCATAGATGCGTGCACACGATCGGCGATACGGTTCGGACCAGCCGCGAAGCCACCGGCGCGATCGAAGGCTCCGGCCCGGGGCCGAAACCAGCGCGTTTTCGTATTCACTTTGTGCCTACGGTGGCGCGCGTCAAGGGCAACGCCACGATGTCGGTGCGCGACGCGACGTCGGCCGAACCGCCTCGACGCACGCCTCCCGACCGGCGGCCATCCTTACGCGGCGCCAGCCAGCGCATGGCGGCGCCCCTCACACTTCAGCTGCAACCAAACACACACACACACCGGGCAGGCTTTCACTGCCGCGGTTGCCCGCCCTCCAAGCGGGTCTCTTGTCGATCGCCAGCCTTGCTCATCCTAACCGCCCATGCACTCCCTCGCACACCTCTGCCTTCGCCCGATGACGCCCGACGATTATCCCCGTGTCCGGCGTCTGTGGGAAGATCATGCAACCGAGACGCTCACGCCCGACGATTCCCTGCACGGGGTCATCGCGTTTCTCGACCGCAACCCAGGCCTCAGCGTCGTCGTCGAAGACAATGATCGGCTCATCGCCACCGCCCTCTGCGGCGACGACGGCCGCGCCGGCTACATCCGCCACCTCGTCGTCGATCCCGCTTACAAGGAGGCCGACCTCGAGAACGCCATGCTTTCGGTGTGCATCGTCAAATTGAAGGACCTCGGGATCAACGAATGCCATCTCTTCAGTCCCGAGGGTCACCGCGCGCTCAAATGGTTCAACACGCCGCGCCGCGAGGTGCCGTTCGAGGGTACGATTCTCGCCGCTCCGCCGCCGCGCCTGGCCTCGGCGTGACCTGCGACAGGTAGGGTCCCGTCTCGTTCTCATTCTCGAGCCGGAGCAATACGATCGGATGTAGGCCCGGCCACAAGGGCCGGGCCCTACAATTCACTCCGTCTGTCCTTCGCTCACGCGCAAATCGCGCCGGGTCTCCAGCGCGGTGGCGATCACGATCTCCAGCCCGACAACGACCCGGTCGAGCGGCAGGCTCGGAGCGCCGCCGATCACGCGCACCGCCTGCTCCGGCAGCCACGGCACGTGGATAAAGCCGGCCCGCACGCCGCGCCGCCGCCGCAGCAGATGCATCGCGCCGTAAAAAACGTGATTGCAGACGAAGGTGCCCGCCGTCTGGGAAACGCCGGCCGGAAATCCGCGGGCGCGCAGCGCCGCGACGATGGCCTTGATCGGCAGCGTCGACCAATATGCGGCCGGCCCCCGCGCGACGACCGGCCGGTCGATCGGTTGCGCGCCCGCATTGTCGGGGATGCGCGCGTCGTCGACGTTGATCGCGACGCGCTCGACCGAGATTTCCGCGCGGCCTCCCGCCTGACCGACGCAAATCACGAGCCCGGGCCGCACCGCGCGTAGTTGTTTTTCCAGCACGGCGAGCGCGCCGCCAAACGCGCACGGCAGCACCGCGGCCACCACCCGCCAGCCCGAGATCACGCGCCCGTCGAGCGCGCGCACGGCGAGCGCCGAGGGATTCACCGTCTCGCCGCCAAAGGGTTCGAAGCCCGTCAGCAGAACGGTCTTCGATTTTCGAACCCGGGATGGTCCTCGCAGTGTCATTTCAGAAGCGATACACGCACAGGTACATCACGGCGACATTGAACAGCCACATCATCACGGCAAACGGCGCCTGGGCCTTGATGACGGCATGCCGGTCGTCCAGCTCGAGCAGCATCGCCGGCACGAGATTGAAGTTCGCCGCCATCGGCGTGACGAGCGTGCCGCAATAGCCGGACAACATGCCCAGCGCGCCCATGATCGCGGGATTCCCGCCGTGGAGCTTGACGATGAACGGCAGCCCGATCCCGAGGGTGATCACGGGAAACGCCGCGAAGGCATTGCCCATCACGATCGTGAAAAGCGCCATCCCCGCGCAATACGCCACCACCGCGACGAACGGCTGGTGCGTGGGCAGCACGGCCGCGACGACCTCCGCAACGACTTCGCCGACTCCGGCCTTCGCGAAGATCCCGCCGAGCGCCGCCAGCATCTGCGGCAGGATCAACGCCCAGCCGATCGCCTGGAGCAGACGCCCGCCCTCTTCGAAGGCCACCGCCGGCCCCGCGCGGGTGACGCGGAGCGCCGCGGCCAGGCCCGCGAGGCAACCCAGACCGAGCGCAACCTGGGTGACTTGTTTCGCGTCCACCAACGCAACCGCGCCCCATTTCACCCGGGCGAGCGTGAGACCACCCGCAATCACAACGACCGGAATCAGCACCGCCGGCCACATCAGGCGGTTGCCCAGCCGCTCCGCGCTCGCCGCCCGCCCGGCCCGATCGTCGTCGCGGCGCGCAGGCGGCGCCACCTGCTTCGTCGCGGCGAGAAGGATCATCACGACAACGCAGCCGCCGATCACCTCCGCCGGCACGCGTTTGCCCAGGAGAAACGTGGCCGCCAGCAGCGCCCAGAACGCCGCCGTGCCGATGCGCCTGGGCTGTGTCGTGTCGCAGCCGATACGCACGGCGATCGCGAGCAGGATCAATCCCGCCAGGCCGAAAAACACCTCCGCAGTCAGAAGGGTCATGCGCTCGCCTCCTTTGGCGCCGCCGCGAGGGTTGCGATGCGCCGGTCGAGGAGCCGCAACCGCCACCAGCCCAACGCCACCGCCATCAGCGCCGTCGGCAGCCCCCACAAGGCGAGCGCCCAGATCGTCACCGGCACTCCAGTCGTGTCGAAGAAGCCTTTCATCAACAGCACCGGCCCGACCGCAACGAGAATGTCGTCGGCAAAAAAGTTGCCCCAGTTTTCCGCCGCCGCCGCATGCGCACGGATATCCGCCGACAACGCCGGCGGCAGCCGGCCGAGTTTCGCCCGCGCCGCCCCCTCCGCCATCGGCACCACCAGCGGGCGGATCATCGAGGCATGGTTGCCAATGTTGAGCCCGACCATGCTCGTGGCCTCACGCAGTGCTTGATAGAGCAGCATCACCCGGCCCGCCGTGGCCGAAGCCGCGCGCTTGATGATCGCCGCCGCTTGTTCCTTCAACCCGTGGCGCTCGAGCACCCCGATCGCGGGAACGAGCAGGACCACCGGCAGCGTCACGAACCGGTTCTCCACAAACAGCGTACCGATCATCCGCAGCAGCTCCAGCGGCGACAGGCCGGCGACCAGCCCGGTCACGACGCCGGCGATGAGCACGACCAGCAGCGTGTTGAGCCGCAGGGCGACACCGACCGCCACGAAGGCAATGCCAATGAGCTTGATCATCACGCGAACGCGCGAAGGCCGATCCCCGCGCGCCTGAGCTCGGCATTCAACCGGCGCGCGAACGCAACCGCCTGCGGACCGTCGCCGTGAAGGCAAACCGTATCCGCCCGCACCGGCACGTCGGTGCCGCCGATCGCGCGGACGCAGCCTTCCCGCACCATGCGCAGAACCTGCGAGACCGCGGTCGCTTCATCCGCGATGAGGGCCTCCGGCCGCGTCCGCGGCGTGAGCGATCCATCCGGCTGATACGTGCGGTCGGCGAAGACCTCGCTGGCAACCCGCAGACCGCACGCGCGGCCCGCACGGAGCAGCGCGCTGCCGGCAAGGCCCACAAGCACAAGCTCGGGGTCGATGGCATGCACCGCCCCGGCGACTGCGTCAGCAACCGCTTCGTCTCGCGCCGCGAGATTGTAAAGCGCGCCGTGCGGTTTCACGTGGCGCACCGGCGCGATCACCCGCAACGCCTCGACCTGGTGACGCACGAGTGCGCCGAGCTCCGGGGGCGACAGAGCGAGTTCGCGCCGGCCGAAATTTTCCCGGTCCGCGAAGCCCGGATGCGCGCCGATCGTCACGCCGTGCTGCTGCGCGAGCACGGCGGTGGCTCGCATCGTGATTGCGTCACCCGCGTGGGCACCGCACGCGATGTTGGCGGAGGTGATGAGCGGCATGAGCTCGGCGTCATGCCCGGCGCCTTCCCCCAGATCGCAGTTCAGATCAATCCACGGCATGCTTCATTAGGCGTTGGTCGGCTCGGAAACATACACGATCCGGAAAGGAGTGATCGGAAACCTCATTCGGTGTCGATTCGTGTGCATGGTCGAACGGTCGCTTCGCTCGGTACGCGGTTGAACGGATTTTGCCCCGGTCGGCTCAACCCACTCCATACCGCTGATACAGGCCGACGCGAAGAATTCCGAGATCACGTTCCCGTTCACGAAGCATCCGTTGTGCCTCCTCCAGCGTCGTCTCGGCGAAACGCACCGAATCGCCCGGCCGCGCCTGGGCAAGGACGGGCAGGTCGACGGAGATCGCGTGTGCGATTTTTGGATACCCGCCGAGCGTCTGGCAATCCGCCATGAGCACGATCGGCTGGCCATCAGGCGGCACCTGGATCGCCCCGGCCCCCACCCCCTCGGACACCATCTCGCGCGGTTCACTGCGATCGAGCGCGTGTCCTCGCAGCCGCAGTCCCATGCGGTCGGATTGCGACGCGACGCGATAGCGCGATCCAAGCAGGGCTGCCCACGCCCCGGCCTTGAACCAGTCGGCCTGCGCACCGCGAACCACCCGCACCACCGGCTCGGCGGACCACGCCGGCACGATTGCCGGCGAAAGTCGCCAGCCACCCGCCACCGCCTGCACGCGCGGCTGCCCGAGGGGCAGACGGTCTCCCGCACGCAGCGCCCCGCCTTCCAGCCCCCCAAGACCCGCCGGAACATAGGTCGAACGGCTTCCCAGTACGGAAGGCACCGCGACGCCGCCGGCCACGGCGAGATAGGCGCGGCAACCCGCCGCAAATTTCGCGAGTGAAAGCGTCTCGCCGGCGCGCACCAGAAACGGCTGCCAGACCGGAATCCCTTCCACCGCGGCGCCCGTGACCGCGACCACCGCGTCGCGGGAAAAACGCACCTCGGGCCCGCGCAGCGTACACTCGACCGCCGCGGCCTCTGGCGCGTTGCCGACGAGCAGGTTGCCCACCCGCAGCGCCCAGCAATCCATCGCTCCGGCCACCGGCACGCCCTGCGCCTGCCACCCCCGCCGCCCCACATCCTGCACCGTCGTCCATATCCCCGGCTTCACCACCTCCATCCAGGCCAGCTTGTCATCCCCTGTCGGACCCAGCGCTCCGGCTCGTCGGGGCAGAAGCGGCTCTGAACTCTTGTTGGCTGATGGAGGACGAGATTCGACCGGAGAGGCAGCCCAGGCGTCCTCCGGGACCGACCGGAAGCGGACGACGTCGCCGACTTGAAGCCGGGAGGGCGGCGTCGATGCGGGGTCGAAGAGCGCGAGCGGCGTGCGTCCGATCAGGTGCCACCCGCCCGGGGTAGCCAGCGGATAGATGCCGGTTTGCGCGCCGCCGATCCCCACGCTGCCGGCCGGCACGCGCGTGCGGGGTGTTGCTCTTCGCGGCGTATGGAGTTTCGCCGGCAGCCCGGCCAAATACGGGAAGCCAGGAGTAAAACCCACCGCGCGCACGACGTAACGCGCTTCGCTGTGCAACGCGATCGCCTCCTCGGTCGAGAGGCCGGCGTGCGCTGCCACTTCCGCCAGATCCGGTCCAGCGTTCCCACCGTAACACACGGGGATGGTGACCTCGCGGGTCCCGGCGCCCGCCTTTGGCAGTGGCCGCGAGGCCTGCTCACGCACCCACGCCTCCACCGTCCCGGCCGGCCCGTCCCCCTGTACCGCGCCGGGCGCATAATGCACCGAGACCGTCCCAAAGGCTGGGACCACGTCATGCACCCCTGGCAGCAACGTGTTCGCCAGGCGGCGTGCCAGTCGTTGCGCCGTTGTTGCCGCGGCCTCTGCCGATTCCGCCTCGATCTCGATCAGCAGCGCGGAGTCGCCGAGCGGGGAGATGAGCATGCTTGCGAGTTGGGCGGGATCTCGCCCGGATCGCAAGCACCGGCCGTGCTCACAGGGTGGACGTTCGTTAACGTAAGCAGGCTGGCTACGGAGGCTTACCCTGGCCGCCTGGCCGCGGCTGTTGCTTATCCCGGTTTCGGTGCGTGCTCATACTTAGCGGGTTTGATTTGAAGTTTCCCGCGGGAACGAAGACTCATAACCACTGCATGCGTCCCTCTCGCCCCCTGGTATTCTCCTTCGCCGTGCTGATCGCGCTCGTCGCCGGCTGTCGCGATAACTCCGTCAAAGCGTATCGCGTCCCCAAGGAAAAGGAGCCCGAGGCTCCCGCCGCCACCGCGGCTGCAGGCGACACCAACGCACCGCCTCCGGGCATGGCCGGCACGCCGGTCGCGACAGCTGGCGGCGCCGGGCTCACCTGGGCGGCCCCCAGCGGCTGGGAGTCGCGTCAAGGTTCCGCGATGCGCAAGGCGACCTATGCGATCACTGGCGAAGGCGGCGCCACGGCCGAGCTCGCCGTCACGGCATTCCCCGGCGACGTCGGCGGTGATCTGGCCAACGTCAACCGCTGGCGCGGTCAGATCGGCCTTCCGCCGATCAGCGCGGCCGAGCTGCCCGCCGCGCTCGAACGTTTCGAGGCCAACGGCCTGAAGATCGCCGTCGCCGATCTCACCGCCAGTTCAGGCACTCCGCCCACTCGCGTGCTCGGCGGCATCGTGCCGCACGATGGCTCCACCTGGTTCTTCAAACTCACCGGCCCGGCTCCGCTGCTCGAGCGCGAGAAGGCGGCGTTTATCGATTTCCTCAAAACCGTCAAAGCCCCCTGAGCCATGCGCGAGTTCTGGTCCTCCGTCGTCAAATTCTTCGTTTCGTTGCAGCTCACGGTGGTGCTGCTGATCCTGTCGATGCTGCTCGTGTTCGTCGCGACGCTCGACCAGGTGAACCTCGGTATCTGGGCGGTGCAGGAGAAATATTTCCGCTCCTTCATCGTGCTCTGGGATGTAAACGGCGTGCCGATCCCCGTCTTCCCGGGCGGCTACTTCGTCGGCGGCCTGCTGCTGCTCAATCTCGTCGCCTCGCACATCTACCGCTTCCACTTCACCTGGAAAAAAGCCGGCATCCTGCTCACGCACTTCGGCCTGATCGTGCTGCTCGTCGGCGAGCTGCTCACCGGGCTCTGGCAGGAAGACTACCAGATGCGACTCGATGAAGGCGAAACAAAGAACTACTCGGAGAGCCCGCGCTTCAACGAGCTGGCGATCACCGACGTCACCGACCCGCAGTGGGACGACGTCGTGGCAATTCCGGAGGCGCGGCTCGCCGGCGGAGATGTGATCCAGCACGCGAAACTGCCCTTCCGCGTCGTTCCCAAGATCTATTTTCCGAACTCCGCGATGGCGATGCAGGGCCAGCAAGCGGCCGGAATGCCCGGCTCCGCCGCCCCCCAACTCGCCACGCAGGGCATCGGCACGCAGATCGCGGTCACGCCGCTGCGCACGACCTACAAGCAGGACGAGCGCAACCTCCCCGCGGCCTACGTCGAGCTCATCGGCACCGAAGGCTCGCTCGGCACCTGGCTCGTTTCGCCGATGCTGATGGCCCCGCAGACCTTCAGCTACCAGGGCCGCTCCTTCCGCCTCGCGATGCGCTTTGAGCGCGAATACAAGCCGTTCGCCCTCACCCTGCTCGATTTTTCGCACGACAAATACCCCGGCACCGAAATTCCCAAAAACTTTTCCAGCCGCGTGCGCCTCGCCAGCGCCGACGGCCGCGATGACCGCGAAGTCCTCATCTACATGAACAATCCGCTGCGCTATGCGGGCCTCACGTTTTATCAGGCGGGCTTCGACAACAACGACCGCACCACCGTCCTTCAGGTGGTCCGCAATCCGAGCTGGCTCTTGCCCTACATCGCCTGCGGGCTGATGACCCTGGGCCTCCTCCTGCAATTCGGGATTCATCTCTCCGGCTTCTTCCGCAAACGCCGCACCGTCGCTGCGCGCACGACCGCCGTCACGGCCTGACCCATGAAACGCCTCATTCCGCTCCTCGTTCTCGCCCTCGGCGCGCTCTATCTGGCGAGCACCTTTTTCCCGCGCAAGCCCCAGTCCGAATTCGACCTCGAGGGCTTCGGCCGGCTGCCGGTGCTCGTCAATGGTCGCGTGAAGCCGCTCGACACCGTCGCGCGCACCTCGCTGCTGATGATGCAGGGCCGCCAGCGCTTCAAGGCGCCCAATGGCGAGACGCTCTCGCCGCAGGAGTGGCTGCTCGACGTCGTCTTCCGCGCCAACGTCGCGGACAACTACCAGCACTTCGAGATCGTCCATCCCGAGTTGCTCGACCTCTTCGGGCTGCGCCCGGAGGACGGCGCCGGCAAGAAGCGTTTCTCCTTCGCGCAGCTCCACGCGAAGCTGCCCGAACTGCAGCGCCAGACCGAGCTAGCCGAGCAGACCGAATCCGCCGCCCGCAACTCCTTCCAGCGGGCGGTGATCAACCTGTTCCAGCACGTGATGCAGTATCACCGGCTCAAATACAGCCTCACGTCGCCCGATAGCGAAAACTTCCTCGCCGACCTGACGAAGTTCCAGTCGGACCTCGCCAAGGGCGTCGAGGCCGTGCGGGCCAAGCAGGCCGGCCAGCCGCACGACGAGACGATCGCGACCACCGTGATGAACGCCGCGCGCAGCTTCGATTTCATGGCGCAGGTCGGCTTCCTGCTCGCGATCCCGCCCGCGCCCGACAACGCCAACCTCGACGACTGGAAGACCGTCGGCGGCGCGCTCCTCGCGTCCTTCGAAACCGGCCAGGTCGAGCCGCACGCGCTCGCGTATGCAGGTCTTGGCTACGCGTGGCGCATGCAGCAACCCGAGCAGTTCAACACGATCGTCAAACTCTACCGCGACCAGCTCGGCCAGCGCTTCGATTCGCGCATGACGAAGTCCGACGCCGAGGCGCGCTTCAACGCCGCCGCGCCGTTCGGCACCGCGACGATCACAATCTACGTGCTCGCGCTTCTGCTGGCGGTGTTCTCCTGGCTCAAGTGGCCCGAGGTCCTCCAAAAATCCTCGCTCTACCTGCTCGGTTTCGCGTGGATCGTCACGACCGTCGGCATCGCGACGCGCATGTGGCTCGAGGGCCGCCCCCCGGTCACGAACCTCTACTCGTCCGCCCTTTTCATCGGATGGGCCGCGGTGCTGCTCTGCCTGGCCCTTGAGTTCTTCTTCCGCAACGCGGTCGGCAGCGCCGCCGGCGGCGTGATCGGTTTCTGCACGCTCCTGATCGCGCACCACCTCTCACTGAGCGGCGACACGCTCGAAATGATGCGTGCCGTGCTCGACTCGAACTTCTGGCTGGCGACGCACGTGGTGACGATCACGATCGGCTACTCGGCGACCTACCTCGCAGGCTTCCTGGCCATCGTGTACATTTTCCGCGGCCTGCTCACGCGCTCGCTCGACAAGGCCACCGCCGACGCGCTCACGCGCATGGTCTACGGTATCGTCTGTTTCGCTACACTCTTCAGCCTCGTCGGCACGATCCTCGGCGGCATCTGGGCCGACCAGTCCTGGGGCCGCTTCTGGGGCTGGGACCCGAAGGAAAACGGCGCCCTCCTGATCGTCATCTGGAACGCCATCATCCTGCACGCCCGCTGGGGCGGCATGATCAAGCAACGCGGCCTCATGTCGCTGGCCGTCGCCGGCAACATCGTCACGAGCTGGAGCTGGTTCGGCACCAACATGCTCGGCGTCGGCCTGCACAGCTACGGCTTCATGGACGCCGCCTTCTGGTGGCTCACCGGTTTCGTCGGCAGCCAGTTGCTGATCATCGGGCTCGCGAGTCTGCCGCTGGAGCTGTGGCGCAGCTTCCGCGGCGCGGAAACGCCGGCTCGCCGCGCAGAGCCTGCCGTCTCGAGCGCGTCGTAAGGCGCCTTCCGAGGCGGCGGATTATCTTAATCCGCCACGCGTGACTCCCGCGGCGCAAGAGGAGCTGGCCAGCGTAGCGCGGTGCTTTAGCTCGCGCTTTGGGGGCGCGGCAAGTGGCGTGTGACGGGAGCGCGACCGCGCGGAAACGGCACAAGCACACCCCTACCCCCGCCGGCATCCCATTTTCGGGAATCCCCCTTCCCGGCGTCGAATCGTTTGGCGCGCCGGCAGCGTATTCAAACGATTCACTCAACCTGTTTCCTATTGACTTCTGGCGACTTATGCAAGCGCCAGACACTTGGCACGGCGTGTGCAAAAGAGAGGGCAGAACCTTTCATCACCATGAAGAATGTCCTGAAGTTCATCGCTCTTTCCTTCGCCGCCGGGCTGCCCGGTGTGGCTTTCGCCGAGATCCTCGGTGCCCGTTTTCCCTCGGCCGTCAGCGCGGAAGCCCTCATCGGCCTCTTCGCCGTCGCGGTTTCCCTACTCCTCGCGATGCACGAGTACTCGAGCCGCGCTGCCGGCTACGAGCCCAAGCCCGGCCGCCGCGTCCTGAGTCCCGCCGACGAGGCCTTCGTCAGCGCCCGCAGCCTTGCCTACGGGATCAACGCCCGCCGCGGTGCAGCGTCGCGCGGAGCGTTTCATCCGAGCGTCCGCCTGTAACCCACCTCTCTCTCAAGCTGGAGCGAGCCACTCGCGCCCGACTGCTCAAGGCGGTCCACGCGGGGGCTCGCTCCTCGAATTTCCAGCGCTCAACCACCGCGGACAGCGATCTTTCTCTTTCCTCTTTGGTCAGGTCAGAAGACCGCTGCGGGATAAACATAACGATCCCGGAAACACGGAGGCGGGCCGCCCCGCGAAGCCGTTGGCCTGCTTGACACTCCAGCGTCATCCCCCGTCATGTGTGCCATGCCTGAAGCCGCCCCGCGTATCCTGATCGCCGACGACCAGCCCGACGTCCTCGAAGCGTTGCGGCTCCTCTTGAAGGGCGAAGGCTACCAGGTGGAGCTCGTGAAATCCCCCGCCGCCGTGATCAAGGCGGTCGAGTCGCGCGACTTCGCGATGGCGCTCATCGATCTGAACTACGCGCGCGACACCACCTCCGGTCAGGAAGGGCTCGATCTGCTGCAAAAGCTTCTGGCGATCGATTCGTCGCTGCCGGTCGTCGTGATGACGGCGTGGGCGAGCGTCGAAATCGCCGTCGAGGCGATGCGCCGCGGCGCCAAGGACTTCATCACCAAGCCCTGGGACAACCCCCGCCTGCTCGCGATCGTCAAGAACCAGATCGAGCTCGGCAGCGCCGTCCGCGCCTACCGCCGCCTCGAGCAGGAAAACCAGATCCTCCGTGGCAAGGGCGGCCCCACCCTCATCGCCAGCTCCGCGGCGATGCGCCCCGTGCTCGAGGTCATTTCGCGCGTGGGCCCGTCGGACGCCAACATCCTCATCACCGGCGAAAACGGCACCGGCAAGGGCGTCATTGCCCAGGCACTACACCACGTCTCCGTCCGCGCCGGGAAGCCCTTCATCTCCGTCAACATGGGCGGCCTGCCCGAGGGCGTGTTCGAGAGCGAGCTCTTCGGCCACGTGCGCGGCGCGTTCACCGACGCAAAGAGCGACCGCGCCGGCCGCTTCGAGCTGGCCGACGGCGGCACGCTGTTCATGGACGAGATCGGCAACATCCCGCTCTCCCAGCAGGCCAAGATCCTGCGCACGCTGGAGACGGGGGAATTCGAGCGCGTCGGCTCGTCGCGGACCTACCGGGCCAACGTGCGGCTCATCTCCGCCACCAACTCCGACCTTCAGGCCGAGGTTGCCGCGGGAAAATTCCGCCAGGATCTCCTCTTTCGCCTCAACACGATCCACATCCACCTGCCGCCGCTGCGCGAGCGCCGCGAGGACATCGAGCTGCTCGCGCTGCATTTCCTCAAGATGCACGTGGAGCGCTACCGGAAGGCGATCACCGGCTTTGACGACACCGCGATCCAGGCGCTGAAGGATTACGCCTGGCCGGGCAACGTGCGCGAACTCGACCACGCCGTGGAGCGCGGCGTGCTGATGGCGCAGGGCAAGGTGGTCCGCGCCCCCGACCTCGGTCTCAACGCCGGCAATACGGCGCCGCGCCTCGACGACATGAGTCTCGAGGAAGTCGAGGCGTTCCTGATCAAGAAGACGCTCGCCCGCTGCGACGGCAACGCGCGCAAGGCCGCCGAGGAGCTTGGCCTGAGCCGCAGCGCCTTCTACCGCCGGCTCGAAAAATACGGCCTGTAAGCGGAAGGCTTTAAGCTGTAGGCGGTAGGCTTTGCGCATTAGTTCACGAGGCGCCATGAGAGACTATCGCAGCCTCAACGTTTGGAAATCGGGCCACGAGCTGGTCCCCGAAATCTACGGTCAGACCAAAACGTTTCCGAAAGACGAATTGTTCGGACTAACGAGCCAACTCCGCCGGGCAGCCGCGTCGATCCCGGCGAACATTTCCGAAAGATGCGGTCGCGACGGCGACGCAGAACTGAAGCGATTCGTGAACATTGCACTCGGTCGGCGGGCGAGGTCGATTATTTCGTCCTGCTCGCTGGCGAACTCGGCTATTTTCCACCTGCGGTTCACGCCGCGCTGGCCAACAACATTCTTCAACTCCGCCGCCAACTTGGCGCCTTTATCCAAAAGCTAAAAGGCTGAGCTCTTCTCCAGGCACCGGCGGCAGTCCGCAACCAGCCTCCCCCTTCCTTGCCGCCTACAGCCTACCGCCTAATGCCTAAAGCTCATCGCCGCCTCACGCACGACCAGAACGTCTTCGCCACCGCGCTGCTCGCCGGCGCGCCGGCCGTGGTCGTTTCGATGTGGCACCTCTGGTTCGCGGGAGACCAGCCCGCGCGCGTGCAGTGGACGCTCACGCTTCTCATTCTCGGCTTCTGGCTGGGCTTTGCCTCCGCCGTGCGCATGCGGGTCGTGCGCCCCTTGCAGACGATGGCGAACCTGCTCTCCGCGCTGCGTGAAGGGGATTTTTCAATACGCGCGCGCGGCGCCCGCCGCGACGAACCGCTCGGCGACGTCATGGCCGAAATCAACTCCCTCGGAGCAATCCTGCAGGAGCAGCGCCTCGGCGCGATGGAAGCCACCGCCCTGCTGCGCACCGTCATGGAAGAGATCGACGTCGCGATTTTCGCCTTCGACAGCAGCGCCACGCTGCGCCTCGTCAACCGCGCCGGCCAGGAGCTGCTCGCCTCGCCCGCGGAACGCATCCTCGGTCGCTCCGCCGCCGAGATCGGTCTCGCCGAATGCCTCGAGGGAGAAAGCACCCGCGTGCTGAGCGCGACCGCCTTTCCCGGCGCGACCGGACGCTGGGGCATGCGGCGCACGCAGTTTCGCGAGGGCGGCCTCCCGCACAACCTCGTCGTCATCGCCGATCTCAGCGAGGCGCTGCGCGAAGAGGAACTCAAAGCCTGGCAGCGCCTCGTGCGCGTCCTCGGCCACGAACTCAACAATTCGCTCGCGCCGATCAAATCCATCGCCGGTTCGCTGAGCTGCCTGCTGCGTCGCGAAAAACGCGCTCCGGACTGGGAGGACGACATGCGCAGCGGCCTCGATGTCATCGCTTCCCGCGCCGAGGGCCTGGGGCGCTTCATGCAGGCGTATTCGAAACTCGCGCGCCTGCCCCAGCCCACCATCGCGCCCGTCGAAACCCACCCCCTCATCCATCGCGTGGTGGCTCTCGAGCAGCGCCTGCCGGTGAAGGTGCTCGGCGGGCCGAATCTCACCGTCCCGTGCGACTCCGCGCAGATCGAGCAGGTGTTGATCAATCTGCTCAAGAACGCCGTCGAGGCCGCCCTGGAGCAACGTACCGTCGGCCGCGGAGACGCCGGTGTGCGCGTCAGCTGGAAAAAAGCGGGCGCCTTCCTGGAAGTCGCCATCGAGGACGACGGCCCCGGCATCGCCCAGGCGACCAATCTGTTCGTGCCGTTCTTCACGACGAAGCCGGAAGGCTCGGGCATCGGTCTCGTCCTCTGCCGTCAGATCGCCGAAAACCACGGCGGCTCGCTCAAGCTCGAGAACCGCACCGATTCGAGCGGTTGCGTGGCAACGCTCCGCCTGCCGGTCTGAAGCGAGCCGGCGACCTCCGGACGGGCCGCCTTTGGTGATGCGCCTGCCGAAGCGGCCCCCTCGATCCGGCGACGGGTTGCAACCCACGCCGCCGGCGTATCCAGGAAAGCACTGCAGCGTCAGGCGTCGACATTGAAGACCACCGGCACGGCCATCCGGAAGCGCACCGGGCGCCCGTCTTTCTTGCCGGGTTGAAAGCGCCACTTCTCCACCGCGCGCAGCGTCGGTTCCTCAAACTCGCGGTCAGTCGAGCGAACCACGCGGGCGTTGTAGACCACGCCCCGCTCATCAACGTCGAACGTCACCACGACTTCGCCGTTCAGCCCGTTCTGCCTCGCACTGTACGGATATTGCGGAGCCACCTGATAACGCGTGCGCGGCGGGCTATCGAGAAAGTCGGCCGCGATCAGCGGACGGCCGGAGGGTTTCAAGTCGTCACCGTCGCTCGCCGACCAGACCGGTGGAATCCGATCCACCGGCCGGCCCGGCACCCGCGGCGGCGGAGTCGGCGGCATCGGCATCGTGATATCCCCCGGCCGCCGCGGACCGAGGATTTCCGGCTGCGTCGGCACGCTCTGAGCGGACCTCGGAGGGCGGACGGTGGAGTCCTCGACGTCGATCAGGCGCTCGTCCGGCGGAGGAAGCACCGTCGGTTGCACCACGATCGGATCGACGGGGCCGGGCCGCGGAGGCGGCGTGATACCGGCGCGGGGTGACTTGAAGCCAAACAGGAGCAGCGCGTGGAGGCCAAGCGCCACGGCGGAGGGGAACAGGAGGGTGCGTCTCATGGCAATGAAGGTTCATCAACCATGACGCACGAGCAGCGCGTCTCTTAGAGCCGGTTACGCCCTTTGAAGAAGCGGCGACGTCCTCGTCGCCGGACGTGGCGATTGCCACGCCATCGGGGCGCCCGGACGGGCGTCGGTGACGGGGACATCGCCTCTCCGTGCAGAGCCGCCTGCGGTTGCTCGGTACGGACGGCGGCCATAAGGCCCTCGACGGCTGGTCCAAGCACCAGAACTGGAATCCGAACAACGATTCGCCAACCGGCGACGGCACCGCCGACTTGATCTTCAGTGGCGGTCAGCTCGCTCTTCTACGAGAAGGTGCTCAAGCCCGGCATCCCGGCCGACGACCCGCGCTACCGCAACGCCCTCTTCCACCTGCTCTGCTCGCAGACGAGTTGCTACCGGTATTGGGGCCAGGGCATCTGGACCGACTACGGCCGCGAGATTTGCCGCCGGCTCGAAGCCATCCTCGTGCACGTTTCTGATTTTCTTGTTCGACTTCGGGGCATTTCATCCCGCTTCGCTCCCGCAATAGGCCCGTTCATCCCCATTTCCATCGACACTCCCTGAAAACGCGTCTAGCGCTGCCCGCCGATGCGGTCCAGCAGGCAAGGCCAGCTCTTCAGGGCGGCGGAGATCATTCGTTTCCTCCGGGCGCTGCTGTGTGCCGCCATCGCTCTCGTCATCAACAGCCAAGGACTCTGCGCATCCACGTTCACGTGGGACGGAAACAGCGGCACCGGCGGCACGAAATGGTCGACCGGCAGCAACTGGGACTCCGATGCCGCCCCGGGGCGAAGCGCCGGGGCCGACCTCGTCTTCGATTCCGCGTTCAAACTCGCCAACACTGCCGACGGAGGGAGCTGGACGCTCAACTCCCTCAATTTTGCGAGCGGTGCGGGCGCGTTCACGATCGATGGCAGTTCCCTCTACGTCGGCGCCGGCGGCATCACCAACTCCAGCAGCCAGCTCCAGACGATCAATAATTCCATCCGGCTCACGGCGAACCAGACGTGGAACGCCAGCACGGGTGGGCTTGTATTCGGTTCCAACTACAACAATGCCCAGAACAACGCCCTCACGCTCGCCGGCGCCGGCTCGATCACGGTGAGCGGCCAGCTGGGCAACGTTTCCACGCTCACCACCACAGACTCCGGCAACCGCACCTTCGGCGGCTACATCAATGCCGGCACCGTCAACGTCCAGGGCTCCGGCGCCACCACCTTCAACGGCCAGCTCAACGTTTCCTCGACGATCAACGTCGGTGGCAGCGGTTCCACCAGCTTCGGCGGCTACGTGAGCGCCAGCACCGTGAACGTGCAGAGCACGGGCGCGACCGCCTTCGGCGACCAGCTCAATGTCACTTCGCTCAACGTCACCGCCGGTTCGAACACGTTCTCCACCGTCTACGCCACCAACCTCACGGTTTCCTCCACCGCCGACGCGACCTTCACCGGTGATCTCGGCGCAAACACGATCGCGATCAACGGCAGCGGCAACGTGACCATCGGCGGTCAGGTCGACTACGGCACGCTCGTCCTCAACGGCACCGGCACCACGACGCTGTCGGGGACGACCGACAACAACATCAGCTCGACAATCGTGAACAGCGGCACGCTGGTCATGGCCCAGGCCGACGGCACCGCGATCAACGGCTCGCTCGTGGTCAACGGCGGCGTCGTCTCGTTCGAGGGCGACAACCAGATTCCGAACTGGTCGAGCGTCACGCTCACTGAGGGCAGCATGCTTCTGCTCAACGACACCATTCAGTCGTTCGAGAGTCTCACGATCACGGGCGACACCATCATCGATTTTGGTGGCAGCGGCTCCACGCTGAACATCGGCTCGATCAACGTCACCGACGACGCCGTGCTCATGATCATCAACTGGAACAACTCCCTCGACAGCTTCATCGCGCAAACGAATCCCTCGTCCAGCATCGTGCAGGTCAGCTTCGAAGGCGGCGCCACGGCCGGCTGGACCGCCGGCAGCGGTAACATCACGCCGGTTCCCGAGCCGGCCACCTACGGCACGATTTTCATTGGCGGCATGCTCGGCCTGTTCGGCTACGCCCGCTGGCGCGCCCGCAATCGGTAGGGGTGCCCTTGCGCACCGCCTTCCCCCTGGAGAGCGCGGGCCGCTGGCCCGTTGTGTTCGGCACGGCGGTTTTCACAGGGGAGCGGGTGCCCTCGCCCGCGATCTGCGCCGCGTCCGCCGCACTCGCGGCCGAGGGCGGCCACGCTCCCGTTCGCTCCTTATTTCCGAAAGGGCGGCTTCAAATTCCAAACCCTCGGTTTGTCTTTCCGCACGGGCATCTGGTCTTTCCACACGTGTGTTTTGTCCTTCCGAGGGTTTGGTTTTTTGTTTCACACGTTCAGATCAAATATCCGCGCGTTTGGTAAGCGAATGCATGGGTTTGATTGCGACTTTGCCACCCACCGCCGGCCTTTCCATGGGTTTGGTTTTTTCTACGACATGCTCGGAAAGGCGAAACGCAGGTCCTGAATCCCTTTCCTTTTTCTCCTGCGCGGCTCCAGCAGGCGGCGATCAGGCGGCCGAGGCTGGGTTGACGCTTTCGCAGCGGGCCGAATCCCGGGAGCGATGTCATACACTCGGTATTTCTTTATATTGAAGCCCGGCGCTCCGATCCTTCCCACCGGGGATGGTTTTTTCGATTACTAACACGTGTTATAAAAGCCGCATTCGTGCAGAAGAAACCGCGTACCGAGCGAAGCGACAGCTCGCCCTTTTCAGGGAAGAAAGGTCGACTTCGCCGCCGGCAATCGACGCATCAAATGCAAAGGGCCGCGACAACCGATGCCCCCGCGGAGAACGGACGTCCCGTCCGTTCGCTCTTGGGAATAAACGGACGGGACGTCCGTTCTCCTGGTGGATCTGCTCCGAGCGCAGGATTGCGCGGGCGTGATCCCCGGAAACGAAGTTTGCGCAGCCGCCTCGCGCTCGCTCATGATTCCGCGCTCAACACACCCATGCCACGGATCCCGCTCGAAGATAACTTCACCGATGTCATCGCCAAAGCCCAGCGGGGCCTGCGCATATCCGACGAGGAGCTCGCCCATCGCGCCGAGGTAAGCGCCGCCGACCTCGCGGCGGTGAAGTCCGGCAAGACCATCGACGCCGTCATCCGCCGCGTCGCCCGACACCTGCGCCTCAACCCGGACATCCTCGAGGAACTCGCCCACAAGCGCTGGTATCCGGACCAGGTCGTTTTCCCCCGAGGCTTCGCCGCCTTCAACACCGCCTATGGCGACATGACGGTGAACAGTTACCTCGTGTGGGACCCGCGCGAGCGCGTCGCGGCCGCCTTCGACACCGGCGCGAACGCGACCGGGATGATCGATGTCATCCGCGCGGAGAATCTTCGCGTCCTCTATCTTTTCCTCACCCATACGCACGAGGACCACGTCGCCGACCTCGCGAACCTCGCCGGGGCGACCGGCGCGGAAGTCTGGTCGAGCGAACTCGAGCCCGTCGATTATGCCGGCGCGAAGACCTTCAAGGAATCCGCCCACTTCCATCTCGGTGAATTAAGCGTGAAGACCTTGCTCACCGCCGGCCACTCGCCGGGCCTGACGACGTTTTACGTCACCGGCCTCAGCTGGCCGCTCGCCGTCGTCGGCGACGCGATCTTTGCCGCCTCGATGGGCGGCAGCGCGACGGCCTTTGCCGACCAATACCGCAACAACCGCGCCAAGCTCTTTACGCTCCCTCGCGACACCGTCATCGCGCCCGGGCACGGCCCGATGACGACCCTGGCACAGGAGAAAAAGCACAATCCGTTTTTCGCATGAAAGGAAGCAAGGGGCAGGATTTCCGAACCCTGCCCCCAGCTCCCCGCTCCCTTTTCCCGCGCCAAAGGCGCCCCCTCTTCCACCATGACTGAAAAAATCGCCTTTGTCGGAGTTGGCCGGATGGGCGCCAACATGGCCCGCCGCCTCAAGGACGTCGGCTACCGCATCGCCGCCGTCCATGATACCGATGCGCGCACGGCCGCGTCGGTCGCGCGCGAGTTGCACGCCAAACACGCGAAGACCCTCGCGGCGGCGACCGCCGCCGCCGATGTCATCTTCACCGTCGTGACCGACGATGCCGCCCAGCTCGGCGTCTTCGCCGAGAGCGGCGACTCGCTCCTCACCCGCGCTCGCGGCAAGATTTTCATCAACTGCGCGACGGTCTCGCCCGAGACACACCTGGAGGTGGCGCGGCGCGCCAAAAGCGCCGGAGCCCGCACGCTCGAGGGCTGCATGGCCTCGTCGATCCCGCAGGCGCGCAACGGCACGCTTTACCTGATGTGTGGCGGGGCGCGGGCGACCTTCGACCAGGTGCGGCCGATCCTCGAGCGGCTCAGCGCCGCGCTGCGCTACGTCGGGCCCACGGGGCAGGCGGCCCAGGTGAAGGCCCTCGTCAACATGGTCATGAACATCAACACGGCCGCCCTCGCCGAGGGGCTCGGCCTCGGCGCCGCGCTCGGGCTGGACCTCGACATGTTGCGCGAGGTCTTCGCGCAGACCGGCGCGAATTCGCAGGTGTTGAAGACCGACGGCGAAGACATGCAAAAGCGAGCGCACGACTGTTTCTTCTCGGCGGCCCACGCCGCCAAGGACAGTACCATCGCCTGGAAGCTCGGTTGCACGAGCGGCCTGAGCCTGCCGCTCGCCAGCGCCACGAAGCTCCAATACGACCGTCTCGTCGCCCTCGGTCTCGGGAACCTCGACAAGAGCGCGGTCGCCGAATTGACGTTCAAAGGCCGCCACGCCTGAGGCAGGGATACGGAGTGGAGAGCCGAACGCTGAAAGTTGAGGGTTGAGGTTGAGGGCCTGACAGCCGGCGCCTTGCGCCGAAAAATCCGTTAAAAGCTGGCTTCGCGCTCTCCCGCTCCGGGCTCCGAGCTCTCAACTCTCAGCTCTCAACTCTCAACTTTCAGCTCCCAGCTCATTGGACTTGTCTCAACTCATTGGACTTCACCCCGGCCGCGCAGCGTATATAGCCGATTCATGCCGCATGCCCTCAAGCGCAAGACCGTGATGATCCTGGCCCTCGCGGCCAGCCTCACGATCGCCCTGCTTTCCATCGCGTTCGACGAAAACCTCCGCGAACGGCTCGGCGAAAACTACTGGGTGATCAGTTTTGCGATCATCGGCAGCATCCTCCTGGTGCTCGCGGGCTATGTGTGGGATCGCACCCTGATTCAGCGCCTCGAAGAGATGCGCCGGACCGTCCGCCACCGCACCCCGCTGGTGGCCGAACCCGCGGGCGACGAGATCGCCGACGACGACGAAGTGATGGGCCTGGCCCGCCAGATCGAGCGGATGGCGCAATCCCTGCAAAAGGTGGAAGCCAGCTACCGCGGCATCGTCGAAGACCAGGCCGACCTGATCTGCCGTTTTCGTCCCGACGGCCGCCTCGCGTTCGTCAACGGCGCCTATGCCCGCTTTTTCGGCCGCAAGCGCCAGGAGCTGATTGGCCAGCGTTTCCCGCTCTACCAGGTCGAGGCGATCCCGCGCACGCCCACCGGCGAGCTGGCCGACGCGGCGACGTTCGAACACGACCTCACGGGCACCGAGCGCGGCAACGTCAGCTTCCTGTGGACGCAGCGCGCCATTCGCGACATGGACGGCGATCTCCTCGAGTACCAGGCGGTGGGCCACGACATCACCGTCCGCAAAGACGCGGAGGCGGCGCTGCTCGCGGCCAAGGAAACCGCCGAGAGCGCCGACCGCGCGAAGAGCGAGTTTCTCACCATTGTCAGCCACGAGATCCGCACGCCGATCAACGGCGTGATCGGCTTCGCGAAGCTCCTGCGCGACACGCCGCTCACGGCCGAGCAACGCGAGTTCGTCGAGATGATCTCGAACAGCGGCGTCGCGCTCGAGGCGCTCATCAGCGACATCCTGGACCTGTCGAAAATCGAGGCCGGCCGGATCGACATCGATCACAAGCCCTTCCCGCTGCGCGACTGCGTGCAGGATATCTACGGGTTCTTCCTGCCCCGTGCCCGCGCCTCGGGGCTCACGCTCGACATGCGCGTCGATCCGGCGGTTCCCCAGGTCGTCAACGGCGACCAGAATCGCCTCCGCCAGATCCTTATCAATCTGCTGGGGAACGCCATCAAGTTCACCGAACGAGGCGGCGTCACGCTCACGCTCACCTGCGTTCGCGGCGAGGACGTCCCGGGCACGACACGCAAGCAGCTCCGGCTGTTCTTCGCGATCTCCGACACCGGCATTGGCATCGACTCGGAAAAGCTGGACCAGCTCTTCAAGCCCTTCAGCCAGGTCGACACCTCGTCCACGCGGCGGCGCGGCGGCACGGGACTCGGGCTGATCATTTCCAAGCGCCTGTGCGAACTCATGGGCGGCAGCATCTCGGTGGAAAGCCGGCCGGGCGAAGGCTCGATCTTCCGCTTCAGCCTGGCGCTCGACTACGAGAAAAACGAAATGCTCCCGCCGGCCGACGCGCCTTCGCTGGGCGGACGGGCGCCGGTTTCCCTGCCGCAACGCGAGGCGATTTGAGCCGCCCGGAAAGGCGCAAACTCGGACTTGCGCCCTTCGGCGAATCTCTGCAACGTCCGCCTCCTGTCAGTTCAAGGCGCGGTAGCCAAGTGGTAAGGCCGAGCTCTGCAAAAGCTCTATTCGCCGGTTCGATTCCGGCCCGCGCCTCCATCTTTCGCCCAGCGAAAGATGCCCTTCGAAGGGCGAGGCGCATGGTTGCGCGAGGGAACGGATTCTCGACCGATTTGGAAGAAACAGGTAGGCCGGAGCGTCCTCGCCGAATCGCGGGTTCACCGGGACGGTGACGGACTGTCGCGCTGCGCGCTCCAAACGCCCTACCCTCTGCCGTTTCGCCGCGGTCTTTCGACGCTGCGTGCGCCAACGAAGCGGATACAGGGCATGGAGCTCATCCACAGGCACCGCCGCGCACCCTCGCCTCGACTACTCGCGTGCGGCCTGCATCGTATGCGCATGCTCAACCGTTTGCGCCCGTTCGTCGCGGTGCTGTCATTGCTCACCGGTTACACGGCCGACACCCACGCCGCCGCCTCCACGGGCAAGCTCGATCCCAATCTCGCCTACTTCCGTGACCTCGCCGAGACCCGCAACTACACCCTCGGCCAGCCCGTCTCCCCAAAAATCACGCCCGACGGCCGCAGCGTGATCTTTCTGCGTGGAGGCGCGCGCGATCCGGTGTTGCGGCTCTACGAATACGACGTCGCTTCCCGCGCCGAACGCGAACTATTGACGCCGCAACAACTCCTCGGCACCGGCGAGGAACAACTCAGCGCGGAAGAAAAAGCCCGTCGCGAGCGCCAGCGCCAGAGCCTGCGCGGCTTCACCACGTTTGAGCTTTCGCATGACGGCGCCCGGTTGCTCGTCACACTCTCCGGCCGCCTTTATGTGATCGAGCGCGCCAACCTGAAAGTCACTCCGCTGCCCGGCGAAGGCTGGATCGACCCGCGCTTTTCTCCCGACAGCCGGTTCGTCGCGGCCGCGCGCAACAACGAGCTGCACGTGATCGACCTGGCCGCGGGGAGCGTCCGCACCCTCACGAGCGGGGCCTCCTCAACGCGGTCGCACGGCGTCGCCGAGTTCGTTGCCCAGGAGGAGATGGGCCGCAACGAGGGCTACTGGTGGTCGCCCGACAGCGAGTCACTCGTTTACCAGGAAAACGACGAAACCGCGGTCGAAACGCGCTACATCGCCGACCCACTCCACCCCGAGACCGCGCCGCAAGCCTTCCGCTATCCGCGTGCGGGCACCGCCAACGCGAAGGTCCGCCTCGGCCTCATCGCCCGCACCGGCGGCGCCACCCGCTGGATCGAGTGGGACCGCGAAGCGTTTCCCTACGTCGCCCGCGTGCGTTGGGAAAAGGCGGACGCTCCGCTCACCGTTCTCGTCCAGAACCGCGCGCAGCAGGAGCAGGTCCTCCTCGCGGTCAATCCCGCCGACGGCACCACTCGCCCGCTCCTGCGCGAGACCGACTCCGCCTGGCTCAATCTCGACGACGAGGCCGAGACGCCGCTCTGGCTGGCCGGCGGCACGCAGTTTCTCTGGACCACCGAGCGCGGAGGCACCTGGCAGGTCGAGCTGCGCAACGCGGACGGCACCCTCGTGCGCACGCTCACCCCAGCCGATTTTCGCTACCGTGGCCTTCTCGCCGCCGATGAGGAAGCCGGTCAGATCTACGTGAAAGGCAGCGCCGATCCGGTGGAGATTCAGCTTTGGCGCTTCCCGCTCGCCGGCGGTCCCGGCAAGGCGCTCACCGAGGGACGGGGCCACCACGCCGCGGAATTCGCGAAGGATGCCTCGGTGCATCTGCACAGCTTTCAAACGTTCGAAGGCCGTACCGGCTGGAAACTCGTCGCCCGCGACGGTACGACGCGCGGTTCGCTCACTTCGGTGGCCGAGGCGTTGCCGCGCACGCCCACCACCGTCCTCCTCCGCACCGCCGGCACGCCTGCCTTCGACGCCGCGGTCACGCGCCCGCGTGAACTCGCCGAGCGTGGCAAGCGCGGCAAAACGAAGTATCCGGTTATTCTCTACGTTTACGCCGGCCCGACCGCGAAGCGCGTCAACGCCGTCGCTCGCGACTACCTCCTCGACCAGTGGATGGCCGACCAGGGCTACATCGTCGCGCGCATCGATGGCCGCGGCACCCCCTGGCACGGCCGCGATTGGGAGCGCCTTGTCCGCGGCAATTTCATCGACGTGGCGCTCGCCGACCAAGTCGCAGGGCTGCAGGCGCTCGCCAGCGCGTTTCCCGAGATGGACCTCAAACGGGTCGGCGTCACCGGCTGGTCGTTTGGCGGCTATTTCGCGGCAATGGCCACGATCCGCCGACCCGACGTGTTCCGATCGGGCGTCGCCGGCGCTCCAGTGATCACCTGGGAAAACTACGATACGCATTACACCGAGCGCTACCTCGGCCTGCCGCAGGAAGCGCCCGATGCATATCGGGTGAGCAACGTCACCACCTACGCCGCGCAACTCGAGCGCCCGCTGCTGCTGATTCACGGCCTGACCGACGACAACGTCTACGCGCAGCACACGCTGCAGCTCTGCGATGCGCTCTACCTGGCGGGCAAGCCCTACGAATTCATGCCGATGCTCGGCACCCACATGATCAGCGACCCGCTCGTGCGCCTGCGCCAGCAGCAACGCATCATGGAGTTTTTCCAGCGGACGCTGCGGTGACCAAGAAGCGGCGGCACTCCTGCCGCCGGGTTCGGGGCAAAGGGCGACAAGAGTGTCGCCCCTCCCTGGTTAGCTGGTATAATTCCCGCGGTTTGATGCGCTGCTTCTACCATCCCGGCTACTACTTCCCGCTTCCCGCCGAACATCCATTCCCGATGGACAAATTCTGGCGGTCGGAGGCGATGATCCGCGAGGCCGCCGCGGTCCGGCCGGAGCTTGCGATCGAGATCCTGCCGGCCGAACCCGCCACGATGGCACAACTCGAGCGCGTCCACACCGCGGAATACCTCGACAAAATCCGCACGGGCACACTGGACCATGTCGAGGCCCTCAAGCTCGGCCTGCCCGCCGGCGAGGAGCTGCTGACCCGCTGCCGCCGCGAGACCGGCGGAACCATCGCCGCCGCCTGGGCCGCCCTGGCAGCGGACAATGCCCATCCTCTAGCCTGCAATCTCGCCGGTGGTACGCATCACGCGTTCGCCGACCGCGGGCTCGGCTACTGCGTGCTCAACGACGTCGCCGTCGCCATCCGCGATCTTCACGCCGTCCGCCCCGACTTGCGCGTCTTCGTCATCGATACCGACGCCCACCAGGGCAACGGCACGCACGGTCTCTTCGCCGGGGATCCGCGTGTATTCACTTATTCGATTCACGTGGGCCGGAACTATCCGGCCCTCAAGACGCCCGGCTCGCTCGACGTCGAGCTGCCCCGCTACGTCCACGAGTCCGATTACCTCGAGCAGCTCGAGTCCACGCTCGCGCCGGCGCTGGACGACGCCGCGCCCGGTCTCGTTTTCTGGATCGCGGGTGCCGACCCGCACGAGGCCGATCGCTTTGGCCAGATGACGCTCACGGACGCCGGCATGGCCGCGCGCGACCGCCATGTGCTCGAGCTGGTCACGCTCCGCCGGCTGCCGACCGCCGTGCTTTATGGCGGCGGCTACAACCGCGACCGCGAACACACGGCGCGCCTGCACGCCCGCACCGTGCTCGCCGCGGCGGAGTTCGCGGCGCCGCGTTCCCGGGCCCTCCGAGTGTAGCCCGCCGCGGGAGCGGCGGAATCCCTGCGCTCCCGCGCCCGGGTGACGAAAACGCAAACGCGTCGGCGAAAGCTCCCGCCCGCCTATCCGGCAAAGCCAAAGCGATAGCGCTCCTCCTCGGGCTTGATGTTGAGCGAGGTGCAGATCCGCCGCGAAGCGCCTTCGGACGCCGCCACTTTCACGATGCGGTCAAAATCAACGCGCGGCAGATCGATGCCGTCGTGTTTGATTGCGTGTATTCCCATGCCTTTTTCGAGCAGCTCCTGCACGAAGTCTTCACACGCCACCGGATCATCGGTGTAGTAGAAGTGGTGTTCGGGCGGAGAGTGCTTCCGAAACTGCAGGCTGTATTCCACCGAATATTTCTTGAGCATGACAGGCTCCTCCATTCGAGGGTTTTGGTCGCGGTCGGTTCATGACGTTCCGACCACGCGAGAGGATAAGCCGCCCTCCCCGCGCCGTCTCGGCATCGATTGCTCTTCGTCTGCCAGTTCTTGCGGGTCGCGGCGCCGGCGCCAGAGGTCGCGCGGCGGTGCTTCAGCTCGCGCCTCAAAGCGCGACGGGCGCGGGCTAAAGCACTGCGCTACGGTGGTGATCGAAACTGGATGCGCGTGCTAGTCGACCGCGCCGGCCTGGTGCGCGTGCAACTGGGCATACAACCCGCCCCGGGCCAGCAGCGTCTCGTGCGGACCGACCTCGACGATCTGCCCGTTCTGCATGACGACGATGCGGTCGGCGTTGCGGATCGTCGAGAGCCGGTGGGCCACCACGAACGTCGTGCGCCCCCGCATCAGCCGCTCCAGCGCCTCCTGGATCAGCGTCTCGCTCGTGGTGTCGAGCGCGGACGTCGCTTCGTCGAGGATCAGCACGCGCGGATCGCGGATCAGCGCCCGCGCAATCGCGAGCCGCTGTTTCTGTCCGCCCGAGAGCCGGGCGCCACGCTCGCCCACACGCGTCTCCACCCCCTCGGGAAGCTTCCGGATGAACTCCCACGCGTTCGCGTCGCGGAGCGCCTCCTGCACGCGCGCCTCCGAGACTTCCGCCAGGCCGTAGGTGACGTTTTCCCGGATCGTGCCTTCGAAGAGGATGGACTCCTGTGGCACGACCGAGAGCCAGCGCCGGTAGGTGCGCAGGTCCAGCTCCGCCATGTCGCGGCCATCGAGGCGGATGACGCCTTCCGTCGGCCGCACAAAGCCGATCACGAGATTCAGCACGGTCGACTTGCCGGCGCCGGAGGGGCCGACCAGCGCGATGGTTTCCCCGGGCGCGACTGTGAGGGCGAAATCCCGCACGGCGTGGGCATCCGACTGGGCGTAGCAAAAGCCGACGTTCTCGAACACGAAGGCGCCGTCGACGCTCGTAACCGGTTCCTTGCCTTCGTTCTGCTCGAGGTCGGGACACTCGAGGACTTCGCCGATCGAGCGGAGCGCCTCGAAACCGCGCACGACGGTCGGCGCCGCGCTCGCGATGGCCAGCGTGGAGCCGGTGAGCAACGCGAAGTATCCGCTGAGCATGACGACGTCGCCGACCGTGATCGGCATGAACTGCGTCCAGCACGCCCACACCGCGAAGATCAGCGTGCCCATGTTGAACACGTTGAACGACACCCAGGACCAAGCGCCGAAGATGGCGTTGACCTCGTCGAGGTGCAGCCCGGCCATGCGCACGCGTTCGAGGGAGCGCTCCATGCGGTCCAGCGCGGGCCGCTCGAGTCCGTGCGCGCGCGTGATGGGGATGAGATTGGTCATCTCGATCACCCGGCCCGACATATGCTCGATCTCCTGGCGCAACTGACGCTGACGCGCGCCCACCTTGCGGTTGAGCTGCCGGATGAGCACGACCACGAGCGGAATGCTGCCGGCGAAGAACCACAAAAACTGCGGAGCGCGCACCGCCGTGACGATCAGCGCGCCGAGAAGGTTCACCACCGCGTTGAGTCCGGTGTCGTAGAGCGTGCGCGTAAACGCCTCGATCGTCTCGGCATCGCGCAGCAGTTTGCTCTGCAACGCACCCGCGCTTTGCCGCGTGTAGTAGCCGATCGAGAGGTGCTGCAGGCGGCGGCACAACGCCGAGCGCAGCCGGGTCTCGATCGAGCGGGACGCGCGGCTCACCGAGCTCACATACAGGAAGCTGACGGGCACGTTCTGCAGCAACACCACGAGCAGGATCGCGGCGTTCCACCACAGCTCGGAGAGCGTGTGCTGGTCGGGCTTGGCCACGATATCGACGACCCGCGCCGTGATCAGCGGCATGATCCACACCGGGCTGTGCTTGATAATAAAATACACGATGCCCCAGAGCATCTTCCGCCGTTCGCCGCCGTAGAGGTACAGCAATGTTCGCACGGGATGTTCACCACGGAACCGATGCTCGAGGGGACTGGGAGCGCGCATGGACCTCGTTCATCGGACCTTCGCCCTGCGCCGTCAATGGTGCGCCGGCCGCAGCGATCGCGACGCGCCGCGGCCGCCGGACGCCGGAGCTGGCGCAAAATTCGAACTGCCAACGGCCGCCCGGGTCTGAAATCCTACCGGCCTTGACGTCGGCCGGCTCTCACTTTCACCCCGTATCTCCCATGAAAGTCCTCGAACTCGCCTTCACTGGCTATCCCGTCACCGACATGGCTCGCGCCCGCGGTTTCTATGAAGGGCTCCTCGGCCTCACGATGTCCCGCAAATGGGGTGACGAGGCCAATCCGCAATGGGTCGAATACGACATCGGCCCCGGCTGCCTCGCGATCGTCACGGGAGCCGGCGCCGACTGGCCGCCCGCCAACGCCGGTCCGGCAGTCGCGCTCGAGGTGGACGATTTTCAGGGGTTCATCGCCAAACTCAAGGCGGCCAAGGTGAACTTTATCTGGGAAGCGCAGGAAAGCCCCGTCTGCTGGATGGCGGTCGTGCAGGATCCCGACGGGAACCGCCTGGTCATCCACCACCGCAAAGCCGCGTAGAGGTCCCCCGCCGGCGGCGGCCAGCCGCGGGAGATTTCCGGCGAGCGCCGCTCCGGTGTGGGCGTCACCCGCTGGCGTTTGGGAAACGCCAGAGGCCGGAACGCCAGCGGCGCGCAAAGCGGGCCGTAACGGACGGTGCGTAGTTCTGCGCATCCCGCTAAATATCGGCTCAATCCGGCCGATAACTTGCGAATGCACCGCACGTTCGCCTGGTTCAAAGCCCGCCTTACGAAACCGTATTTCGTTCACCGCGGTGTGCCCGTGTTCCACGTGCTCCACCCGGACGGCGATCCCCTGCATTTCCAATTCAGCTGGCTGCAGACCCGCAATCAGGGCGATCGGATTCAGCCGGGCGAATGCTTCGATGTGCGTCAACTGCCCGGCTACGAGGAGCGGCCCCCGACCGGAGATTTCTTCGTGTGGAGCTGCCTGCGCGACCGGGACATCCGGCGCCAGATCACCGAGCTCATCGATCTCTGTCTCGAAGACGGCGACGGTCCGTGGATGCTGGTGCAGCGCCGCCTGTTCGACGTGCAGGGACTGCTCTCCGCCGTTCTCCAGGATGCGCGGGTGCGTCCGGCGCTTCGTCCGGCGCCCGAGCGGGGCGTCCGACCCCAGCCCGCCGAACGCCGGCCGGCCGCGCCGAGCGTGGCGCGCCATTGAGCGTCCTCTTCAGAGGCGCCGTGCTTCAGCTCGCGCTCGAGAGCGCAGCCCGGCCGGCAGGACGATCTTGAGCGGGCGCGTTTCCTGTCGCAGCGTGCCGCCCATGCAGTCCCCACATCCGAAAGATCCCCTCCACGGCGTCACGCTGGAACGGATACTCACCGAACTCTCGGCGGAGATGGGATGGGCGGAGATGGCCCGGCGCATCCCGATCCGCTGCTTTCAATTCGACCCCAGCGTCAAATCGAGCCTCACCTTCCTCCGGAAGACGCCGTGGGCTCGCACGAAGGTCGAGCAGCTCTACGTCGCGACGAAGGCTGGTCGTTGAAGCGCGCAACACGCGGCTCCGGCGTCGGTTCACCCCTTCAGAAAGTCGTGGATCCGCGACTCCTCGCCAAACAGCACGAGGAGATCCTCGGCTTCGAAATGATAATCGGCCGGCGGCACGCCGATGAGCTCCCGTTCGCTTTTTCGGGAAAAGACGCGCGCCTGCGGCGCGGAGGTCTTTCGCACCGTGACGAGGTTGATCTTGAAGTTGCTGCGCAGGCCCGCCTCCTGCAACGAGCGCCCGACCAGCCAGCCCGGCGCGCGCGCCTCCACGATGATAAACCCACCGGTGAGATCCAGGCTGTTGAGCACCCCGCGCACCAGTGACTGCGCCATGCGCTGAGCGGACTCCGCCTCGGGCAGGATCAGCTCCTCGACTTTCATCAACTTGAGAAGCTTCTCGTGAATCGGGTTGATCACGCGGGCGATGATGCGCTTCACCCCGAGTTCCTGCAGGTGGGCCACCGTGAGCAGCGACGCCTCAAAATTCTCGCCGATGGCCACCACCACCGCATCCATGTCCGCCAGCGGAAGCTTGGCCAGCGCCTCGGGCTGCGACGAATCCAGGATCACCGCATGGCTCACGTCGTCCTTCACCGCGTCGACCTTGTTCGGGAGGATGTCGACGGCGAGCACCTCCGTCCGGGCGCGCGCGAGGCTGAGCGCGAGGTTCTTGCCGAAGTAGCCGAGGCCGATGATGCAGAATTTCATGACTCAGGAGATAATGACGTTGGATTCCGGATACGCGAGGCGCCCGGGCCGCTCCTTGCGCAGCACGCCGAGGGCGACGTAAAGAATCCCCACGCGGCCGACGAGCATGCTCGCGACGATGACAATCTTGCCGGCTGCCGGCAGCGTCCCCGTGAGGCCGCGGCTCAATCCGACCGTCGAGAAGGCGCTGACCGTCTCGAAGATCACATCCAGCGGCGGCGCCTCCGGCATGAGCAGCGCCAGCAGCAACGCCGAGCCCATCGCCCAGGCGATCGCCAGCAGCGCAACCGCAAACGCCCGGCTGGCGACGCTCGCGGGGATCTGCCGGCGGAACGCCACGAGGTCGCCGCTGGCGTCGCGCAGGATCCGCAGCGTGTTGAGCAGCGCGATCGCGAAGGTCGTGGTCTTGATCCCGCCAGCCGTGCTGGCCGGGCTGCCGCCGATGAACATGAGAAAAATCATGACCAACGCGCCCGCGGGCAGGAGTGCGTCCATGGGGATCGTATTGAAGCCGGCAGTACGCGCCGTCACGGAATTGAACAGGGCGACAAACCACCGCGGCGCCTCGCCGGCACGGACCTCCGAGGGCAGCTCCACCACGAAAAGCAGCAGCGCCCCGCCCGCGACCAGGCCCGCGGTCGTCGCCAGCACCAGCCGCGTATGGGTCGTGAGCCGCACCGGGCGTTCCCTCGGCCGCGCCAGGCGCGTCACGAAATTGTCCCACAGATTCTTCAATACCGGAAAGCCCAGCCCGCCGACCACAATCAAGCCCATGATCACCCCCTGATACGGCAGATTGCTCCGGGTGATGGGGTCATACAGCCCGGCCGAGTAGATGGAAAAGCCGGCGTTGCAGAAGGCCGACACGGAGTGAAACACGCTCTCGAACCACGTGCCGTCCGCGGTCGCCGGCGTCGTGGCATGAAGCAGCACCGCGCCGCCCGCCTCGAAGATGAGCGTCATGACGACGATCGCGATCAGGCTCCCCGACACCCGCCCGACATACTCCTCGTTGAGAAACTCCAGCAGGAGCGCCCGGTCGCGGATGGTGATCCCGCTGCCGAACAGCGAGACGAAGAAATAGGTGAACGTCATCAAGCCGAGCCCGCCGAGTTGGATGAGGATCAGGAGGATCGTCTGCCCCGTCGGCGTAAACGCGGTCGCTGTATCCACGACGATGAGACCGGTGACGCACACCGCGCTGGTGCTCGTGAAGAGCGCGTCGAGCCAGCTCAACGGGGTCGTGGTGGCATTCGGCAGCTTCAACAGCAATGTTCCCAGCCCGATGAGCGCCAGGTAGCTGCTGATCAGAATCGAGCGCGGCGAAATACGGGCAAACGCGAGCAGTTGGTTGAAGTGCAGCAGCCGGTGCGCAAACACGCCGAGCACCAGCACGTGCACGGTCGTCAGATACAGCACCTGCCACCGCGCGGCGCCCGGCCCGGGCCAGCGCTCGCGCAGCACCGGCACGAGCCAGGCCTCGAGCGCGAGCAGGACGAGCAGAGCGCCGTTGACTGCCAGTGGGGAGAGGCACCGCCAGCGGCGGCGCGTCCAGTCCGCATTCACCGTCTCCCGCAGCAGTTGCAGCCCGAGCATCGTCCACAGCACGACGCGCACCCCGGTAATCAGGGCCTCCTGCCGCGCTGGCGCCAGGGCAAACCCGTACTCGACCAGCAGGAGGCCGGCCGCGCCAAGGCCGACCGCAAGCGTGCTGATGTCCAGCGCACGTTTGAAGTTGCGGGAATCGTTTTCCGCCATGGGCCGGCGACCGTGGACCGCCGCCGCGCGGATGTCCATCCCCGGCCGCCGGCCGGCCCCCCCGAAGCGCCCGTGACAAACTTTGTTACAAAAATCCCGGCGCGAAACCCGCCCGGCCGCTTGCGCCGTGCCACGCTGCGTTTCCCTTTTGAGGGATTCTGCCCCTTCCCCCCACCGGGAGCAGACCACTGCTCCGCTCATCCGCTCATGCTCCCACAACCCTCCCTCCCGTGGTTTCACGTCGCGCTGGGGGCAACCGGCGCCCTCGGTCTGATCGCCGCCACGCTCGCCTGGACTGCACCCGACAGCCTGGCGAGCAACCGTTCTCCTTCGGCCGCTGACCGCGACCGGTCCATCGCGGCCTTCCGCCAGATTGCCGCCGTGCTTCGTCACCCGCGCTGCCTGAACTGCCACACCGTCACCGAATTTCCACGACAGGGCAACGAGCGCCGCCGACACGACATGCTGGTGATGCGCGGCCACGACGACCACGGCGTCGCGGCGATGCGCTGCAGTTCGTGCCATCAGAATATCAATCAGCCAAACGGCGTCCCCGGCGCCCCGAACTGGGGGCTTGCTCCGCTGGCGATGGGCTGGGAGGGCCTCGACGATCACGCCCTCGCCGAGGCACTGAAAGACCCGGCGAGAAACGGCCGCCGCTCGCTCGAACAGCTCTACGAGCACATGGCCCACGACGAGTTGGTCGGCTGGGGCTGGCAGCCCGGCGCGAGCCGCGACCCTGTTCCCCTTTCGCGCAATGAGTTCGCCCAGCACCTCCGCGAGTGGATCGATACGGGCGCAGTCTCGCCGCCGGCGACTCGCTGACCTCCGCCCTGGTCGATACGACCGCGGACAAAAGCGTCCCGCTACCCGCCTCACCCTCCGCACTCCGCATTCCGCACTCTCATGATCTCGCTCAACGTCAATGGCACCGAGCACAAGCTCGACGTGAACGCTCAAACTCCCCTGCTCTGGGTCCTGCGCGACCATCTGGGGCTCACGGGCACGAAATTCGGCTGCGGCATGGCGCTGTGCGGCGCCTGCACCGTGCACGTCGATGGCGAGGCGGTGCGCTCCTGCTCCGCGCCGGTGGCCACCGTGATCGGCCGGAAGATCGTCACCATCGAGGGGCTCGCCGCCGGCTCCGGCCGCGATCTGCATCCGGTCCAGCAGGCCTGGATCGAGAAAGACGTGGTGCAGTGCGGCTACTGCCATTCGGGCCAGATCATGAGCGCGGCGGCCCTCCTCGCCAAAATGCCTCATCCGACCGATGCCGACATCGACGCCGCCATGGGCGGCAACATCTGCCGCTGCGGCACGTATCAACGGATTCGCGACGGCATCCACCGCGCCGCCGAGCTCGCCGCGCAAGCCTGACTCCAAGGACGCCGCCATGATCACGCGCTCTCTCATCGAACAGGCATCCGCCGCCCCGGCGTTCCAGCTTGCGGTCGTTCCGCCGTCGGTCGCCGCCGAATGGTCGCGCCGCGGTTTTCTGAAACTCGCGGGCGGGGCCGTGGGCCTGCTGCTGGCCTTTCACTTCAGCGGCCGCCCCGCGCGCGCCGCCGTCCTCGACCCCGGCACCCCGGGCAACGGCCCGGCCGACGGCACCTTTGCCCCGAACGCCTTCCTGCGCATCGCGCCCGACGGCACCGTGACCGTCGTGGTCAATCACGCCGAGATGGGCCAGGGCGTCGTAACGGCGCTGCCGATGCTGGTCGCCGAGGAACTCGATGCCGATTGGTCGCGCGTGCGCACCGAGTTCGCCCCGGTCGACGCCGTCTATAACCACCCGATGTTCGGCATCCAGATGACCGGAGGTTCGACGTCGACGTGGACCGAATACGAACGCCTGCGGACCGCCGGCGCCACCGCGCGCGCCCTGCTCGTGCAAGCGGCGTCCGCCGAATGGGGCGTGCCCGTCGCCGAATGCCGGACGGAGCCGGGGGTCGTGATCCATACGAGCGGCAAGCGCCTCGACTACGGCGCACTCGCCTCACGCGCCGCGCAGCTCACCCCGCCCGAAAAAGTGCCGCTCAAAGCGGCGAAGGATTTCCGTTTGCTGGGCAAACCGACGCGGCGCATCGATTCGCACGCCAAAGTCACCGGCGCGGCCGAGTTCGGCTTCGATGTGCGGCGGCCCGGCGCGTTGATCGCGGTGGTCGCCCGCGCCCCCGTATTCGGCGGGACCATCCAAGACTTCGACCAGGCGGCGGCACTCGCCGTCCCGGGCGTAAAGGCCGTCGTTGCCGTGCCCAGTGGCGTCGCGGTGCTCGCCACCGACACGTGGGTCGCCAGGGAAGGGCGCAAGGCCCTCGCCGCCACGATCCAATGGACCCTGCCGCCCGGGTCGCTGATCGACACCGAGGCCCAAGCCGCCCGTTTCTCGGAACTCGCACGCCAGCCGGGTGCCGTGGCCGCGGAGGGCGGCGACGTTGCCGCGGCTCTGAAGGGCGCGGCAAAGATGATCGAGGCCGACTACGCCCTGCCCTATCTCGCGCACGCGACGATGGAGCCGCTCAACGCGACCGTCGAACTCCGCGCCGATGGCGCCGAGGTGTGGACCGGCACCCAATTTCAAACCATGGACCGCGCCAAGGTCGCGGAAGTTCTCGGACTCAAGCCGGAGCAGGTCGCGATTCACACGACGTATTTGGGCGGTGGATTCGGCCGGCGCGCCACGCCGACGTCGGACTGGGTGGTCGAGGCCGCTCACGTGGCCAGGGCCGCCCGTGCCGCCGGCATCAACGCACCGGTGAAAGTGGTGTGGACGCGCGAGGACGACCTCGCCGGTGGCTATTACCGCCCGATGTTTCACCACCGGCTCGTCGGCGGAATCGAGGCCAACGGAAAAGTCGTCGCCTGGAAACAAACGCTCGTCGGCCAGTCGTTCCTGGTCGGCACGCCATTCGAGGCGATGATCAAAAACGGCGTCGACGAGACCAGCGTCGAGGGGGCGAGCGACTCGCCCTATCGCGTGCCGGCCCGCCGCGTCGACCTCCACAGCCCGCGCCTGCCGGTGCCGACCCTGTGGTGGCGCTCGGTCGGGCACACCCATACGGCCGTGGCCGTCGAATGCTTCATCGATGAGCTGGCCCACGCCGGCGGCAGGGACCCGGTGGACCTGCGCCGCGAGTTGCTGCCGCCCGATTCGCGCGAGCGCCGGGTGCTCGAGCTGGCGGTCGAGAAAAGCGGCTATGGCCGGGCCAGGCTCGCCGCGGGCCACGCCTACGGCGTTGCCGTTCATCAGAGTTTCGGCAGCTACGTCGCTCAAGTAGCCCAAGTCTCCCTGCAGGACGGCTGGCCCCGCGTGCACCATATCACCGCTGCGGTCGATTGCGGCACCGTGGTCAATCCACTCACGATCGAGGCGCAGATCCAGGGATCGATCGTTTACGCTCTGAGCGCACTGTTCTACGGGGAGATCACACTGAAGGAGGGCCGCGTGCAGCAGCAGAATTTCCACCAGTACCGCGTGCTACGGATGAACGAAACGCCCACGGTGGAGGTGCACATCATCGCCACGGGGGACAAGATGGGCGGCATCGGTGAGACCGGGGTGCCGCCGACGTTTGCCGCCGTGCTGAACGGCCTCTTCGGCGTCACCGGCAAACGCTTCCGCACCCTGCCGCTGTCGCACGCCCAGTTCGCCTGAGAGCGTGTTATGCACTTTGCACCCGGACAAGCACACCTGGCATCCTCGCGGAGCGAGGATTGAGACTAGCCGTGGGCTTCAGCCCACGGACGGAGGAAACAAAGAAAACAGCGTCGCGTCAGCGACGCCTGAAACCCTCCGCCTCGGGCGTCGCTACGCGACGCATTGAGACCTTCCGAAAACCACCGTGGGCCAAAAGCCCACGGCTACCTTCGTGCTGCCGCTACGCGGCGACTCAAAGTGCATAACAGCCTCTGAGTCCATAAGCTCGGCAATTCTCACGCAGGCTCCCTGCTACCGTGCCGTTCTCCTTCCGCTCCGCACGATTCCGATGGAATGATTTCATAGGAGCGCAACTGGGCAGCACTCCTGCTCCACCCGCTTCGCCGTGAAAATCGTCATTGTCGAAGATCAGACGATGTTCCGCGAACTGCTCGTGCTCGCGTGCGCGCAAGCCATGCCCGAAGCCCGCGTCGATGCGGCCGGCGACGGAGCCTCGGCGCTGGCCGCGTGCCGGCGCGACCGCCCCGACCTCGTGCTGCTCGATCTCGTCCTCTCCGACGGCGACGGTCTCGCCTTCCTCCCGCATATTTTTGAAATCGCGCCCGCGGCCAAGGTCATCGCGCTCTCGTCGCATCTCGACGAGTTCACCGTCTATCGCGCGAGCGCCTCCCGCGTCCATGGCATCATCGACAAAAACGAACAGCCGGTACGCGCGCTCCGGGATGCGATCGCGGCGGTGTTGTCGGGGCGGCATTACCTTTCCCCGCTCGTCCAGAATCTCCGCGCCTCGCTCCGCGCCGACCCGATGGCCTTTGACAAGATCCTCTCCGAGCGCGAGCAGGAGGTGCTAGGATTGATCGGCGAAGGTCTTTCCAACGACGAGATCGCCGCGCGCCTGGCGATCAGCGAGAGCACCGCCAAGCAGCATCGCCTGCGGCTGATGGCCAAGCTCGACATGCACAGCACGCCGCAACTGATCCGGTACGCGCTGGAGAAGGGCTTTACCCGCCTGCCGCAACGCGAGTGGCGGATGGCGCGTTGAGCCGTTCCGCGACGGCCTCCGCGGCGGCGACGATCGCCTCCAGTTCCCCCTCACTCGCGGGCCTCCGACCGGCCCGCGCCGCGTTTTCCAGCCCTGCCGCCGCCGCCGCGAGCCGCACCGCCCCGACGATCGTCGCGTGCGAGCGTACGCGATGCGCGGCCAGCAACACGTCGTCGGCCGGACCGCGGCGAACCGCCTCGCGCAGCGCGGCGATTTCCTGCTCGAGCGCCTCGAGATAGACGCGCTTTGCCTCGGCGAACCCGCCCGGCACTTTCCGCGCGTAGAGATCGAGCGCGAGAAGATCGAGCGTCCCGCCGGCCGGGCTCCGACGGGCAACTGCCCCGGCAAACGCCGCCCGCAGGTGCTCGCGTGAGACGGGCTTCACGAGAAACGCATCCATGCCCGCCGCAACGCAGCGCTCCGCCGCTTCGTGGCTGTCATGCGCACTCACGCCGAGGATGACCGCCTCCGGCCCGCCGGGCAGCCCGCGCAGCATCGTCGCAATCTCCGGCCCTTTCGCCCCCGGCAATTCCAAATCGAGCAGCACCAGCGTGAACGCCTGCCGCCGCGCCGCCGCAAGTGCCTGTGTGGCGTCGCCCGCGCACTCGGGGGTGAAACCGAGCTTTTCGACCACTCCCGCCAGCGCGATCCGGTTGTAGCTCTGGTCGTCCACAATCAACGCCGCGGTCAGGCCGTCCGCGGGCCCAGACGCCCCGGTGGCGACGATCGCGCGCGCCAGCGGCAGCCGCAGGAAAAAGGTCGCGCCCCGCCCCGGCGCACTTTCCACGCCGACATTGCCGCCCAGCAGCTTCGCGAGTGCCCGGCTGGCCGCGAGCCCGATCCCGGCGCCCACCGCCTGCGAAGCGCGCGCCTGCGCGCCGCGCACGAATTTTTTGAAGATCAGCTCCTGCTCGTCCACCGGCACGCCGGCGCCGCCGTCGCTCACCTCGATCAGGACTTCCGCCTCCTTCGGGTGCTCTTCAAGGACTGAAACCGCGAGCGTGATCGGCGTGCCCGGCGCGTATTTGAGCGCGTTGCCTACGAAGTTGCCGAGGATGGTTTTGATTTTTGCTTCGTCGGCCTCGAAGCCGTCCCGCCAGCCCTCGGGCACCCGGACGGTGATCGTGTTGCCCTGCCGGAGCGCGGTGCTGAGGAACAGATCGCGCACGTCCTCGAGCAGCCGGAGCAGCGCGAACCGGCCCGGCGTGAGGGACGCATAACCGTATTCGAGTTTGGAGAAACTGAGCACGTCGTCGAAGACACGCTGGAGTGTCCGCGCGCACGCGCTGAGCGACCGGGCGAGTTCGTGCGGGCGGCCGTGCAGCTGCTCCTCGTCGAGCAACTGCACCAGGCCAACGACGCCCTGCAGCGGATTGCGGATCTCGTGGCTGATGTTCTCGATGAACTCGGACTTTGCCGTGTTGGAGAGCGACAGTTCCCGCGTGCGCTCGGCCACCAGGGCGTTGAGGCGCGCGTTCTGCCGTTGCAGCCGGTGTAGTCGCCAGCGCATGACACCGGCGGCGAGCGCGAGCACCACGCATCCCGCCCCAACCAGTGCCGGCGGGCTGCGCCACCAAGGGGCCGGCACACGGAACGCGACGCTGGCAACCGGTCCAGCCCGCCCGAAGCGGTCGATCACCCGCGCGGAGAACGTGTAGTCGCCCGGCGCGAGGCCGGTGAACTCCCGCCGCGGCTCCGCCTGGGGGACGGACCAGTCGGCATCCACTCCGTCGAGTTTCGTCGCATACCGATAGCCCGGGTCGCCGGCCAGCACCGGCTTCGCCGGAAATGAAAAGGCAATTCGCACCTCGCGTCGCGCCTCGGCCGACGACACGGCCCGCAACGCCGCCCCCGGCGGCGGCCCGGCCTCCTCCAGCCGGGCAGGATCGAGGGCCAGGACCCCGTCGCTGCCGGCAATCCAGAGCGTTTCTTCCGCTTGAGGACCCGACGGTGCCAGCACGGCGCTCACGACCGGACCGATTCCGTCGAGCCCCGGAGCCGCCAGCGCCTGCCAGCGAAATCCGCCCGCGCCGGCCTCCACTCGCAGCAACGCCAGCGGTCCGTCGGCCTCGAACACCCGGCTGCGCACGAGCCAATAACCCGCCTTTCCGGAAGCCGGCGCGTTGGTTTCGTCGGCGGCAATGGTCACGCCCCTGAAAGCGTTCAATGTATCCACCGGTTCCAGACGGCCGCCTTGCGGCGAGAGTGCGTGGATCGCGGTGGAGGTGAAGGCCACCACGCGTTCGCCCGCCGCGAACAGCCGGGGTCGCTCCAGCACCGGGGCACCGCGGGGCGGCGTAGGCCGAAGCGCTGCCGCGCGCAGTCGCGGCGGCCCGGGCTCCCACTCGAAACCATAGATCCTCCCGCCAATCGTGGAGAGCCACAGCCTGCCCCGCGGATCCTCGACCAGCGAAAGCGGGGTGTCGTCGACCGGCGACGCGAGCGCCCTTGGCACCCAGCCGCGTTCGCCGTGCGTCCAGCCCTTCAACGTGTAGTTTTCAACGAACAACAGGCCCTGTCGCAGACGCGCCGAGCGCCCGAGGAGCAGCACGTCGGCGGAGACTTCGTGCGCAATCTGCGCTCCCTCCGGCCCAGCCTCCCATATTCCGCCAAAACCCGCCATCCACAGCCGCCCGTCGATGCTCGCGGCATCCCAGAGCAACTGCGAAGACCGGATGCGCGGCTCGATCCGACCCTCGTTCAGTGCGAACAGGCCCCGTGACGTCAACAGGCACGGCTCGCCCGCATGCAGGACGACCTTCCGAATCACGCCTGTATTCGCCGCGGCATCACGCTGGTATCGCGACGCGACGCCGACTCCGCTGAGCTGGACGACCGCCGAGGATCCAAGGCCAATCCAGGCCCGCCCGTCGCGATCCGCCGCAATCGCCGTCACATTGTCGTCCGCGAGCCCGCTTCGGCCGTCCACGACATCGACGAGCCTTCCGTCTTGGTTGAGCAGGAGGACGCCGCCGTTGAACGTGCCGATCGCCTGGGTGTTCCGGTCGATCTGCGCCGCGCCGATCGCCAGCCGGCCTCTCAGCGCCGCGGAGGCCTCGTCGAGCCTCGTCCACGCACCGGCGGAGAATTCGTAGATCGAGTCGGCGAAGACCGCCCAGTCCACGCCCTCCGTTATGTGCAGCCAGGCAATGACCGGAGGCGCGGCCGGCAGCGCGTTTTCGGCCAGGTACACCACCGGCCCCGCCTCTCCCATACGCAGCACACCGACGCCCGTCTGGTAGATCCACAAATCGCCGCCGACGGGGAACGCATGCAGGCGGGGACGCGACGGCAACGACCACGCGGTGAAGGCCGCGCCATCCCACCGCAACACGCGGTCACTCGCGACGAAGATCGCGCCCTGAGGCGTCGCTTGCACGTGCCACAAGTCGCCGACCGGCGGCAGTCCGGTCCCTCGCAGCGCATCGTTCAGGGAGGTGAATTCCCAAAGGCCGGCGTCGTTCACCGCGATGTATCCAAGCGCGCCGACGCCGCCCACCCACACCCGGTCGCCGGCCACCGCCAGCGCGCGAAACGCGTAGGCGCCCGGAGGTGTGCGCACGACCTGCCAACCAAGGCCGTCGTAGACGCTCAGTCGATTCGAGCCCACGACGATGTCGCCGTTCGTGCTCCGCACGAAGGCGTTCACGGGGCCGTCCACGGCTGCGTCCAGCGCTGCCGGCGCGTCGAGAATCGCCCAGCCTCGTGGCCCGCGCTCGGCTCGCACCGACAACGCAAGCATGAGACACACCAGCAGCAGCCAGGCGGCCAATCTCCCGAGCAGCAGACTCACACAAACGGGCTGGGGTTTACTCGGCGCAGACATCGGTAAAGGCGCGATGGTGGACTGTGCAGGTTGCGGGCCACGGCCGTTTCGGCGAGCGCAGACCGGCCGGGAAAACTGACCTAAAGGTCTATTTGCGGCCGTTGCCTCCCCTTGGCCGCGGATGTGCTGTGCGGTTGGCGCCCACCGTCGTTTTCCGGAATGCGCCGACCCGCTCTTCAACCACGCGCACCATGCAAAGCCCACCGTATCTGAGCTTCCCTCATCCGGCCGGTCCCACCGGCCTTCGCCGCACGCTTCTCCCTGTAATGACTTTATTGTTACCGGGCGCGCTCGTCGTCGCGCCGGCCCCGCTCTCGGCCCAGCTTTCCGTGGCGGTCGATTCCGAGGCGCTGAAGAGCGGCTCGGTCGAGGGTGCCCTGCTGCATCCCGCAACCGGGCGGCCCGCCGCGGGTGTCATCGTCACCGTCGTCGAAACCGGCGGCCGCACCGTCACGGATTCCCGCGGCCGTTACGTGTTCCCCGAACTCAAGCCCGGCACCTATACGCTCCTCGCGACCGGCGACGGTTTCTCGCGCCTGCGCATCACCGACGTCGTTGTCCGCCCCAATCACAGCCTCACGCTTGGCAGTCAGGAAATGCCGATCATCGTCAAGGACGGCGAGGTGCAGCAGATGGCCGAGGTGGTGGTCCGAGCCCGGCGCGACCAGCCCGGCGAGGACGAGCCGATCCAGACGCTCGAAGCGTTCGTCACGACGGGCTCACACATCAAGCGCCTCGATCAGGAAAAGACGCTGCCGGTGACCGTGCTCAACAAGGAGGCGCTCGCGGCGCGCGACGCTTCGACGCCCGTCGATCTGCTCACGTCGCTGCCGCAGGTCGTCAGCGTGCCGCTCAACGAGGGTGCGACCGCCGCCACCTCCGCCCGCGGCGACAACGCCGCCGTGAACCTGCGCGGGGCCGGTTCGGGCAGCACGCTCGTGCTCCTCAACGGCCGCCGTCTCGTCCCCCATCCGATCAGCCCGCTCATCGATGAGGGCGGCGTGCCCTCGATGTCGGTCAATGTGAACCAGCTGCCCAGCCGCGGCATCGCGCAGATCGACGTGCTGCGCGACGGCGCCTCGTCGATCTACGGCTCGGACGCCGTCGCCGGCGTGATCAACTACATCATGGACCTCGATTTTCGCGGCACCGAGGTCTCGACGCGTTTCGGTTTTCCCGAAGAAGGCGCCGGCAGCGAATACCGCGGCACCGTGCGTTTCGGCGAGGACCTGCTCGGCGGACGCGCCCGTTTCGTCACCGTGCTCGACTACTACCACCGCGACGAAATCCTGCTGACCGATCGCGACTTTTCCGCGAGCGCGGACCACACCTCCGTCGCGCCGGCGCCGTGGACAACCACCTTCGCAGGCAACCCTTTTGACGACCGCACCGCCAATGGCCTCTACGGCAACTTCACCACGGGCACGCTCGTGAACGGCTCCTTCGTCGCCGGGCGTCCTGCCGGCGCGAATACAGGCCAGGTTGCCAGCAGCGGCCTGTTCTACCTCGTGCCCGTCGGCACCGGCGTCAACGGCCTCAAGAGCAGCACGCCGGTGCGCACGGGCGCTGAGGGCGACTACTACTACAATGGCAACGTGAACGGCTTTGCCCAGCCCGAGAGCACGCGCGTCAACTGGTTCGGTCAGGGCGAATACGACGTCACTCCCACGCTCACCGCCTTCGGCGAACTTTCCTACTACTACGCCGATTCGCGCCTCCCCGGCGGCATGCCGTCCTACTCGTCGGCCTCCGACCTGCCGCTCATCGTCGCCGCCGACAATCCGTTCAATCCGTTCGGCACGCGCTTCGTCGATCCGACGGGCGCACCCAACGCCGACGGCACGCCTCGCCTCACCGGCACGCCGTCCGCCGTGCGCGTGAACTATTCCCAGCTGAAGGGCCTCAAGCAGGGCTACTCCGACGTCTATTCGAAGGTTTACCGCGCCCTCGCCGGCATGCGCGGCAAGATCGGCGAAACATGGAACTGGGAATCCGCCGCCCTCTACACGCGCGGCGAGACGTCCGACTTCATCCGCAACGCCACGCGCGAGAGCCTGCTTCTCCAGGCGGTGCAGGACGGCACGATCAATCCCTTTGGGACAACCTTCGCCGTCGAGGACGGCGCCCTCGTCGCGAAGGGGCTTTATGAAAACCCGGCGGACGCGGTTCCCGGGCTGCAAGGCGACTTTCGCCGCGACGGCCTCACTTCGATCGCGAGTGTCGACCTGCGCACTTCGGGCAAGCTCTTCGAAATGTGGGGCAACACCGTGTCGCTCGCCGGCGGCGGCGAATTCCGCCACGAGGAATACGAGGACGAGCGCCCCGACTACGTCGGCCTCAATCCGCCCGGTTCGGGCCTCGATCCCGAGGGCAACGATTTCCTCGGCCTTTCGCCGACCGCGCCGACCTACGGCGAGCGCGACGTCACCAGCGCCTACCTCGAGACCGTGGTGCCGCTCGTCGGCCCGCAGAACGACATCTTTCTGGTCAACGCGCTCGAAGCCTCCGCCGCCGTCCGCTACGAGGATTACAGCGACTTCGGCGACGTCACCAAGCCGAAGTTCGGTCTCAACTGGCGTCCCGTATCGTCGGTGATGATACGCGGTTCCTACAACCAGGGATTCCGCGCCCCCAACATGGCGATCCTCAACTCCCCTGACCTCTTCCGCGTCTGGCCCAAGAGCGATCCCTACCGCGGGCCCGTCACCGGCCTCCCCAGCGACGGCGTCGCAACGCGCCAGCTTATCTTCATCGGCAATCCCAATCTGAAGGCCGAGGAGTCGACCGGCCGCAGCGCGGGCATCGTCGTCGATGTCCCGAAAATCCAGGGCCTCTCCTTCTCGGTCGACTATTGGGAGATTGAGCAGGAAAACGTGATCGTCTCGCCCTACGTGACCGTGGAGATCGACGATTACAACGCGCTCATCGCCGCCACGCAGGCCGCTCTCGCTGCCGGCACGCCGCTCGATCAGATCGATCTCGGCAGCGGCACCGCCAACTACAAAGGTGCGCCGGGCATGATTCGCAATCCGGTGACCGACGCCGACCGCGCCGCGTTCGCCGCCTACAACGCCACGCGTCCGGCTTCGCAGCAGCTCGCTCCGGTCGGCTCGATCGCCCAGCTGCGCAGCCAGTATGTGAACCGCGCCGCCGTCGAGATTTCCGGCTTCGATTTCGGCGTGAACTACCAGACGAAGCAGCTGCCCATCGGCCGTTTCCTCTTCAACAGCGACTGGAGCTACCTGCGCAAATACGAGATCGACCAGGGCCCGGGGCTGCCGCTCGACAACGCTCACGGCGAAGACGGCGCCACCCGCGTCCGCGGCAACGTCGTCCTCACCTGGCGCAAGGGCCCGTGGACGGCCAGCGCCAGCGCGTATTACACCGGCGAGTTCCAGGACACAACCGCCACGACCAACGCCGCGACGTATGAGTCCCTCGGCCAGCCGGACTACATTGCCAAGGTCTTCGACAAAGGTGTATTCAACTATCGCTACATCGTCGATGACACGGTGACCTACAACGCCTCGGTCGGCTATCGCTTCACGGGCGATACGCACCGGTGGCTCGCCGGCACCCACGTCCGGCTCGGCGTGGTCAACCTCACCAACGAGGAGCCTCCGCTGAGCTCCGACGCTCGCGGGTATCCAACCGCCGTCTACAGCGGCATGGCCGTCGGCCGCACGTGGTCCGTCGAACTCACGAAAACGTTCTAGACGGTCTTCCCCTGGGAGCGCGGGCAGCCCGCCCGCAATCCTTTCGAATGCGGACGAGACGTCCGCGCTCCCATTTCTTATTTCACCTCCCATGCGACTCCGTTCCTCCCTGCCCTTCGCCAGCCTCTTCTTCCTCGCCTCTCTCCTCGCCGGCGAACCGCCCGTCCTCGAGCCCGTCCGCTTCACCGTCTCCGAGGGCACCAACATCGCCATCGCGCTCTCACCTGACGGGCGGACGCTCGCGTTCGACCTGCAGGGCACGATTTTCACGATGCCGGCCGCCGGCGGCGAGGCGCGAGCGATCACCGATCACCTCGGCGACGACCGCCAGCCTGCGTGGTCGCCGGACGGCGCGCGCCTCGCCTTTCAGTCGTTCCGTGACGGCAATTTCCATATCTGGAGCACCAAACCCGACGGCACCGACCTGAAACAGCACACCTCCGGCCCCTACGATCACCGCGAGCCGATGTGGTCACCCGACGGGAAGAAGCTGCTGTTTTCCTCCGATCGCGGCGCCAAGGGCAACTACGACGTCTGGGAACTCGAACTCGCGACGGGCGCGATCACCGCGCTAACCGCGAACGCCGGCGACGACTTCCAGCCCGCCTACTCGCCCGACGGAAAATCGGTCGCCTTTGTCTCCACCCGCAGCGACGGCCCCGGCGTCTATGTCCGCTCCGCCGACGGCTCCAAGCAGAACCTCGTCGCATTCCCAGGAGGCGCCGCCGCCAATCCCTTCAACCCGCCGCCCGCGCCCAACGCCCCCGCCTGGTCCCCGGACGGCAGGTTCGTGAGCTTCCAGGTGGCGGACGCCGGCGAGACTTCGCTCGAGATCGTCGACGTTGCCACCGGCGCGCGGCGCACGCTCTCCTCCGAGGGCGAGGACGTCTTTCCGTTCCGCGCCGTCTGGCTCGACGCGTCGTCGCTGCTCTACACCTCCGACGGCAAGATCAAGCGTCGCTCCCTGGCTCAGCCCGACACCTCCGAGATCGCGTTTCGCGCCCCGCTCGAAGTCAACCGCGCGCACTACACGCCCAAGCGCTACGACTTCACGAGCACGACCCCGAAACCCGTGAAGGGCATCCGGGCACCCTCGGTGTCACCGGACGGCAACTACGTCGTGTTCACCGCCCTCGGCGACCTCTGGCTGCTGACGATCGGCAATTCGAAACCCGTGCGCCTGACTGACGATGTGTTTTTCGACGCCGACCCCACGTGGTCGCCCGACGGCAGCCACCTCGCGTTCGTCTCCGACCGCACCGGTAACTTTGAGGTCTACCTGCTCGCGCTCGCCGATAAGAAAACGCGCCGCCTCACCGACTCCCCCGTCGACGAATCGCTGCCCACCTTCACGCCCGACGGCAACAGCGTGGCGTTCCTCCGTCAGGCGCCGGGCAATCACGTCTACACGACCGAACTCCAAAACATCGAAACCGGCGCCACCCGTACGCTGCAAAAGGCCCTTTTCCAGCCGAGCCGCCCGTCCTTTTCGCCCGACGGCAGACTCGCCGTAATGGCTGCCGTCGAAACCTACGCCGCGCGCTTCCGCGAAGGCATCAGCACCTTCGATTTCATCGACGTCGCCGCCGCGCGGTCACGCACCGCGAGCCCGTTCCCCACGCATTCGCTCGCCCTGCGTCTGCGCAACGGCCCGCTCTGGGCCCCCGACGGCCGCGCCCTCGCCTACGTGCAGGACGACCTCCTCTGGACGATCGCGGTCGACGAAACCGGCAAGTTCACCGGCGCTCCGCGCAAGCACACGCAGGAGCTGACCGACTCGCCGACCTGGACGGCCGACGGCAAAACCATCGTCTACCTCGCCACCGATCGTCTCAAGAAAGTCGATCTCGCGACGAACACGACGACCGACATTCCGCTCGACCTCACCTGGACCGAGGCGCCCGGCACCGGAACGCTCGTCGTGCGCGCCGGCCGTTTCTTCGACGGCAAATCGCCCGAGCTCCGCACCCATGTCGACGTGATCATCACCGGCAACAAGATCACTGCCATCCAGACGGCCGGCAGCGCGCTACCGGCCGGTGCGCGCGTCATCGACGCCTCACAACAGACGGTGATGCCCGGCCTGTTCGAGATGCACACGCATCTGTGGTCGCACTACGGCGAACGCATCGGCCGCCTCTGGCTCGCCTATGGCATCACCGGCCTGCGCGAAACCGGCGGCGACCCGGCGACCTCCGTCGAGCAGCGCGAAACGTGGCGCGCCGGCCGCCGCCCGGGTCCGCTGTTCTTCATCACCGGCCCGCTGATGGATGGCACGCGCGTCTACTACGGCATCTCGCATCCGGTGGCCGACGACGCCAATCTCGATCTCGAACTCGAGCGCGTGAAGCGCCTGGAGTTCGATTTCATCAAGACCTACGTGCGCATGTCCGACCTGCGCCAGCGCAAGGTCGCCGAGTTCGCCCGCACGCTCGGCATTCGCGTTTCCTCGCACGAGATCTATCCGGCCACGCTCTACGGCGTCGACGCCGTCGAGCACCTCGGAGCCACCAGCCGCCGCGGTTATTCGCCGAAATACACCGCCCTCGGCAAGGGCTACGACGACGTCGTGCAGATCATCAGCCGCTCCGGCATGTTCATCACGCCGACGCTGTCGTTGATGGGCGGATACTTCTCCGTGGCCGGCCGCGACCCGTCGATCTTCGACACCCCGCAGTTCCACCTGTATCCCGCCTACTTCCGCGAGGCGACCGCGGCCACCGCCAAAGCGCTCGCGGCCGGCTCGCGCGCGCGCAACTATGAGAATGGTGGCGCGACGGTGAAAAAGCTCTTCGACGCGGGCGCCAACATCAGCGCTGGCACCGACTCGCCGTTCATCCCCTGGGGCCTGAGCCTGCACATCGAGCTGTGGAACTACGTCGAAAGCGGCCTCACGCCTTTTCAGGCGTTGCAGACGGCCACGATCAACGCCGCGAAGTCGCTCCACGTGGACGACCAGCTCGGCACGCTCGAGGTCGGCAAGATCGCGAGCCTGATCGCCGTCGACGGCAATCCGCTCGAGAACATCCGCGACACGCAGCGGGTGCGCCACGTGCTCGTCAACGGCCGCGCCTACACGCAGGAGCAGCTGCTCGCGCAGCCCTAGCCCGGAATTTCACCCGTGTGCGAGCGTCGCACGGAAAGGCGAACGCGCAACACACACCCCGCCCTACGGGCACCCCGCTCAAGCTCAAGAGAGGACTCAAACCCGCCAAAGGCGGGCAAGCCTTCGCCGGCGTGGGCGTGGATCCCCTCTTGAGCTGGACTCATGCAAAAGAAAACCGCGAATGGACGCCAATGGACGCGAACTACGGAGCAGAGGAAGGAACGTCGAAGTGCCCTCACGTCGCTCACCGTTCAGCGAGACGTCTCTTTGCGCGGAACCAGCCCTGATTTCATTCGCGTCCATTAGCGTTCATTCGCGGTTCAACTGATTGTCCCGGCTTGAGAGCGGTGGCGCGAAGCGACGGGGTGTGTTGCGTTGGCCGAGGCGGCGCCTCCGCCACCGTGTTCAAATTCGCTCACGGTGGAGGCGGATGCCGCCGCCCCTTTCAGGGTTTCCCCCTAAACTGCCTCCGCGGGCAGAAGCCGTAATTGCCGGCATTTTGCGTGCTGTGGTGGCTGCGGCCTGGAAATCCAAACCACCGAGACGCCATACCGTGGTTTAAACCGGCGACGGAAGGGACGCCTTCCGGTCGCTCCGCGGCTCCTGGTGCATCGGCGTCACCGCGCGACCCACACCCGCGCCGCGACGGCTGTAGTTATTATTTGATTACGACTACGCTTTGAGACCGGGCCGACACCACACCATGAAATCGATCCGACGTCCCCGCGCCCGGGGCGCCCGTCCCCGCGTCCCTTCCGTCGTTGCCGCGCTCGCTGTGCCGGCCTCGGCTTTTGCCCAGCTCGTTCCTTCGCCATCGCCAGCCGAAACCGGCGAGGAGCCCGTTCACGTCCTCGAGGCTTTCGTCGCGACCGGCTCCAACATCAAGCGTCTCGATCAGGAGAAGGCGCTGCCGGTCACGGTGTTCAATCGCGAGCTCATCGAGACCCGCGAGGCCTCGACGCCGGTGCAACTGCTCACCGCGCTGCCGCAGGTGGTGAATGTTCCGCTGGGCGAGACGACCAACTCCGCCATCGCCGCCCGCGGCGACAACTCGTCGGTCAATCTGCGCGGACTCGGCTCCGGCAACACACTCGTCCTCCTGAACGGACGCCGCCTCGTCCCCCACCCGCTCAGTTCGATCGACGAGGCCTCCGTTCCGTCGCTGTCCGTCAACGTCAATCAGCTCCCCAACCGCGGCATTCAGCGCGTCGACGTGCTGCGCGACGGCGCCTCCTCGATCTACGGCACCGATGCCGTGGCCGGCGTCATCAATTACGTCATGGACCGCGAATTCCGAGGTGCCGAACTCGCCGCTCGCGTGGTCGTGCCCGAGGAAGGCGACGGTCTCGAGTACCGCGGCACCGTCACCGCCGGCTACGATTTTGCCGCCGGCCGCGGGCGCTTCATCACCGTGCTCGACTATTTCGACCGGGACCCGATCGCCCAAAAGGATCGCGCGTTCTCGTCGGATCCGGATCGCACGCAGGAGGCGCCGCCGCTCTGGCAGACGCCCAACACCGGGCCGTTTTTCGACATCGGCGGCAACTCGCTCAAATTCGGCAATTTTTATCTCGGCGGGTATGACACCAGCGGCCGGTTCGTCCGCGGCCGACCGTCGCATGTGCCGGCGGGCACGGCCGCGAACAACGGCCGGTTCTACATGCTGCCCACCGCGAACGGAGTGGGCTTCAAGCCCACGACGCCGAGCCGCACCGATCCGTATGAGAAATTATACTACTTCGACGGGACGGTGACCGGTTACCTGCAGAACAAGACCACGCGCGAGAACTGGTTCACCCAGCTCGAATACGACCTGACGGACCGCCTCACGGCCTTCGGCGAACTCGGTTACTACCACGCCCACTCCGTTCTCCCCGGCGAAGGCATTGCGAGCGGGTTCACCGCCGGCAGCCCCGCCGTGAGCTACTCCAATCCCCAGCTCATCGTCCCGGCGGACAGCCCGTGGAATCCTTTTGGTTCGCGGTTCTACGCTCCCGATGGTTCACCCAATCCCGACGGCACGCCGCGCCTCGTCGGCACGCCCGCTCCGCTCGAAGTCCAGAACGCGCGCTTCATCGGCATCAACGGCGGCGACCTCGAGGTCGACAACTGGGCCTATCGCGCCCTCGGCGGCATCCGCGGCCGGTTCGGCGACACGTGGACGTGGGAATCCGCCGTGCTCTACAGCCACGCCGACGGCGAGGATCGCGATCATGGCCGGCTGCGGCAGAGCGTGATGCGCGACCTCGTGGCCAATGGCCGGCTTAACCCGTTCGGCTACACGTTCAAGATCGACGGCGGCGCCGTGGTCGTCGACCAGCCGTATGTGAACAACGCCGGCGATTTTCCCGGTCTGCTCGACACGATGAAGCGCGACGGGGAGACCGTCCTCTCGAGCATCGATTTCCGCGCCTCGGGCGAATTGTTCGAGCTCCGCGGAAATCCGGTCTCACTCGCCTTCGGCGGCGAGTATCGGCAGGACGAATTCGAGAACTTTCACTATCCGTATTCCGGCTTCAATCCGCCCGACTCTGGCCTCGATCCCGGCTCGAGCGATTTCGTTGGCAGCTCACCGGCCGGCAACGCCGCCGCCGACCGCACCGTGGCCAGCTTCTACACGGAGATTCTCGTGCCGCTTGTCGCGCCGCGCCAGGCCCTTCCGCTCGTGCACTCCCTCGAGGTAAGCGCCTCGGGCCGCACCGAACACTACAGCGACTTCGGCCAGACCACGAAGCCGAAGGTCTCACTCAACTGGCGGCCGACACCGTGGATCATGGTGCGAGCTTCCTACAACGAAGGTTTCCGCGCTCCCAATTTGTCCGTCCTCTACTCCGCGGACTTGCCGCGCCAGCGCAGCATCGCCGATCCGTATCGGCAGCCCGTCACCGGCCTGCCGACCGACGCGAGTTTCTCGCGTCCGTTCACGCTGCTCGCGAATCCCGAACTCGATCCGGAGGAGGCGACGGGCAAGTCCGCCGGCGTCGTCATCGAGGTGCCGTTCGTGAAAGGACTGTCGTTTTCGTTCGACTACTGGGAGATCGAGCAGACCAACGTCATCGTCTCGCCTTTCGATTCGCTGCCCGCGGACGACTTCATTGCGCTCAGCCTGGCGACGCAGCAGCAACTCACGGCGGGCGTGCCCATCGACCAAGTCGACCTCGGCAGCGGCACCGACAATTACAGAGGCGCACACGGCATGGTGCGCGCGCCGGTCACCGATGAGGACCGTGCCTTCTTCGCCGCGTACAACGCCACTCGCGCCCCGGCCGACCAGCTCGGCGCCGTTGGCGGGATCGAACGGCTCTTCAGTCAATACGTGAACCGCGCCGAGGGCACCTTCGCCGGCTTCGACGTGGGCGTGAATTACCAACTGCCTGCGTTCGCCTGGGGACGCCTGACGCTTTCGAGCGACTGGGCCTACACCACCGACGCCTACTACGTTCCCGGTCCCGACGAGCCGACGGACGAACTGCGCTACGACAATCCGCGCCTGCGCGGCTCGAGCAACGTCACATGGCGCTTCGGACCCTGGAGCGCCGGCCTCGCTGCGTATTATATTGGCGAATACCTCGATTCCAACGCCTTCCTCACCGCGCCGCAGTATGAGAGCTACGTCGCCTCCTCGGGCGGCGCGCCCGGCTACCTGCAAGGCGTGGAGGACAACGGAGTGCGCGTTTACCGTTACGTCGTCGACGACCTCTGGACCTTCAACACGTTCCTAAGCTACCGCTTTCTTGATCGCAGCGACTGGCTCGGCGGCGTAAGCCTGCGTCTCGGCGTCGCCAACGTCACCGACGAGGAACCCCCGATGACGAGCGACGGCTTCTCGCCTGCCATCAACAGCAACGTCATCGCCGGCCGCACTTGGTCGCTCGAGGTCGCGAAAAGATTCTAGCGCATATGAAGCCCCTTCTCGAACGCCTACTCGTAGTGAGGTGCTTAGCCCGCGCCCGCTGCGCCTCCGGACAGCCACCCAAACTCACCACGTTATGATCACCGCCAAACTCCGTCCCCTGTCCTGCCTCGCGGCCGCCGCCTTTCTGTTTGCCGCTCCGCTCGCCCGCGCCCAGACGGGCGATCCCAATGTCGAACTGCCCCGCCCGAAAATGACCGTGCGTCCCGAGATCACCGGCCAGCACGGCGTCGTCGCCGCCGGCCGCCACTACGCGGTCGACGCCGGCATGCGCATGCTCAAAGCCGGCGGCAATGCCTTCGACGCCGGCGCCGCCGCCGTGTTTGCCGCCGCCGTCACCGAGTTCAACCTCTTCGGCTTCGGCGGCGAATCGCCCGCAATACTCTACGATGCCACGAAGAAAAAAGTCGTCGTCGTCAACGGTCAGGGCCCTGCACCCAAGGCCGCGACGCCCGAGCTTTTCAAGGAGAAGGGCTATGTCGAGGGCAACGGTCCGCTCGGCGCCACGCTGCCGGCCGTGGTCGATGCGATGGCGCTGGTGCTGCAGCAGCACGGCACGATGACGCTCGAGCAGGTGCTCGCGCCCGCCGCCGAGTTCGCCGACGGCTTCGTGATGTACGACTACCTCCAGCGCGCCATGGTCTCCAACCGCGCCGCGACGGAAGCCTTCGGCGAATGGTCGAAGAACACCTATTATCCCGGCGGACGCGTCGTCCAGACGGGCGAGGTTTTCCACCAGCCTAATCTTGCGGCCACCATCCGCCGCATCATCGCGGCCGAACGCGCCGCCCGCGCCCGCGGCGCCGATCGCATCGCCGCGATCCAGGCCGGACGCGACGATTTCTACAAAGGCGAGACCGCCCAAAAAATCGCCGGCGCGCAAAAGGAGGCCGGGGGTGTGATGTCCTACGACGATCTCGCCACCTTCCAGGGCGCGATCGAGGAAGCGGTGAGCACCACCTTCCACGGCTTCGAAATCTACAAGCCCGGTCCCTGGAACCAGGGCCCCGTTCTCCTGCAGACGCTGAACATCCTCGAAGGCATCGACCTCGCGGCGATGGGCCTCAACCGCGCCGACACGATTCACACGACGATCGAGGCGATGAAGCTCGCCTACGACGATCGCAACGCGCACTACGGCGATCCGGCCTTCGCCAAGGTCCCGATCAAGGGCCTGCTCTCCAAGGACTACGCGGCCGAGCGCCGCGCCCTGATCACGCCGCAGGCCTTCCTCCAGCACCGCCCGGGCGACCCGTATCCGTTCGACCCGGCAACACCACGCCCCGCCGAGATCTACATGCCGCACCCGCAGGGCAAGGAGGCCGGACGCGTCGGCGACACGACCTCGATCTCGGTGGCCGACGCACAGGGCAACCTCTTCAGTTGCACGCCGAGCTCGGGCTGGATCTCACGCGGCGCCTTCATCGCCGGAGACACCGGCGTGCCGATGAGCAACCGCATGACCGTCTTCGACCTCGACCCGAAGAGCCCCAATTACCTCGTCGGCGGCAAGCGCCCGCGCACGACACTGACGCCGACGATCGTGCTCAAGGGCGGCAAACCGTACATGGCGATCGGCACCCCCGGCGCCGACAACCAGGACCAGCAGATCCTGAACGTTCTCCTCAACCACATTGTCTTCAAACTGGGACTTCAGGAGGCGATCGAGGCTCCGCGCATCTCGACGACCCACTTCCACGCCTCATTCTTCAATCACAACCCGCAGCCCGGTGCGATCCAGGTGGAGAGCCGGATCGACGCCGAAGTCATCGCTGAATTGAAGTCACGCGGTCACAAGGTGCGCCTGCTCGATGCCTATGGGATGAGCACGGGCATCGTCATCGCCGCCTACCGCCAGGACACCGGCACGCTGGTCGCAGCCGCCGATCCACGGCGCGAGCGCTACGCCTTCGGCTGGTGAGCCGGCGCGCCAGCAGCGTCGCTCTTCAATCCCATCAACTCGGCGACCGTGCCGGCCGGCCGCCGCTCCCCGCTGCGCACCTGCAACGACTCGCGAAACGTATCATTGAATGGATACAGCAGGCGCAGCGTCAGCCCATATTCATCCATCTGAAACCCCTGAATGAGAAACCCCGCGCGCAGTTTCGGGATGATCACCGCGTTGTTGGTCGCGCGGTGAAAACTCAGGATGTGATCAAAGCCCAGCTCACGAAACTCCGCAATGAGGTGCGGCAGCAGCCGGCTGTAGGTGCCTTTGCCCTGGTGCTCGGGGAGGAGGCCGGTATCCAGCATCTGTATACCGGCGTCGAGGACCTGCTGCGACACTTGCCAGCCGACGAGTTCCCCGGCGAAGTAGATGCCGAGGCAAAGCCGGTAAAAGCCGGCCTGCGCCTGTTTCCACTGCGCGACTTGCGCGCGACGCGCGTTGCTCAATGAACGCGTCACGTCGAACGTGAAATAGTCGCCAAAGATGCGCGGCTCCAGCCGCGCGAGCGCCTCGCGGTAGGCCTCCCCCGTGATCGCGCGCACGTGGTAACCGTTGCCCAGATCGAGATCATCAAAACGCGTCGCCATGCTGTGGTGGTAAGCCGTGGCTACAGGCTTTCGATCACAAAAAAAGCGCCACGCCGTGCGGGCGTGGCGCTTGCAGCGCTCAGGAGGCATCGTGTGGCTGGTCAAGCCGCCGCGGTTTCCATCGTCGTTGCGCCGGCCGATGCGCTCGTGGTGGCTTCCGGCGTCGGAGTCTCCGCCTCCCCGGTCGCACGTCGACCGCCCCGGCGATCGACGATCGCACGCGCCGCGCGGTACACGGCGTAGAACTCGACGTGCGTGTTCCGCAGCGGAAACACCAACCGGTCGAGGTGATCCTCGAGCAACACATCAACCTCCTCGAAGACCGACGCGAGTTTCAGCGTCGCCGCCTTCTTCGCGACGACGGTCGACCGTGGAATCGCGAGCCCCTCGTCCGCAGACTGGATCCGCGCTTCGAAGGCCGTCATCGTTTCCTCGGTGACGCCGTAGGTTGCCAGCTGGGCCAGCACCCCCTGCGCCGCCTCGAGCACGCGCTGGGCCAGCCCGAGCCGATAGGCTCGGCGGGCCCGGCGAAAGCCCGGCGCCACATCGACCGTGCGCAGCAGGTCCGGCAGGTTCTGCTCCCGGGCGAGGCTCGTGACGAACCCAGCGATCTCCAGGGTGGTCCCCGTCATCTCCTCCAGCCGCTGGTCCCGCTTGGCGGTACTGGCCTGGATCGGCTGCGTCTGCGTTTGCACGAGACTCTTGATTTCTTCGATTTTGGAACTGAGCGTCGTCAGCTTGGCCGGAAGACCTGGCGTGGTGGCAACCTCAGGATGGGACTTCAACGCCGCCTCCACGGCCGCGTAGGAAGCCAGTTTATTGGACTGTTTACGGTTCATACTTCTACCCTCACTTTTGTTATGTTCGTTGTTTTGGTTTTCCGCCCCCCCCCGGTCCGTCGTTCGGGCCGCGCACGGAGCAGACTTCGAGGGCGATCCTAGCAAGGGGGGTGTAGCAACGAACGTTACTCCCCCCAAAAAAGTTGAAGAAAGTGCGTGGAGGAGTTCGCCCGTCCGGGACGCATCCGTGGACCCCGCCGAACTCGCATCCTCGTTCTCGTTCGCGAGACCTCAAACGCGGCCCGCTGCCGCGATCGCTTCGCCACAACCGACGATCGAACGCCGGTTTCCAGAAAGCCACCGCGGATTTTCCACGCGTTGTGCGCGACCGTCCACGCGCTGTGCACGGTCGCGCGATGCGGTGTGCATGCGCGTGCGATGCGCCGCGCATCACCGGCGATGCGGTTTCCCGGCCGGCAGAGGGAAGTGCATCGCGCGCCACGCGCTGTACACCCGCCGCCGGCCGCGCATGCACGCGATGCGATGCGTTGTGTCACGTACGCAACGGGCGCGCCGGTCGGCGCCAACCGCAGTGCACGACTACACGCGAGTCGTGCACGTCTCGCGAACACCTGTCCAACCGCGGGCGACGCGCTGCGCCCAGCCGCGCAAGTACTCGGCACGAACGTCAAACGCTTCCCCGGAAACGTCAGCGCGTTCAACCGATCGGAAAATGTATTCAACACGTTCGTCCGCGACAGTATCCGGCGCGGCAGACTCAGTGACAGCTCCGGCTGCGTCAGTAGCAGGCCCGTCAGCGCCAGTAGCCGGCGCGCAGCGTCAGTTGACGCAAGGGCAGAGCGATCAACCCACGCGTCAGCGAATCAAGTCACCGCGTCAGCGGCAGTTTCGCACGCGGCCGCGCGGCAAACAGCCACGCACGCTCGAGTCGCCGACGCTCCGGAAGGAGTAACCCGTATGCTCGCGCGATGAGCCTGGTTGCCAGACTGAGTTTCCGCCGGGACCGGCTCGGAAACAAACGTCGTGGAACGCTGATCGGATTTCACCAACCGGGTGAAATCATCGAGCCACCGCTCCGGCTCATCGGGGTCTCCGCACTCACCCGAGTGCGGCTCCGTTGAAGCATGTCGCGCTTGCTTGTGCCGCGGCCGGCCGTCGGGTCCATCCCCTCGAATCAACCCGCCCGGAGGGTCGGGTGTCGGGCTGTCGCTTCGCGGTACCACCTCAAGCCTTGCCCGGGAGGGGCGCAGCCCCGAGGCGATCGACTCACGTTCCGCTCGCGTCGAGCAGCTCCAGCGCGGCGGCGAGCGCGGGCATCCGGCCATCCGCCACGGCGTGCTCCATCGCTTCGAGACGTGCCTGCACCGCTGGGGCGGCGTAGAAGCGCTGGCGCAGGCTTTCCGCGATCAAGGCATGCATCCACTCGACGGCCTGCGCGCGGCGGCGACGTTCGAGGACGCCGTTGGCTTTGGTGATGTTGAAAAACTCCCCGGTCACGCGCCATACGTCGGGCACGCCTTCGCCGGTCAGCGCCGAGGCTAGCAGCGCCGGCGTTTCCCAGCCCTCCGTCGGACGATGCAGGTAATGCAGCACGCGCCGCATCTCGGCCTGAGCGGCCATGCAGCGCGGCTTGTTGTCGCCATCGGCTTTGTTGATCACGAGCGTGTCGGCCAGCTCGATCACGCCCTTTTTGATGCCCTGCATCTCGTCGCCCGCGCCAGCGATCATCAGGACGAGGAAATGATCAACCATCGAGCGCACGGTGACCTCGTTCTGCCCAACACCGACCGTCTCGACGATGACGACGTCGTATCCGGCCGCTTCACACACGAGGATGGCCTCGCGGGTCTTGCGCGCCACGCCGCCGAGCGAACCGCCGGACGGCGACGGCCGGATGAAGGCCGAGCGCCGCTGGCTAAGCTTCTCCATGCGCACCTTGTCACCGAGGATGCTGCCGCCCGTCACGCTGCTCGACGGATCGATCGCGAGCACGGCAACGCGCAGGCCGAGATCGGTGAGATGACAGCCAAACGCCTCGATGAACGTGCTCTTCCCCGCGCCGGGAATGCCGGTGATGCCGATGCGCTTCGATCGACCGGTGTGCGGCAGCAGCTTCGCGAGCAGTGCCTGCGCCTGCTGCTGGTGTGCGGGCGCGTTGCTCTCGATCAACGTGATCGCGCGGCCGAGGATCATCGGATCGCGCGCGAGCACACCCGTCGCGTACTCGTCGACCGACAGCACGCGCCGGCGCGGCGCCGCCGAAGGGCGCACCGTGCCGGCGGTCTGCACGCCCTGCATGACCCACGTCGCGAAACCGGGACCGGCATCGTCCGGCACCCAGTCGGGCCGCGGCTGCGGGCAACCATCGTGGAGGGAAACAGACATTTTTAAACGCGGAGACCGCGGAGGACGCGAAGCGAAGACGAGAAAGTCAGAACTGATTATTCTCCTCCGCGCTCTCCGCGTCCTCTACGTTTTATTGCCGACTACACCGCGGAGGGTTCGATCCGCTCCATCAGCAGTTCCAGTGTGCGCAGCGCGCTCTTCGGGATCACCGTGCCCGGGCCGAAGATCGCGCTGGCGCCGTTGGCGAGGAGGAAGTCGTAATCGGGCGCCGGTATCACTCCGCCGCATACGATCATGATGTCCTCGCGTCCGAGCGCCTTGAGCGCGTCGCGCAGGGCCGGGAGCAGCGTCTTGTGGCCGGCGGCGAGCGAGCTCATCGCGACCACGTGCACGTCGTTCTCCACCGCCTGCCGCGCGGCTTCCTCAGGAGTCTGGAAGAGCGGCCCGATGTCGATGTCGAAGCCGAGGTCGGCCATCGCCGTCGCCACCACTTTCGCGCCGCGATCATGCCCGTCCTGGCCGAGCTTCGCGACGAGCAGGCGCGGGCGCCGGCCTTCACTTTCCTCGAAACGCTCGATGAGCTCGCGCACTTTCATGACGGTCGCATCCTCGCCGAACTCCTGGCGATACACGCCCGAGATCGAGCGGATCTGCGCCTGGTAACGGCCGAAGACGACCTCGAGCGCGTCGCTGATTTCGCCGAGCGTCGCGCGCGCCTGGGCGGCGGCGACGGCGAGCTCGAGCAGATTGCCCTGCCCGCTCTTCGCGCAATCGGTGAGCGCCTGCAGCGAGGCGCGGCACGTCGTCTCGTCGCGCGAGGCGCGCAGTTCCTTGAGGCGCTTGATCTGCGCTTCGCGGACGGCGGTGTTGTCGACTTCGAGGATGTCGAGCGGCGGCTCCTTCTCGAGGCGGAACTTGTTGAGGCCGACGATCGTCTCCTTGCCGGAGTCGATTTTCGCCTGACGGCGCGCGGCGGCCTCTTCGATGCGCAGCTTCGGGATGCCGGCCTCGATGGCCTTCGTCATGCCGCCCATCTTCTCCACTTCGTCGAGGTGAGCGCGGGCCTTCTTGATGAGCTCGGCGGTGAGGTACTCGACGTAGTAGCTGCCGGCCCACGGATCGACGACGTTGCAGATGCCCGTCTCCTGCTGGAGGAAGAGCTGCGTGTTGCGCGCGATGCGCGCGGAGAAGTCGGTCGGCAGCGCGATCGCCTCGTCGAGCGCATTGGTGTGCAGCGACTGCGTGTGCCCGCAGGCCGAGGCCAGCGCCTCGAGGCAGGTGCGCGCGACGTTGTTGAACGGGTCCTGTTCGGTGAGCGACCAGCCGGACGTCTGCGAGTGCGTGCGCAGTGCGCGCGACTTCGGATTCTTCGGGTTGAACTTCCCGACGATCTCCGACCAGAGCGTGCGCGCGGCGCGCATCTTCGCCACTTCCATGAAGAAGTTTTTGCCGATCGCCCAGAAGAACGACAGGCGCGGCGCGAACGCGTCGATGTTGAGGCCGGCGGCGACACCCGTGCGGAGGTACTCGAGGCCGTCAGCGAGCGTGTAGGCGAGCTCGAGGTCGGCCGTGGCCCCGGCCTCCTGCATGTGGTAGCCGGAGATGGAGATCGAGTTGAACTTCGGCATCTTCTGCGAGGTGTACGCGAAGATGTCGGCGATGATCTTCATGGAGGGCGTGGGCGGATAGATGTAGGTGTTCCGCACCATGAACTCTTTGAGAATGTCGTTCTGGATCGTGCCGGAGAGCTGCTCGAGCTTCACACCCTGTTCGAGCGCGGCGCAGATGTAGAACGCCATGACGGGCAGCACGGCGCCGTTCATCGTCATCGAGACCGACACCTTGTCGAGCGGGATGCCTGAGAAGAGCGTCTGCATGTCGAGCACGGAGTCGACCGCGACGCCGGCCTTGCCGACGTCGCCGACGACGCGCGGATGGTCGCTGTCGTAGCCGCGGTGCGTGGCGAGGTCGAAGGCGATGGAAAGCCCCATCTGACCGGCGGCGAGGTTGCGCTTATAGAACGCGTTGGACTCCTCGGCCGTGGAGAAGCCCGCATATTGGCGCACGGTCCAGGGCTTGACGACGTACATCGTCGGATACGGTCCGCGCGTGAACGGCGCAAATCCGGGCATCGTGTCGAGCACGTCGGTGGCCGGGAGGTCGGCGGCCGTATAGACGGCCTTGACCGGGATCTGCTCATCGGTCTGGACCGGCGGCGCCTCGGCCTTGGGTGCGTTTGTCGCCGGCGGGAAGGGAAACGCGTCGTAGGCGAGCGCGGTGAAATCAGGGGAAGGGGGCTTCATTTGAGGGCTCCAATCTGCTTGAGGAACTTGGCCAGCACGTCGTGCACGCTGGCGCGAATGTGGATGAATTCGTCGACGCCGGCGTCGCGATAGCTCGCGACCACCGCGGGATCGTTCGGTAGTCCGGCGAGCACGACCGCGATGTCCGCATCCGCGGCTTTGACGGCGCGGGCGAAGGCCGGGGTCAGCACCGGATAGGTGTCGTCGGTCGAGCAAAGCACCGCCACGGGCGCGCCGGAAGCGATCGCCGCCTCAGCCGCCGCCTCGGCGGAGTCGAACGCCTGTTTGGCGATCAGCTCAAAGCCGCCCACCGCGAAGAAGCCGGCGGTGAAGTCGGCCCGGGCCTTGTGCTGCAGCACCGGGCCCATTTTGGCGACGAAGACCTTGGGGCGGGCGCCGGTGCGCTGCGCGTAGGCGTCAGCCGCGGCGCGCAACAACTCGAAGCCGGTCGCCGCCCGGCGTACGGGCAGCGGCTCGATCACGATTTCGTGGCGCGCAGCATCGTGAGCGAGACGGGACAACTGACCGATCGTGGCGCCGTCTCGCGCCGCTGCGATCGCGGCGGAGAGCCGGGCGGGCCACACCGAGGGCACCGCCTCGACCGGGACGGCCGAAGCGCCGCGGCGTTCGCGCACGGCACGGGCCCGCTGCGCCTGCAGCGCCCCCAGATCGCACGTTTTCGCGGCGAGCGGTTTCTCCTTCAGATTCGGGAAGAGATTCGTGCCGACGAGGCCGGTGCGGCGCCGCGCAATCGCGTCGGTCTTCTCCCCCGCGGTCGCGCCGATGATCTTCTGGATGTATCCATCCCGCAGCGACGCAGGCAGCCCGCCGCGCTTCTCGAGATCCTGGAACAGCGCCCAGGCTTTGCGCGCCAGATCGTCGGTGATCCGCTCGACGTACCACGAACCGCCCGCGGGGTCGGCCGTTTCCGTGAAATGAAACTCCTCGGCGAGCAGCGTGTGCACGTTGCGCGCGATGCGCCGGGAGAAGTCGTCGGCCGCGCCCGTGACCTCGTCGAACGGCGCGATGTGCAGGCTGTCGACGCCACCAAGGACAGCCGAGAGGCCCTCGGTCGTGACGCGCAGCAGGTTCACATGCGGGTCGAGCATCGTCTTGTTCCAGCGGCTGGTGCGGGCATGGATTGCGGTGCGCGCCGCGGCGTCGACCGGAGCGCCGAACGCGGCGAGGACACGCGACCAGAGCAGGCGGAACGCGCGGTATTTCGCCACCTCGACGAAGAACTGCGGGCCCGTGGCAAACTGGAAGCGGATGCGCTCCGCAATCGTTGCCGCCGGCACGCCGCGTTCGCCGAGCGCGCGGAGATACTCGACCGCGGCCGCCAGCGCGAACGCGAGTTCCTGCGTCGCCGAGGCGCCGGCATCGTTGCACACGATGGCGTTCACGCCGATCGTGCGAAGGCGGGGAGCATGCGAGGCGGCCCAGCGCGTCCAGCCAGCGAGGTTGTCGTAGAGCGCGTCCAACGATACGGGCAGGCGGCCACGCTCCGTCCATTCACCCAGCGGATCGGCTGTGAGGCTTCCGGAGAGAGCCTCCCAGGAAACGCCGCGGTCGTGCGCGTGCGCCAGGTAGAGCGCCGCGAGCGGGAGCGGATCGGCACCGGCGCGCACGTGCACGGGGACCGCGTCGAGCGCGACGCCCTGAAGCGCCGCCGCGAGGTCCTCCCCGTCGGCGAGCGAAACGCCGCCGCCCCCCACCGAGCCACCTTCGGCTTCATCGGGATCGAGTCCCGCGCGCGTCGCCGCGTCCGGCGTGAGGGCCACGCTGTTCTGGCCCTGCATCAGATCGGCGCGCAGCGCTGTATTGAAATCGTGGGCACGGCAGGCGGCGATCTCCTGGCAGAACTCCCAGGCCTGCGCGCGGTATCCGAGCGCATGATTGCCGCGCACGAAAGGCGCCTCGCCGGGCCGTGCCGCGAGGTGCGAGACAGGCGCGAGATCGGCGCGCGTGTAGAGCGGCTGCAGCGCAATCCCCTCGGGGGTGCGCGTCACCAGCTTCTTCTCGAAGGGCACCCCCTGGAGTTCTGCGTCGACGGTCTGCCTCCATTGGGCAAACGCGGCGGCGAGCGGATCGGCCGGCGTGGCAGTAGTTTCTGTTATAGTAGCCATGGCTTGAAAGGGAAAAAGACGAACGTTTCGCAGTGGCGTACGCCACTTTAGCGCATGCCCCCGCGCCCCTCTCCGCAGTTCTTGCCAAAGGATGCTTATGTTTAGCCAAGGGATGCAGAGCGGGTGCGGAGGCGTTCGGGCATGATGCGCAACGTCCGCTACCCACCGCGGACTTTTTCCCGCCATGATCACTCGCATAGACCATCTCGGTATCGCGGTCCGCTCGCTCGACGACGCGGTCGCGTATTACGAAAAATCGCTCGGCTTGAAGTGCGAGCACCGCGAAGAAGTGCCCTCCCAAAAAGTGCGCACGGCGTTTTTCAATGTGGGCGAGGTGCACCTCGAGCTGCTGGAGCCGACGTCGCCGGAGAGCCCGGTCGCGAAGTTCATCGAGAAGAACGGCGAGGGCGTGCATCACGTCGCCTTCGCGACCGACGACATCGGCCGCCAGTTGAACGAAGCGGCGTCGAGCGGCGTGAAGCTGATCCATGCGCAGCCCTTCGAAGGCGCGGCGGGCAAGCTCGTCGCGTTCCTGCATCCGAAATCCACCTACGGCGTGCTCACCGAATTCTGCGCGCCCAAGAACAACTGAGCCGCGCAATCGCGCCGCTCCGATACCTTATCCGTTTCGATGGCCATCTCCCCCGCCCTCCTCAAACAGCTCGAGGAAAAACGCAAAATCGGCTACGCCGCCGGCGGCGCCGACAAGCTCGCCGAACGCAAAAAGAAGGGACTGATGAGCGCGCGCGAGCGCCTCGAAGCCCTCTTCCAGCCCGGCACGTTCATGGAGTTCGGACTGCACGCGCAGCACGGCTGCCATGACTTCGGGCTCGCCGACAAGTCCTTCCCCGGCGACGGCGTCATCACCGGCGTCGGTTACGTCGACGGCCGCCCCGTCGCGGCCTACAGCCAGGACTTCACCGTCGGCGGTGGCGCCCTCGGCCGCATCCACTCCAAGAAGATCTGCGACCTGATGGACTACGCGATGCAGGCCGGCATGCCGGTGGTCGGCATCAACGACTCCGGCGGCGCCCGCATCCAGGAGGGCGACGAATCCCTCTCCGGCTACGGCCAGGTCTTTTTCCGCAACGTCCTTCTCTCCGGCGTCGTACCGCAGATCTCGATCATCGCCGGCCCGTGCGCGGGTGGCGCGGCCTACTCGCCCGCGCTCACCGACTTCCTGATCATGACGCGCAACAATGCCCAGATGTTCATCTGCGGCCCCGAGGTGATCAAGGCCGCCACCGGCCAGCAGGCCTCTCTCGAGCAGTTTGCGACCGCCGAGGCGCACGCGACGGTCAGCGGCAACATCCACTTCATCGCCGAAGATGAGCAGCACGCCCTCGCGATCGCGAAGAAACTCTACTCGTTCCTCCCGGCGAACAACGTGATGGATCCTCCGCACCAGCCGGTGCCGTCGCTCGTCCTCGACTCCGACCCGGCGATGAACGACCTCGTGCCCGAGGATCCCAAGGCGCCGCTCGACGTCCTCAAGGTCATCAACCGTCTCGTCGACGGCGGCGACTTCCTCGAGGTGCAGCGCGATTTCGCGAAGAACATCGTTGTAGGCTTTGCCCGGATACAGGGTCTGGTGGTCGGCATCATCGCCAACCAGCCGGCGGTCAAGGCCGGGACGCTCGACATCGACTCCTCCGACAAGGGCGCGCGGTTCATCCGTTTCTGCAACGTCTTCAACATCCCGCTCGTCACGCTGGTCGACATCCCCGGCTTCATGCCCGGCCTCGCGCAGGAGCGCGGCGGCATCATCCGCCACGGCGCGAAGATGCTTTTCGCCTACGCCGCGGCCACGGTGCCGAAGATCACCGTGATCATGCGCAAGGCCTACGGCGGCGCGTTCCTTGCCATGTGCAGCGCCGACATGGGCGCGGACCTCGTCTTCGCCTGGCCGACTGCGGAGATCGCGGTGATGGGCGCCGACGGCGCCGCGAAGATTCTCTTCAAGCGAGAGATCGCCGCGGCGGCCGACCCGAAGGCGAAGGAAAAGGAACTCGCCGCCGAGTACCGCGAGAAGTTCGCCTCCCCTTACGAGGCGGCGAGCAAGGCGATGATCACCGACGTGATCGAGCCCGCCCAGACCCGGGGCATCGTCGCGATGGCGCTGCGCAACACGCTCTCGAAGCGCGAAACGCGGCCGCCGAAGAAACACGGCAACATCCCGCTCTGACCTTTCCCTGTCCCCAAGACCTAACGCGCGCCGCCGCTGGCGGCCCTGCCCACGCCCGGCGGCGCGCCCTCCTTAACCATGTCACTCGTCACCTCCGTCTCGAATCCACCTGATCCGGTCGTGTACGCACTGATTGCGGCCGCCGTCTCCGCGACGCTGGGCCCGGGAAGCCGTGTGCACGCCGTGGTGCCGACCACAGACCGGCACATCGACCTTCAGATGTTCCATTGGTCGCTCGAAGGCCGCCGCCAGATCTTCGCGTCGCATCGCCTGCGTTAGTCCCATTCCCACTCCGCTTGAAATCCAATCCTGCTCCCTTTCCCTTTCCCATGAAGAAGCTCCGCGTCACCGTTGAGGGCAAAGTCTACGAAGTTCTCGTCGAGATGCTCGACGAAGGAACGCCGGCCGCGAGCCCTGCCGCGCCCGTCTCTGTTCCGGTTGCGTCCGCCCCCGTCGCTTCGGCCGCGGTGGCGCCCGCTGCCGCGCACCGGCCAGTCGCCACGCTGACGGCTCCCTCCGCGGGTGACGTCCTCAGCCCGCTGGCCGGCAAGGTCGTCTCGATCGACGTGAAGCCCGGCCAGACGGTTACTGAAGGCGCACAGGTGGCCACCGTCGAGGCGATGAAGATGAACACCTACATCTACGCGCCCAAGGCAGGGTCGGTCGGAGCCGTGCTGGTGAATCCCGGCGATGCGGTCGAGGAAGGCATGCCCCTCCTGCGCATCGTCTAGAGGGAGGAACCGACCTGGCGGCGGTCAGCGAGACCTTTCGCTGATCGCTCCCGCAAGCCCCCCCCTGCTGCTCCATCATCCGACCCAACCTATCGTGAGCCCACTCATGCCAACCATCCTCGCCGCCTTTCCCGAGTTTCCCTCGATCGGCGAATCGCTCGCCTTCCAGCTCAACGGCCTGGTCGTTGTGTTGATGGCGTTAACATCGATCTGGGGCGTGCTCGAGGTGATTGGCCTTTACTTCAAACGCCGGGATCGCGCCGCCGTGGCGGCGCGCGCGCAAGCGGTGAAAGCCGCCCCGGCGGCAATCCCCGCCGCGCCAGCCCCTGTCGAGCCGGTGCCGCCGCTCACACTCGTCCTCATCGCCGCGGCCGTACACGCCACCTTGGGCCGGCACGCGCGAGTCCATGCCGTCCTTCCGGCCGAATCATCGGTGTATTGGGCCCAGGAGGGCCGGCGCCAGATCTTCGCTTCCCACAAAGTCCGTTAACCGTCCGCCGCCGTGATTTTCGCCAGTCTGCTGGATTTTCTGACCACTACCGGGTTCTCCCTGATCACTTGGAAAATGGTGATCATGTGGGGCGTCGCAGGCCTGCTGCTATGGCTTGCAGTGGCGAAAGGCTTCGAGCCCTTGCTGCTCGTGCCGATCGCCTTCGGCGCCCTCATTGCGAACTTGCCCACGCGCGGCGTCATCACTGCCGAGATGAAGCCGGACGGCGTGTATGAAACCGCAACCTTCAAGGTCGAGGGCCAGGTGTTGTCGCCGGCCGGGGAACCTGCGCCGACCGGCGACAGCCACGCCGCGGCACCCCAGACGTTGAAGGTCGAGCGCATCGAAGGCGGGCTCTTCGACTTCATCTCCCAGGGTATCAAGCTGGAGCTGTTTCCCCCGCTGATCTTCCTCGGGGTCGGCGCGCTCACCGACTTCGGTCCCCTCATTGCGATGCCGCGCACGCTCCTGCTCGGGGCGGCCGCGCAGCTCGGGTTGTTCATCACGTTCTTCGGCGCGAACCTGCTCGGCTTCACCGCGAAACAATCCGCCTCGATCGGCATCATCGGCGGTGCCGACGGCCCGACCGCGATCTTCCTCAGCAACAAGCTCGCGCCCGAACTGCTCGGTGCGATCGCCGTCGCCGCCTACAGCTACATGTCGCTTGTGCCGCTGATCCAGCCGCCCATCATGCGCCTGCTCACGAGCGACAAGGAGCGCAAGATCCGCATGAAGTCGCTGCGCAAGGTCTCGAAGCTGGAAAAACTGATCTTCGCCTGCGTCGTCATGGCGATCTGCATCCTGCTCGTGCCCGACGCGTCCGCGCTCGTGGCGATGCTTATGCTCGGCAACTTCCTGCGCGAGTGCGGTGTCACCGAGCGCCTGGTGAAAGCCTCGCAGAACGAGATCATCAACATTCTCACTATTTTCCTGGGAGTGAGCGTCGGCATCACGATGCGAGGCGAAAGCTTCCTCGCCCCGGCCACGCTCAAAATCATCGTGCTCGGCGTCGTTGCCTTCGGTTTCTCGACCGCGGGCGGTGTTCTCGTGGCCAAGCTGATGAACGTGCTGAGCCCGCGCAATCCGGTGAATCCGCTCATCGGTTCGGCGGGTGTCTCGGCCGTCCCGATGGCGGCGCGCGTGTCGCACAACGAAGGCCAGCGCGCCGATCCCAACAATTACCTGCTCATGCATGCAATGGGGCCCAATGTCGCGGGCGTCATCGGCACTGCGGTGGCTGCAGGTTACTTTATCTCCACGCTCGGCAGATGACGCGCGTTTCCCGCCATGTCCACCGTGCTGATTGACGACCCGACCATTGCACCAGCGCAGGCGCCCCTGCCCTGGCAGGTGCACCGCTACGAAGACGTTGGCTCGACCAACGACCTCGCCGCGCGCCTTGACGCGTGGCACGTAGTAGTGGCTCGACGGCAGTCGCACGGACGGGGGCGGCATGGACGCGCGTGGGTGTCCGGCGAGGGCGGTGTGTGGGTGTCAGCGGTGTTGCCCACGCCGGGCCCTGCCGAGCCGTGGAGTGTTCTTCCTTTGGTCGCAGGCTGGGCCCTGCGCGAGATGTTGCGTACGTTCGGGCTGACGAATGCGCGCCTGCGCTGGCCCAACGACGTGATGGTTGGCCGCGCGAAGCTCGCCGGCATCCTCGTCGAGCGCTTCCGCGCCGACACGGCCGTCATCGGCTTCGGTCTCAACTACCTCAACGATCCCGCCGCGCACGACCCTGCGCTTGCCGGCCAAGCCGTGCGGCTGGCGGATCTCGTGGATCCGCTGCCCGATCGCGAGGAGCTGCTGATGGCCGCTCTCGCCTACCTGCAGTTCGCGCAGCGGCGGATCGCGATGGGCGAGACCGCCTCGCTGCTGCCCACGCTGAACCAGGCCTGGTCGAGCAACCGCGTGCTTGTCACCTTGCGGCCGATACAGACGCAGATCGCCGGCGCGTTTCGCGGCGTCACCGCGGAGGGCCACCTCCGCGTGTGCGACGACGCCGGCGCCGAATACGTGCTGCCGCCCGCGCAAGTGGAGTTGCTGCGCGAAGTCGCCTGAGCCGGACAATTCAGCTGACGGCCAAGAGCTGAGAGCTGAGGGCCTGACCGCCGGCGCCTCGCACCGAAAAAAGAGCGGCGAGTCATGCTTCGCCGGCATCCCGGCCTCGGCTCTCGACTGCATGAACACGCCGCCATTCTCCCCGACGGCATTCTTCATTATTTCTGACGATTTTTGAAAGAAACACCCCTGCCCGCCCGTTTCAGTAGGTGACGGACCATGACGTCCGGTCCCCTTATGAGCGAACTCGACTCCGCCTCTGCCCTTACTCCGATCAACCGCCTGAAATCGATGGCCGTCGGTGAACGTCCGCAGGAGCGGCTCCAGCGCCACGGCGCGGCGGCCCTGAGCGACACCGAGCTTCTTGCCATGCTCCTGCGCAGCGGCACGCAAGGCCAGGATGTGCTCACGCTCGCCGCGCGGCTCATCGCCGAGGCCGGCTCCCTGGCCGGTCTCATTACCTGGCAGGAGACCGACTTTCGAAAGCTCAAAGGGATCGGCCGCGTGAAAGCGCTGCAGCTTGTGACGGTGATGGAGATTGCCCGCCGCGTGCTCGGGCAGGAAGCTGGCCTGGCGCCGTGCCTCAACGAGGCCGCGCTGGTCGCGACGTACTTTGCCCCGATCGTAGCGGGGCTCGAAGTCGAGAAGTTCTGGGTGCTCTGTCTGAATCGCAAAAATCGCCTGCTGCGACGCGTGGAGGTCACCTCGGGCACCGCCGCGAGCACGCTCGTGCATCCGCGGGAGGTCTTTCGGACGGCCATCCGCGAGGCGGCGACGGGCGTGATCTGCGTGCACAATCATCCGTCGGGTGATCCCAGTCCAAGTTCGGCCGACATCCGCGTGACCCGCCAGTTGCGCGAGGCGTCCCGCACCGTGGAAATCGAACTCGTCGATCACATCATCGTCGGCAACAAGACCGCCGATCCGCACGAGGTCGGTTACTACAGCTTCCGCGCCGCCGGGTTTATCTAAAGTGAGGTGCCCTTTGCCGGTAAAGCGCGCACCGGCGCCCATCACTTGACGCGCATCCCGCCGCACACGACCGCCGCCACCGGATCGCTCCCGACTTCGTAGGCGAGCATCCGCTCGTCGCGATGGTGCAACAGCACGAGATCGGCACGCGCACCCGGCGCGATAACCCCACGGTCGGACAACCCGAGCACCGCCGCGGCATTGAGCGTGCTCGCGGTGATCGCCTCGGCTGGAGTCAGCCCGCACTGCCGGACTGCGAGCGCGATTGCAAACGGCATCGAGCCTGAAGGCGCCGTTCCCGGATTCCAATTGGTCGCCAGCGCGACCGCACCGCCGGCATCGATGAGCGCGCGACCGTTCGCAAAACGCCCGTCCGTGTGAAAACCCGTGACCGGCAGGATCACGCCGAGCGTCCGGGACGCGGCCAGGAATTCGAGATCGTCTTTCGAACTGGCCTCCAAATGGTCAACGCTCACGGCCCCGAGCCTGACGGCTTCGCGCGTCATGCCGAGCGCGTGGAACTGGTCTGCATGCACGCGCACCGGATGCCCGGCCGCCGTCGCCGCCGCGAGAAGCCGGACGCACTCGCTGGTCGACCAGGAGCCCTCCTCGCAATACGCGTCGACCGCCGCCCTGGGAAATTCGCGGGTCACGGCCGGCAACGTCTCGCGCACCGTCAGCTCGACGAAGTCGTCGATCGACGGATCCTTGGCATGCCCCAGTAGTGCCGTGGGCACGACACTGCCAGGCCAATCGATCGAAGCCTCGCGGATGGCCCGTAACAGTTTCAACTCGGCATCCGTCGAAAGCCCGTAGCCGCTTTTCACCTCGACCGTCGTCGTGCCGCCAGCGAGCAGTCGATCCAGCCGACCGCGCAGCTCCGCTGCCAGCGCTTCCCCGGTCGCGCTGCGCACCGCGCGCACCGTTGCGAGGATGCCACCGCCACCCGCCAGGATCTCCAGATACGGAACGCCGCGGCGCTTGCGCTCCCACTCGTCCAGGCGGTCTCCGGTCCAGCACGCATGCGTGTGACAGTCGACGAAACCGGGTAGCAGCACGCGGCCGCGGGCCTCGATCACCTCCTCCGCTCCATCCGCCGGCAGCCCGCGGCCAACCGCCACGATGCAACCGCCCTCCACGCGGACGTCGGTCGCGGGATGCACCAAAAGTTCGCCCATGGATGGCCCGCGACGCGCACCGACGCCCGGCGCCTGAGTGACGACGCGTGCCTCCTTGACGAGCAGACTCATGCACCGGCCCCCCGCTTTCGCTGCGCGAAGCCGCGCAGAAACGTGAGAAAGAGATGCGCGGCGGCGCGCGCGGTTCTCGCGTCGACATCGAACCGGGGATTGAGCTCCATCACGTCGAAACACTTGGTTCGGGGGTCCGCGCCTGCAGCCTGCACCCAACGAACCGCCTCGAGCATGTTCCAGCCCGCGGGATTCGGCGCGCTTACCCCGGGAGCCTGCGCCGCATCGAGCACATCGAGATCGAAACTCACGAAGAGCGCGTCCCCCTCCGGAAGTTTCACGAGCGAATCGCTCGCGACCGTGCCGCCAGATTTGATGAACCACTCAGCGTGTACACGGCTGTTCACGAAGGACGAAAGCCCATGCACGGTCAAGGCGCGCGCGTGGCCCGTCTCGAGCAGCCGCCGAAACGCCATGCCTGAGCCGGGTGACTCGCGCACGTCGAGATGCGCATCGAAATACACGCCGGTCAGCGGACCATGCGCCTGCGCGACAGCGCGCACAAACGGCCAGGTGAGGTCATGGCCGCCGCCGATCGCAACCGGCAGGAGGCCGCCCGCCACCACCGCCGCCGTCGCTGCCGTCACCCGTTCGTGCGTCTTCTCGAGTGTATCCGCCGGCTCGATATCCCCCGCGTCGAAGACTCGCGGCAACGGTCCGCCCATCGGTTCGGCGGCACCGTAGCGGGCGAGCGCGGCTCGAAATGCCGCCGGCCCCGCGGCAGCACCGGCCCGGCCGTTGTTCAAGCGCACGCCGGTATCGTCGGGCAAACCGAGGAGCGCCACCGCGCAATCCCCGATTTGCTCCGGGTCACGCACGATCGTCGCGGCGAAACGCCCGGAGTCGATCTCCGGCCACTCGGCGGGACGTGTGTGACAAATGGCGTGTGGAGTGAACATCGTATTCGCGAGATGATTACACGCCCCGGCGCTGCGCGCGACTCCCTTCGAAAATCCGAAACCCGAATTTCGAAATCCGAAATATCGAGAGAGGTGTGCTAAAATTCATTTTGAATTTCGAGCTTCGGATTAGGATTTCCCGGCGGATCTTCGGTTTCGGATTCGCCGGGTCGGGTGCCCGGACGGCGGGGGGTGTTTTGGTCCCTCGTTCATCGTTTGCTGGTTCGCGTCCGCATCGGGATCATGACCTTCTGTCGCGTCGCGCAGCGTTGCGCGAGTTCATAGCCCGCATCGGCGTGACGGAACACCCCCATCGTCGGATCGTTCTTGAGCACGCGTTCCAGCCGTCGCGCCGCCTCGGGCGTGCCGTCGGCGACGATCACCTGGCCGGCGTGCTGGCTGAAGCCGATGCCCACGCCGCCGCCGTGATGGAAACTCACCCATGTCGCCCCGCTCGCCGTGTTCACGAGAGCGTTCAGGATCGGCCAGTCGCTCACCGCGTCGGAGCCGTCCGCCATCGCCTCGGTTTCCCGGTTCGGACTCGCCACCGAGCCGCAATCGAGATGATCGCGCCCTATCACGATCGGCGCCTTGAGCCGGCGGTCCGCGACCATTTGGTTGAACAGCAGCCCGGCGCGGTGTCGTTCGCCGAGACCCAGCCAGCAGATGCGCGCCGGCAGGCCCTGGAAGGCCACGCGCTCGCCCGCCATCTCGAGCCACCGGTGCAGCGCCTTGTCGCGAGGGAACAGCTTCATCAACGCCGCATCCGTGGCGGCGATGTCGGACGGATCCCCGGAAAGGGCGACCCATCGGAACGGCCCGCGTCCGACGCAGAATTGCGGCCGGATATAGGCCGGCACGAAGCCCGGGAACGCGAAGGCCTGCTTGCAGCCCTGGTCGAATGCGCGCTGGCGCAGGTTGTTGCCGTAATCGAAGGTCTTCGCTCCGCGCTTCTGCAGCGCAATCATTGCTTCAACGTGGCGCTTCATCGTGGCGAGGCTCAACCGCTCGTAGCGACGCGGATCGTTCTGGCGCAGCGCATACGCGCGGCCGACATCGAACCCCACCGGCACGTATCCGTGCAGCGGATCATGCGCGCTGGTTTGGTCCGTCAGCACGGCCGGAGTGATGCGCCGCTGAAGGAGCCGCTCGAGCAGTTCGACCGCGTTTGCCACCACGCCGACGCTGCGCGCCTCGCCGGCTCGCACGCACGTGACCGCCCGGTCAATCGCCGAATCGAGCCCGTCGCTCACGATTTCATCAAGATAGCGATCGTGCACCCGCTTGACGAGGCGGCTGTGATCGACGTCGGCGATCAGGCAGGTGCCACCGGTCATCGTGATCGCCAGCGGTTGCGCTCCGCCCATGCCGCCGCATCCCGCCGTCACGCACAACCGACCGGCAAGATCACCCGAGAAATGCTGGCGCCCGACCTCGGCAAACGTCTCATATGTGCCCTGCAAAATCCCCTGGGTGCCGATGTAGATCCAGGAGCCGGCGGTCATCTGACCGAACATCATGAGCCCGCGCGCGCAAAGTTCGTCGAAGTGCTCCTGCGTGGCCCAGTGCGGCACGAGATTGCTGTTGGCAATGAGGACCCGGGGCGCATCCACGTGGGTGCGCACGATGCCAACGGGTTTGCCCGACTGAATCAGCAGCGTCTCGTCCGCCTCGAGCCGCCGCAACGCGCGCACGATCGCATCGAAACACGCCCAGTTGCGCACCGCCTGCCCGCGTCCGCCATAAACGATGAGATAGGCCGGCGACTCCGCCACCTCGGGATCGAGGTTGTTCATCAGCATCCGCAGGGCCGCCTCGGTGAGCCAGTTCTTGCAGGAGAGCTTCGCACCGCGAGGGGCGCGGATCACGCGCGGGCTGGAGGCGGAACGCGAACGCGTGCGGGCAGTCATGATCAGTCGAGTCGTAGTTTCACAAAAGGCTGGAACGCGCCGTCGGCGATGAGGACGCGCAGAACGGCAATGTCGGGCTGCAACGGCCGGTCTGCCGCCAGCGCCGGCACGCGAGCACGGATGAGCTCGTGCGCGCGCTCGACGGCGAGCGACGAACGCAGGGGACGGTGGCTGTCGATGCCTTGTGCGGCGCACAGCAGTTCGATCGCGACGACCGTGGTCGCCAGATCGAGCGCACGCTCGGCCTTGGCCGCGGCGCGTGGGCCGAAGGAATTGTAATCCTCCATGCCCGCACACGTGGAAAGGTTCGCAACGCTGGCCGGGTTGGCCAGGCCGATCAGTTCGTTGCAGCAGGCGGCCGCGGTGTATTGCGAGATCATCAGGCCGGAGTGCAGCCCGGGCTTCGGACTGAGGAACGGCTTCAGGTGCGTCTCAGGATCGAACGCCGAGATCATGTGGTACACGCGGCGCTCGGAAATGCCGGCGAGATGGGCCAGACCGATCGCAAGGATGTCGAGCGGCAACGCCACGGGCATCCCGTGAAAATTGCCCGCCGAGACGATGTCAGCCACCCCGTCGCGCGCGAACACCAGCGGATTATCCGTCACGGCGCCGAGTTCCTGGGCAAGTGCGCTCCACACCCCGCGCAGTTGATCGAGCACGGCGCCGAGCACGACCGCCGAACACCGGATCGAATACGGATCCTGCACGCGCGGGTCGTCCTTGATGTGCGAAGGCACGATACGGCTGCCGCGGATGAGGCGCCGCAACTGCGCCGCGACGGCGGTGGCACCGGGCTGGTTGCGCGCCTCGTAAATGCGTGGATCGAGAAACGCGTCGGTCGCGCGACAGGCATCGAGCGACATCGCCGTCGCGAGCAGGGCGGCGGGCAGCAAATTCTCCATCTGCGTACGCAACAGCGCCAGGCGCGCGGCCATCACGTGCGTGCCGTTGATGACGGCCAATCCCTCCTTCGCCTCAAAGGCCAGCGGAGCGATTTCCGCGACTTTCAAAGCCTCCGCCGCCGGCTGGGTGCGCCCGGCAACCGTCACCTCCCCCTCCCCCATCAAACCGAGCCCAATGTGCGCCAGGGGCGCGAGATCGCCGGAAGCACCGACAGAGCCCAACTCGGGCACAACCGGCGTGATCCCGGCGTTGAGCAGCGCGAGGATCGTCTCCGCCACGGCCGGTCGCACCCCGGAGCGGCCCCGGGCCAGCGAAGCCGCCAGGCAGAGCATGGTTGCGCGCACGACCGGGACCGGCAAGGGAGCCCCCGCCCCGGCGGAATGCGAGCGGATGAGATTGCGCTGCAGCTGCTGAAGCTGCACGGCGGCGATGCGCTGGCGTGCGAGCGAGCCGAAACCGGTGTTGATGCCGTAGTGCGGCTCGCCGTCGGCGAGCGCCGCGAGAAGCGCCCGGCGGTTTGCCGCCATGCGCCGCTGGACCACCGGCGCCAACGCCACCGGAACCGCTTCACGCGCGACCGCCCAAACCGCGACCGGTCGCAACGGCCGTCCATCGAGGACGACACGCGATAACGAGCTCATGCCGGAGTATGGCAGAAGTTCTCCGGGCCACACAATCAGCCAAACGGAGTAAACATACGCACCACCGCGGACATAGCCGGCGACGTCCCGCGCCGGCCGATATGCGCCCGGCCGCCGCCACGCCGGTTGGGGCCGAGGGCTGATCCGGCCTCAACCTCTCGCGTGGCGCTCGGAAAAATCAGGCAAAAAAGGCCTTGAACTTTGTAACGTGAACCGTGAACTACGCCCTTCCCTCCCGGTGGGATACTCAAGTGGCCAACGAGGGCAGACTGTAAATCTGCTGAGCACCGCTCTACGAAGGTTCGAATCCTTCTCCCACCACCACTATTCGAAAGCCCCCCGGTCAACCGGGGGGCTTTTGTTTTCGGCTTCCTCCGCCGTAACGATCGTTTGGGCAATCGCTGCGAGCGCGGGCGGCTCGCCCGCTTCTTGAAAACGGGCCAGCGGGCCGGCGCTTCCAGGTCGATCGCCGTGTTACCCTCCGTCGATTCCCAAACGAAGTTTGGGAGGCCCACGTCCTTCACGCCTGCTTTCGCAATTATTTCGGCTCGGGCTTGCTTTCAAGTTGCTCAATCACCCGCTCCGCCCAGTCAGAAAACGCCTCCACCTGCTCGTTCGACAATCGCGCCCCGGAATGCACGAGTGTGTAGGACCGAAGCGGCATCCGCCCCTCGGCGACCTCATCGATGCAGTCCTCGAGCTTGCTCTGCGCGCGCGCCGGTGGCAGCCGGCCGAACTCCGAAAAGTTGAGCTGCTTCCGGCCGTCGCGCACATGCCGGTCCATCCACCAGCGCATCGGCTGGATCTGCGCGTACCACGGGTAGCGGGTGTGGTTCGAGTGGCAGTCGTAGCAGGCCGACTCGAGGGTCCGCTTTACGTTCTCCGGCGGCGCATAGAGCCTCACGACATCGTGGTCGCGGTCGGACTCGGCCGCGGTGTTCTCCGCGGAGCGAATGAACTGGAGCGCCACAAGCGCGGCGGCAAGGCAGAGGAAAATTCGTTTCAACATAAGTTGAGTTGCTCAGTCGAGTTTCGCCGGCCGACTTCGTCACCACGGCTCAGTTACGCTCGTCGGTCTTCAACGTGCGCACGTGCGCCATCAGCGCCTTCAGTTCGCTCTCCGACAGCTTGTTGCGAAAGGCCGGCATCTCCTCCTTGCCCTCCGTGTCGTCGAGTCCGTCGCGAATGGTCGCCAGGATGCGATCGTCCGTAAGCCGCGCCTGCACACGCGGTCGCGTAAGGTCCTTGATCCGCAGCTTGCGGCCCATCTTCGTGTTGCCCTTTCCGTCGGGCCCGTGGCAGCGCACACAGTTGTTCTGCCAGATCGTCCGGGTATCCAGTGCGGCGGCGGGAATCGCGCCCGAGCCGAGCACGAGGAACGCGAGGACAAGCGCATGGACGAAGAGGAGCGATCGGTGAGTGTGCATGGTGTCAGAAGCGGTATTGCGCTTTTGCATACAGAATGGTCGCATCGTAGTCGTTGATTCCGCCCGTGCCCTCGTCGCGGTTCGTGACGTAGCCGTACTTGAACGTGTAGGTCAGGCTGTCGGTTGCCCGCAGAACCCACGTCAGCGAAACCGCCTGGTATTTCTGGTCGGCCCCGTAGGGCAGCGAGACCGCCGAGTTGTCGCTGAAGTCCCGCGCGCGGTAATGACTCGCGTCCAGGTAAAGATCGCTGCGCTTGCTGACGGCGTAGCCCGCGCCGAGGGACGCGTTCACGTAATTGTTGTCCGAGTTCAGGACGAGCGACGCGGCGGGCGTGGCCAGCTGGTCAAAGACGACGTTGGCCGAGCCGGTGAGATAAAGCCGGGGAACGGGACTCCAGGTCGCGCTCTGGCTGACGATGTGAGTGGTCGCCCGCGCACTCCGCACCGTCTCGAGGCCGTCCCCTTGCATTTCGTTGGTCGAATATTGCAGGTCGTAACGCGTGACGAAGCTGAGCATCGATGCCGGACGCCACGACACACGCACATTGACGTCGTGCGTGTCGAACGCCTGCTTCCGGATGAAGGCCGGATAGCGGTCGTTCGACCCCGCAGGGGTGGAGTCGCTCGGAGAATCATAATCGGCCGAACGCCGCTTGTAGTAATACTCCGACGCGAACGTGAGACCGGGACGCACATACCAATTGCCCGCGATCACGTATTTTTGCGAAAGCCGGGTGCTGTCCGTCAGACGGTCCAGCGTCGCGGCGTGGGTCGCGACGTCGACCTGCCGCTCATCGAGATCCCCCATTGCCTGGGTCCACTCTCCGCGGAAACTGAACGTCAAGGTCGGACGCGGAACATAACGCACCTCAAGCCGCTCGCTCAGCCGGTCCTCGTTCGAGGCGGTCTGCGCCGCCAGGCTCTGCTGCTGCAACGCCCCACCCGGCAGCGTCATCGTCTGCACGTAGGTCGCCAGATTGTCCGACTGGAGATGCTCGTAACGCACCGACGGCCGCAGGCTCCAGTGCTTGGAAAGCGAATACACGGCGTTCAGGCTGGCCACATACTGCTTCAGCCTCGTCCCGCCCGCCAGGTCGAGCAGGCCTGGATCGAAGGGCGCCCGCACGAAGGCCGGATCGAAAATCGGATCGTAATCGGGGCCATAGATCCGGCTGCCTTCGAGGTTCGTGTCGAGGGTGCTCGCGAGCCCCGCGGCCGAAGCGGTCAGTTTTTCACCAAAATGCCGCTCCGCGAACGCGTGCGCGCTGAACATGTCGCTCGACGTCCCGTCCCTCGCCGTCACGGCCCGCTCCGCCGGCTCACCGGGACTGCGGCGATTCTGGCGGGCGTTGTCCATTTCCGTGTGCTCGTAGCGGAGCCCGGCAGCCCACTGGTAGGCATCCGCCTCGAAACGCGCGTCAGCGCTCAGGATGTCGCGCGTCTCATCAAGCTCCCAGAACGCGGGGACGATCGAACGCGGTCCAAGCCCGCCGGTGAACGTGGTCTCACCCAGCGCGGTCGAGGGCTTCTTTCCCTTTCGGGTGAGACGCTCGTAGCGCAGCCGCAAGCGCGGCAGATCCTCAGGCTCAAAGCCGAGTTCGAGCCAGAGCCGCTCGCGGTCCACGTGCAGCCGCTCGTCGTCCGGGGTGAAAAACACAGCCGTCGGCCGGAAATACTTTCCCGATCCATCGTAAAAGGTCCGGAAGCGGTTGTAGCCGAAATCAACATACACCGCGTCGCGAGGCGTCCAGCGTCCCGTCAGCCGATAGTCGCCGTCGACGGGCAGCAACCGCGACTCGAAGCGGAGCGATGACCCGTTCGCCTCGCGGGCGAAGCGCAGTTCCTCGAGTCCGAACGCCCCGCCCGCCTGACGCTGATGGCGCTCCTCGAACGCCGCCTTGTCCCCATTCACGATCGCTCCGCCGGCCGACCCCGCGACCGTTCCCTCGATAAAAGGCGCAGGAGGCGCCTCCTCCCTGTCCTGGGCGCTAAGGATCGCGCCGAGGTTGAGCGCCACAGTGATCGGAAGAAAGTTGCGGAGCTTCATGAGGTTTCCCGTTTGACGATTAGAACCGCAGCGACGAACTCGCATGCGAGCCGTGCACCGCTTCGTGGCACCCAGCCGTCCAGCAGGTGCCGCGAGTGACAAACGGCTGGTGGTTGACGCCGCCGATCAGCAACTGCCCGGCGCCGGCTTGCTGCTGAAAATGGCATTGCAGGCAGAGCGCCTGGTTGCGCGCTTTCAGCATCTTCTCGTTCACGGAGCCGTGCGGGTTGTGGCACGTGACGCAGCCCTCCTGCACGGCCTCGTGCGCAAAGACAAAGGGCCCGCGCTGCGCCTGGTGGCACCGCAGACAGGTCTCGTTCGCGGAGGCGAGCTGCGTGCCTCCCCCCAGCACTGACTCGCCGCGGTGGGGATCATGGCAGTCGGTGCAGGTCATCTCGCCGGCCAGCAACGGATGGCCGTGCGGCAGGTGAAACTCGCCGCGTTTGTCCAGGTGACACTGAAAACACGCCTCGGGTGAGCGCGCGGGATTCACGATTGTGCCCGCCTCGCCGCCACCGCGCACATGCACACTGCCCGGACCGTGGCACGCCTCGCAGCCGATGTCCGTCCCGTGGGGCGGCGCCGCGCTCAACCGCGCATGCGTCGCGTCGTGAAAGCCGCTCGTGATGTTGTCATGGCATTGAGCGCACTCCCCGCTCCCGACAAACTCCGCGCCCGCGACCGTTGGCGGAACGACCAGGGTCCGCTCGATGGCCACACAGGAGATGAACAGCGCCGCCCACGCCGCGCCGACAATCACCGCAATGCGTCTTTTCGTTCGAGTTGGAAAAAGATTCATGGCTGTTCGAAGTCCCCCGTCCGTCCAACTTCCGCACATACGGCGCACGACGTATGCAGGCTTCCACTACGTGAAAAGCGGCGAATGGTAACGACGCCGTTACGCTCCCGGCGCGAGGATTCCAAGTCGCGCACGGGGTTGGACTTCATCCCGCGCCCCGAAGGCTGCGTTTGCGTGTTACGCCCGTTAGCGCTCCGCCCAGGGCCGGAAGCGCCGAAAGATCGCGGTCAGCACGCGCGGAGAATCGCAAGCGGGGGAAAACACCCGGTTTCTGGCGCAGTTTTTGGCAATGTCGCAGCGTGGGTTGTCCTGACGCGGTTCTTCCTTGGCCCGCCGCCCCGCTTGCGCAACTGAGCAGCCTGACCACTTCCGCCACATGAACGCCACCGATGCCGCCGCCGCCGTCCGGATCGATCCGAGCGACAACGTCGCCGTCGCCCTCCGACCGCTCGCGCCGCGCGACCGGGTCGGCGATGTGACTCTGGACGGCGACATTCCCCCCGGCCACAAGATCGCGCTGCGCCCGATTCGCACCGGCGAAGCGGTGATCAAATACGGCTATCCGATCGGTCGGGCCTCGCAGGACATTTTTCCCGGCGCACATGTCCACTCGCACAACCTGCAGAGTGCGCTCGCCGAACGGCTCGAGGCCCTGCGCTTCGCGGACGTGGCCATGCCGCCGTCCCAATCCGCAGCCCCCGCCGCCGTGACCTTCGACGGCTATCGGCGACCCGACGGACGTGCCGCCACGCGCAACGAGATCTGGGTGGTCAACACCGTCGGCTGCGTAAACCAGGCCTGCGAGCGCATCGCGGCCGCAGCGCATGCCGAACTGGCGGCGCCTGGAAGCGGCATCGACGGGATCTATGCGTTCCCGCATCCGTTCGGCTGCTCCCAGCTCGGCGACGACCTGCGCCACACCCAGCAGGTCCTCGCCGGCCTCGCCAGGCACCCCAACACCGCCGCCGTCCTGGTGGTGGGCCTTGGCTGCGAGAACAACCAGCTGGACCTCTTCCTCGACGTGCTGGGACCGCAGGCCGCCGAGCGTATCCGTTGGTTCAATGCGCAGGAGGTCGCCGACGAAATCGAATCCGGCCTCGCCGCCGTGCGCACACTCGCCGGTCATGCGCGCCGTTTCCGCCGCGAACCCATCCCGGTCTCCGAGCTCATCGTCGGGATGAAGTGCGGCGGCTCGGACGGTTTCAGCGGGGTCACCGCCAACCCGCTGGTCGGACGCATCGCCGACCGGCTCGCGGCCCACGGCGGAACGGTGCTCCTCACCGAGGTGCCGGAGATGTTCGGCGCCGAACGGGTTCTTCTCGAACGCGCGGCCGACGAGCCGACCTTCCGCGGCGTGGTGGAGCTCGTGAACGGATTTCGCGCCTACTTTCGCAAACACAACGAGCCGATCGACGAGAATCCATCGCCCGGCAACAAGGCCGGCGGCATCACCACCCTCGCGGAGAAATCGCTCGGCTGCGTGCAGAAGGGTGGCAAGGCGCCCGTCCGTCAGGTGCTGCCCTACGGTTCACCCGCGCGCGCCGGCCTCGGCGGCCTCGCCCTGCTCAACGCTCCGGGCAACGACGGCGTCTCCGGCACCGCGATGACCATCGCCGGCGCGCACGTGGTCCTCTTCACCACCGGCCGCGGCAACCCGATGGGGTTTCCCGTGCCCACGCTGAAGATCGCGAGCAATACCGACCTCGCCACGCGCAAGCCCCAATGGATCGACTTCAACGCCGGACTGCTGGCCGACGGTGTTGAGACGATGGATACACTCGCCGGACGGCTCTGGGAGCTCGTGCTCGACACCGCCTCGGGCCGCCGGCGCGCGAAAAATGAAATCCGCGGCCATCGCGAAATCGCCATCTGGAAGGATGGCGTGACGCTGTAGGCCATTTTTCGCCCTCTCCGTAAGAGAGATTTCGATACGCCCGACCGGCCCCCAGCCTTTCCCTCCCGTCCCATGTCTAGCGCGACTCTTGCTCTGCCTCGCCTCAACGCCGCCCTGCTGGCGTCCAAACCAGCGGCACTTTCCCGGTTGATCCGCGGGCCCCGCAAAAAGCGGCCGGAGACCATCCTGCAGTTCGGCGAGGGCGGCTTCCTCCGCGGCTTCGTTGACTGGATGATCCACCGCCTCCACGAGGCCGGCCTTTACGAGGGAGGGATCGTCGTCGTGCAGCCGCTGCCCACCGGACTCATCGGCGCCCTCAACGAGCAGGACGGCCTTTACACCCAGATCCTGCGCGGCCTCCAGCACGGGCACATGGTCGAGGAGCGCGAGGTGGTTGCGCCGATCTCCCGCGGCATCGACCCGCACACGAATTTCGGCGCCTACCTCGCCTGCGCCCACAATCCCGACCTGCGTTTCATCGTCTCCAACACCACCGAGGCTGGCATCGCCTGCCATCCTTCCGATCTGCCGAGCGATCAGCCGCCGCGCTCCTTTCCGGCAAAACTCACGCGCTTCCTCCTCGAGCGGTTCAACACGTTCCTTGGGGCGTCGGACAAGGGGCTCGTGATGCTCCCGTGTGAATTGATTGAATACAACGGCGCCAACCTGCGGCGCTGCGTGCTCGAGACCGCGGCGAAATGGCAGCTTTCGCCGGCCTTCGTTCGCTGGGTCGAGCAACACAACGTCTTCTGCAACACGCTCGTCGATCGCATCGTCACCGGCTATCCGCGCGACGAGGCCGCCGCGCTCACCCAGTCGCTCGGCTACGAGGACAAACTGCTCAACACGGGAGAGGTCTTCCACTCGTGGGTGATCGAGGGGCCGGCGTCGCTCGCCGCCGAGCTGCCCCTCACCCGCGCCGGGCTCAACGTCGTCTGGACCGACGACTACAAACCCTACCGCGATCGCAAGGTGCGCATCCTCAATGGCGCCCACACGATGACGGTGCTCGCCGCGTATCTGGCCGGCAAGGACACGGTCAAGGATTGCATGGACGATCCGGTGATCTCGCGCTTCGTGGCCCGCGGCCTCAGCGAGGAAATCATCCCCACGCTCGACCTGCCGCGGGCCGACCTGGAGACGTTCGCCGCCGCCGTGAGCGAGCGCTTCTCCAATCCCCACGTGCAACACCCGCTGCTCTCGATCTCGCTCAACTCCACGAGCAAGTTCGTCGCGCGCGTGCTGCCGTCGCTCAAGACTTACCTCACCCGCCAGGGCACGTTGCCGAAGCGCCTCAGCTTCTCCCTTGCCGCTCTCATCGCGTTTTACCGCGGCACCGAACTGCGGGAGGGTGCGCTGATCGGCCACCGTTCCAGGAAGGAGGAATACCGCGTGCAGGATTCGCCCGCCGTGCTAGAGTTTTTCCGCACCCAGTGGAGCGCGGCCGCCGCACCCGTGCCGCCGGTCGTGCAGGCGGTTTTGGGCAACTCCTCGATCTGGGGCGAGGATCTCAACGCCATTCCCGGCCTCACCCGCGCCGTCACGACCTACGTGGAAGCCATCGTAACAAAGGGCGCGGCCGCGGTCCTCCGGCAGCTCGAGAACGAGTAAGTGGGCAAACGTTCGTGACCAAGGGGCTGCGCCTGCGGGCAGGCCAGTTCGAAGGAGCCGCGTTTGCTAAACACGGATGCTGGCTGTGCTGCAGGGCCGGTCCGCGATCGGCCCAGTTCATGTCGTTCCACAATCTCGGGCGCCAATCCGGCCAGTCGGAGGTTGTCCCCTGCTTTGCGCGGCGCTGTCGGGTTTCTCCGCCCGATGGCGCATGACGAGGGTGAGCCGGTTTGCGCTCTGCCGCACGGCCGCACCACCATGCCCCACCCCACCTCGTTTCGCTCCGGCGTTCATCGCGCCGGCCTCGCGAGCGTGGTTTCCACCGTGCTCGCTTCGATAGTCAGCACGATCGTGTTCGCGCACGCGCACGCTTCTGCGTCGCTTCCGACGTTCTCCAACGTCTCGGTGCATGATCCGTCGGCCGTCCGCGACGGCTCACAGTTCTACGTTTTCGGTTCGCACCTTGCGTCCGCCAGGACCGCGGACTGGGTGCATTGGGCGCAGCTCTCCAGCAGCCCGGCCGCAGGCAATCCGCTCTTTCCCGATCCCACCGCCGAATTCGCCAACGAACTCGCGTGGGTCGGCGGCGAGCCCGCGTTCTGGGCGCCCGATGTCATTCGCCTCGGCGGGTCACGCTCACGCGCTAGACCGGTGCCTGGCACTACTACGTCGATGGCGTGGAGTGGAATCCGCTCTTGCCCACGACCTTTCTCGACGGACGCGCCGACCTCGTTGCGGGCCTCTTCGCGATCACGCCGCTTAACGCGACCCCGAAGGCGGTCCGGGTGAACGCCTTCTCGCTCGTGGTCGCCACCCGCGAACCGCGGCTCAGCGCCGTCGAGACGTGGCGGATACGCTATTTTGCGCAGCTCGACGCCACGGGAATCGCCGCGGACGAGGCCGACCCGGACAAAGATGGCTTCACGAACATCCAGGAGTTCGAACGCGGCACCGATCCGCTGACGGCGGACGCCGGCTGGCCCAACTAAACGACGACAGCCAAAGCTAGGAGGGGCGGCACTCTTGCCGCCGCTTC
>DASWVO010000238.1:0-10655 GCA_036406235.1 Opitutaceae bacterium
AGCTGCCCGCATCGGCGGCCTGGGGAGCCGCGAGGGCAAGCGTCGCCGTAGTGGATCCGGAAATACGGCCGCCATCACCGAGGACTTCCGCCCCCTTCTTCCACTGATAAGACAGGGGCCCGGTGCCGCTGGCCTCCACCGTGAACGTGACGTCCACGCCCTCGGGGGTGGACCGGCTGGCCGGCTGGGCCGTGATGGCGGGCGGCTCGGGAAGATTGACCGTGAGGGTGGCGGCGTCGCTGGTCGCGGTGCCGACGGCGTTGCTCACCACGACCGAGTAGCTGCCCGCATCGGCCGCCACCGCGCCGGTGATCGTGAGCGACGCGGTCGTAGCGCCGGAGAGGCGTCCGCCGTCGGCCAGCACCGCGGCCTCTTTCCTCCACTCGTAGGTGAAAGGCCCCGTGCCGCTGGCGGCGACCGAGAAGGTGACCGTCATCCCATCGGTGGTGACCTGGCTTGCCGGCTGGGTCGTGATCGCCGGGGGCTCGGGAGGATGAACGGCGAGCGTGGCGGCATTGCTCGTGGCGCTGCCGACGGTGTTGGTGACCACCACCGTATAGCTGCCGGCATCGGCCGCCTCTGCTCCGGTGAGCGTGAGCGTGGCGGTAGTGGATCCGGAAATACGTCCGCCGTCGGTGAGATCGGCCCCGCCCTTCTTCCACTGATACGACAGCGGCGCCGTGCCGCTGGCGGCCACGGAGAAGGTCGCGTCCTGCCCCTCGGCGACGGCCTGGCTCTGCGGCTGCGTCGTGATCGAGGGCGCCACCGGCGGGGGCACGGCCGCGATGGTGAAGTTGTCGATCGCCGCCGCGCCGCCGTATTGACCCTGGGCGAGGATGCCGACGTAGAAATTCAGCGGCGCGCCGCCGGAGAAGAACGTCGCCGTCGAGGCCGTTTTCGTGTCGCCCGTCGCCGACGCAACGACGGCGCCCGTGCCGAGGTCGCGCAACTCGGAGGCGATGTGGTAGGTGCTCTGCGCGGCGTTGGGAATGAACGTCGCGGTGAAGCGGTACCAGGTGCCGCCCACCAGCGCGACCTCCGTGTCGGCGTCGTAGTTGTCGGTGTTGCGCGCCTCGAAGGTGGCGGTGGTGTTCGCAGCCAGCTTGATCAGGCGCGCCTGCGGCGCGGTGATGCTCGGCACGAGATTGAGGTCCGCCGCGACCGCGGTGGTGGTGGGATCGATCACGCCCAGGCCGATCACGGTGCGCGACACTCCGCCGGCCGTGAACTCGGTGGCCAGGAAATCGTAGGAGACGACGATCCCGTTCCCCGGCGTGATGGCCTTGGTGGAGTAATAGGTAAACTCCTGGGCCGCCGTCACCGTCAGATTCACCCGGCCCGGCGCCTCGTCGGGGCCGGCGGCGTTGGACCAGCTCGAAGCCCCCAAGGTCGAAGCCAGGGCGGCGCCATTGCGCATGACGACGGTGTCCAGCCGGACCCACTGGGACGAATCCGCGAAATCGTAGGATACCTCGGTTTGGGCCCGGGACATGATGGCGAACGCCAGGCAGCTGCAGATCAGCACCCAGAGACGACGAGGATGGGAGGAATGTAACATGGGGACAGATGAATAGGGTGGACGCGGTTCGCGCGGAGTCGCTCACCAGCAGGGGTCTCCGATTCGAACGGGACGATTTGCCGGTATCCACCGAAACGCGACAACGGAAAAGCGCGGCTGCGCGTGCGCCGGGTTCCATTACCGGAACACTCGCAAGCGGCCGCCCGCCCCGGGCGTCGCGCCTGCTGGTTCGTCCCGGGAAATTCCACCGGTGGAATCAATCCACGCGCGCGATTCTCCGCAGGATTGCAACAACACCTGTCCCGCGGATTTGAGTCGTCGACGCGGTCTGTCCCCAACCCCGCGCGCTCGCGCCATCCCCGCGCAGGCCCGCCCGCATCGCTTTCCTCCACCCCATGAAAACAAAACGGAAATCCAGCATCCCGCTGGTGGCGCTCGCCGCGCTCGTCTGGACGCAACCGCCCGTCATCGTCAGCGCCACTCCCGCCGCCGCAAACGAAGCCGACGCCTTCGTTGCCTCGACCGCCGTCGCGACCCACTGGCGGTTCAACAACGTGTACCTCAACTATCCCGCGCTCAGCGAGAAGCTGATCGACGCGGGCATCCGCCACTCCCGCGACACGGGCACCGGGCGCGACTATATTGCCAAGCTGCAAAAACTGGCGGACGCCGGCGTGAGGAACATCGTCACGATCCACCCCGCCGCCGGCACGCGACCCAATGCCGCCTACTGGGCGAATCCACCGGCCCTGGCCATCAACGACTACGTGCGCCTCGCCGGGCGCGACGTCATCGCGTTCGCAGAGATGAACAACGAACTCGACATGCCGTCCCAGCAGGCCGCCACCTACTGGCGGAACCTCAATGAACCCCTGTCCGCCGATCCGGCCTCCGCGTATTATTTTGTCAACTACGCCCGGGCCGCCACGGCGGATGCGTGGGCGCAGCTGGCGGGCGACGCCGATCCGTCGATCGCGGCCCTCCCGCTCATCGGCCCGTCGTTCACGACCGACGCGGCCTACAGTGCCGCCGGCGACCTGAGCGCGCACATCGAATACAGCAACATCCACCATTACCTTTACGGCTGGCATCCGGAAACGACGACCATCCGCGGGATCGACGACGCCGTGGACAACCGTTCACAGGTGCAGGGCCCCGGCCGCGGCATGATCGCCACCGAAGGCGCCGGCGCGACCGCCGCGTCGCTCACCGGCTGCTGGCCCCTGACGGCCCACGGCCGCTACATCCCCCGCTATTACCTGACGCATTTCCTCGCGGGTTTCGCCGTCACCACCGCCTACGAGCTGGTCGACGAGGGCGTCGATCCTGCGAATCAGGAACACAACTTCGGACTGTTGAAAAACGACCTGAGCGAGAAGCCCGCCTACACCGCGCTGAAAAACATGCTCTCGGTGCTGGGCGATCCCGGCCCGTCATTCGCTCCCGGCTCGCTCGACTACACCCTCTCCGGCAGCACCGCCGATGTTCGCACCGCACTCTTCCGCAAGCGCAACGGCGACTTCTACCTCTGCCTCTGGCTGGGCCTGCCCTGCTACAATCCCCTGACGGGCGCCACGATCAGCGTCCCCGCCCAGGCGGTCTCCCTCACCGTCCCATCGTCGATCGTGAGCGCGCGCGTGTTCACGCTGAACGACAGCGGCGCGATGGCGGCCGCGGCCGCTTCGATCAGCGGTAATTCGATCGCCTTGAACGTCACCGACCGCATCACGATTGTTCGCCTCAGCACCGCCGCGAACGGCGGTGCCGCGTCCACGCCCGCCGGCTTGCGCGCCGCTCCGGCCAGCGGCCAGATCGCGCTCAAGTGGGCGCCGGTGTATGAGGCCACCAGCTACACCGTGAAACGCGCCGCCGCGATCGACGGAAGTTACAGCGTGGTGGCCTCCGGCCTCAGCACCCCCGCCCACACCGATACCGGTCTGCCCGACGGCACCGCCTGTTACTACGTCGTCTCGGCGACCAACGCGGGCGGCACCAGCGCCGACTCGCCGCCGATCTGCGCCGTGCCCGCCGCACCCGTCGTCATCGACAACACCGATGCCGGCGTGACGCTCACGGGCGCATGGACCGCCTCGACGTCCACGCCGGGTTACCAGGGAACGAATTTCCTCCATGACGGAAACACCGGCGCCGCCGGCGGCAAAAGCGTGCGCTTTGCGCCCAACCTCACCACGGCGGGAAGCTACGACGTCTACCTGCGCTGGCCCGCGAACACCAATCGCGCCACCAACACGCCGGTCGAGATCGTGCACGCGGCGGGCACCCACACGACGAGCCTCAACCAGCAGCTGAGCCTCAGCTCCGCGTGGATTCTGCTCGGCACTTTCCATTTCAACGCGGGCACCGGAGGCAGCGTTTGCATCCAAAACGACGGCGCCAACGGCTACGTTATCGCCGACGCGGCGCGCTTCGAGCTCACCGTGCCGCGCCCGCCCTCCGGCCTGACGGCCACCACCGACACCGCCCCCGTTGCGCTCGCCTGGGACGCCCTGCCCGGCGCGCTCAGTTACTCCGTGAAGCGCGCGCCGTCCTTGCGCGGCCCCTACACGACGATCGCCAGCGGCCTCACGACGACCAGTCACACCGACACGACCGCCGCGCCGAACGTGAGCTATTACTACGCTGTCTCCACGAAGAACGCCGGCGGCGAAAGCCGGGACAGCGCGCCCGTCCTCGGAATGGCCAGCGCGGAGATCGTGGTCGACAACGCCGACGCCACCGGCGTGGCGAAGGTCGGCACGTGGATCGCGTCCACCGCCACCGCCGGGTATCAGGGCATCAACTACCTGCACGACGGTAACACCGGCGCGACCGGAGGCCGGAAGGTCACCTTCTCCCCCGCTCTGCCGGTGGCCGGCAGCTACAAGGTCTACCTGCGCTGGACCGCGGAGACCAACCGCGCCAGCAACGCGCCGGTGGACGTCCTCCACGCCGGCGGAACCACGACGGTCAGCGTCAATCAACGGACCGACAACGGCGCCTGGGTGTTACTCGGAACCTACACATTTTCGGTTGGCGGTTCCGCCGCGGTCGCCGTGCGCAACGACGGCGCCAACGGCTTTGTGATCGCCGACGCGGTGAAGTTCGTTCTCGACTGACCTTCCCCGGCGACGGGCCTACGCACAAAACCGGCGCGGGCCCGTTTCACCTCACGCGCGCCGGAACCAGACGGTGACGACCGCGTAGGGACCAAACTCCACCGGCAGGACCCCCTCGTGCCACGCCCCGGCCGCAACGTCGGCAGGCGTCGCCTGGAGGGCTCCGGCGGCGGCGATCCAGCCCGGCTGCAGCGCGATCCGCGCCACACCGCCGCGCCCGCCCACTTCGTGCAGGCGCAACGACCAGGCGCCGTTCGCCGCTGGCTCCGTCCAGCACGGCACCAGCGTCGTCGAATCCTGAATACCGCCAAGGCCGGCCAACCAGGCTGTTTCGCCCGCCGCGGGCACACAGGGGGTGTAAAGCGTATCGGCCAACACCGCGGGCTGCTCCTCCAGCGGCAGGTCGCCCGCAAAGCGCCCCAACGCCAGGCTGATGTGTTGCCGGCCAAGGTCGGAATGCATGGGCCGATCCGGGGTTTCGCGGATCGCCGGGTGGTGATCGGCCTCGGTGACCCAGGCGCTGCGCAGCAACGTGATCCCGGCGGCGCCGTCGCGCACGGACGCTCCGTAGCGGTCCCGCGTCACGACCGCCAGGCCCTCGGCCTGCGCGTCGTCGGTCACCGCGAGCCAGCGGCTGAACGGCACCTCCCACAGCGCCTCCTCGCGCACGTGCCCCGGCCATTGCCCGCGCAACGTACTGCCGAAGGGCGCGCCGAAGCGCGCCTGCCGCCCGCGGTAGGAGGTCGTGAAGATCGCCTTCAGCAAACACTCCGGGTCCCGCCAGTCCACGTCGTAGTCGATGCGCAGCACCGGCTCCGTCGCGACCACGCGATAACACACACGCACCGTGCTGTCGTTGCCGATCCGATACGTGAATGCGACGCTCGCCTCCAAACCCTCCTGCCTGATCTCGGGTTCGCCGGTGGGCGTGGCGGGCAGACCGTCGACGAGCGTGTTGCGATCGACATCCCACGCCTCGAAAGCGGCGGGATGGTCCGGATACGCACACAACGCATGCCCGGCGCCGGTCAACGCCACGCGTCGTCCGTCGATGCTCAGGGCCAGCAGCCCGCCATCGCGACCGAACCGGGCGCGCACGCGATCGCTGGCGAGCGACTCGGCGGTGGCGTCGGGGGTTTTCGCCGCGACGCGTTTCAAGCCCGCCGCCGGACCGCCGCTCAAGGGGCCGAGCCAGTAGCACGCCTCGCCGTCGATCCACGTGCGGCCGACCGCCAGCGGATTGAACCAGCCCGTCGCGGCGGGTGCGGCCCCGGGCGCCGACAGTTGCGCCTGCGCCGTCTGCAACGCGCTGGCGGCCAGCCGCTCGAGCTCCGGAACGCCCTCCGCATAAACCTCCCAGATCGAACTGCCGGGGATGTAATCGTGAAACTGTGCGAACACCAGGCGCCGCCACGCCGCCTGGTCGATCGGGCCGGCGCCCGTCACCGCGTGCGCCGCCTCCTGGATCTGCAGTGCCCGCTCAAGGCCGCGGAAGGCGGATTTCACGCAGCCGTGCGTTGTGTAGACGCCGCGGTGCAGTTCGAGCATGAGCTCGCCGGCGGCCACCGGCAGCCGGTCCTGGACGCGCGCGAGCCGTTCGTAAAATGCCTCGATACCGCCCCACTGCGTGCGTGGGACGCCGGCGAGGTCGTTCACCCGCCGCGTCCGCTCGCACATCTCCTCGGTCGGGCCGCCGCCGCCGTCGCCATAGCCGGTCGGCACGAGAAACTCGTGGTGCACCGCGGCCTGTTGGTGGTGCAGCGCGTCCTCCCGCAACCGGCGGATGTCGACGGCCTCGTTGTAGTCGTGCAACAGCACCACGTGCGCGACGACTTCGGAGCCGTCATTGCCGCGCCAGACGAAGCTCGTGTGCGGGTGACGGTTGAGCGTGCTCCACGAAAGCTTGGTGGTGAAGAATCCCGTGACGCCGCAGGCGCGCAGGAGCTGCGGCAGGCAACCGGTGTAACCGAAGACATCCGGCAGCCAGAACACCGTCGCCGGCCGCCCGCGCAGCTCCGCGAACGCCTCCTGCCCCAGGCGCAGGCTGCGCCACAGCGCCTCGCCGCACGGGAGCTGGGTGTCGCTCTCGACGTAACTCGCCCCGGTCGCCTCCCAGCGCCCCTCCGCGATCAGCCCGCGCACGCGATCGTGCAGCCGGGGCGCCCGGCGGGCGACCGCCTCGTAGCTCGCCGGCTGCGAATAGCCGAATCGAAATTCCGGATACGTCTGGAGCAGGCGCACCTGCGTGGCCCAGCTGTGCACGGCCTTGAACTCGCCCACGCGCTCCGGCCACAGCCACACGAGATCGATGTGCGCGTGGCCGGTGAGCACCGCCTCGAGCGCGCCCGCCTCGGCGGGGAAGTCGCGATAGATGGCGCGCAGCGCCGCGGCAAACGCCGGCAGTCCCTCGCGGTCGAACACACCCACCGCGCGGTCGAGCCGGTCACACAACCGCCGAAAGAGCGGGCTGACCCGCAGGGCCGGCGGCGTGTGGCGGACCGGATCGGTGAAGGGCTTGGTGGCCCCGGGATGATAGTCGCGGTGCTCCGCCTCGAGCAGGTCGAGGAGCACCTTCAAGTCGTGGTAAACCGACCACGCCAGATCGTCGCGCACCGCCATCTCGGGCGGCAGGTAGCGGCTGCCGTCCTCCGTCAGATGCGAGGCGGTGCCGTCGAGCCAAATCGCCGAGCGGATGCACACCGCCTCGATCCACAACTCGCGGAGGCCCGCCGGCAACGGACAGTAGCGGTGCGCCAGATCGAGCCCCGAATACGGCACGCCGCCGACGTAGGCGGTCGCCTCCGCCTGGTCGTTCCACACGAGGTAGCGCGTTTGTCGATCGTCCCACTCTGGAAGCGAGAGGCGGAACCAGCGTTGGGCGTATTTCGGGCCCCAGTGAAAAGGCGCCGCCGGGACCGGGGAAAACTCCGCCGGGCTCAGCTCTTCCGGACGGCGGAACGCCTGGAAGCTCGCGGTCTGGCTCACCGCGATCTCCGCGGGCAGGCGCGTCCAGATCCGTTTTTCGACGCGCCGGAGCGCCTCCGCGATGCGTGCCGGGATGAGCTGCGTGAGAAAGGTCGCCGGAAACATCGCCCCATCCTCAACGCTATCCCGCCATCGTCAACACACCGGCCTTGCGCTCATCCATGACCGCGCGTATCCGCTCGGCGGCGACCGCGTGCAGCGGGACGCGATCCGCCGCGGCCAGGGCGACGGCGGTGCCCGCCGCCTCGCCGAGCCCCATGCACGTGGGCATGACGCGGAAGCTGCCCGCAGCCTCGTGCGTGGCGCTGATGCAGCGCCCCGCCGCCACGATGTTGTCCACACCCGACGGCAGCAGGCACTCCCAGGCAATCCCGTAGGCCTGATCGGCGACGGTCTTCTCGAACTGCGTGCCGGCGCCGTCCGGCTGGTGCACGTCGATGGGATACGAACAGTTCACCACCGAGGAAGCGGGCCGGCGCCCCCCGCGCACATCGGCCTCCGTCAGCTCCGCCCGTCCGGTGATGCGCCGGCTCTCGCGGACGCCGACCTGCGGGCCGGTCTGCAGCAGATGCACGCCCGCGCCGCCGGGGATGTAGTGTTTGAAAAGATACAGAATCTCCTGCGCCTGCCGGCGTCCCTCCGTCTCGGCCGCCGTGACGTCGAGCGGATTGCAGGCGCTGAGGCCGTTGATGCGCGTGCCGTTGATCGTGATGCGGGTCGGATCCGCGGGCATCGACCAGAACATCGCGATCTCGTTGCGGGGGATCGTCCACTTGCCGGCCGCCCGGGCGGCGGCGACCTCGGCGTGGAAGCAGTCGCCCTCCATCGCGTAACTGCCCCCGCCCACCATCCGGCCCCCCGCGCGGGCCCAGACGCCGGGATCGAAGCCGCCCAGCTGCACGACCATGGTCATCGGCTGCGCCTTGCCGTCGCTGCGGCGCCCGTGAGTGACCGGCACGCCGGCCGAGGCGCACACATCGGCGTCGCCGGTTGTATCAACAAGATAATTACACTCGACGGCGATGCGCGCCCCCTTGCAGAGAAACGTCACCCGCCAGCCGTCGCCGTGTTTCTCCGCCGCCTCGAACAGGCAGTGGTAGAGGATCTTCGCGCCGGCGGCGAGGAGCTGCTGCTCCATCACCCATTTGCACCACTCCGGCTCGAAGAAATCGGCCTGGGAATAATCGTCGTGATAGCTGGCGCCGAGCCGGCGCAGGGCGTCGATCAAGCCGCGATAGACGCCGTCGCTCACATCCTCGCGGGTGTCGCGATGGTTCAGGTAACAACTGAGGCCGGCGGCCGCGCCCATGCCGCCCAGGAAGCCGTGCCGCTCGGCCAGCAGCACCGGGCAGCCTCCCTCGCTCGCGGCCAGCGCCGCGCCATAACCCGCGGGACCACCGCCGACGACCAGACAGGATGTGCGTAAGTTGAATTGGGGAATCTTCACGCCTCCACCGTTTACAAACCGCCGCGCAACACCAAGTCGGCGCCGCCCGCGCGAGACAGACGAGTTCCAGCAATGGAACGCGTCCCGGCTCCGACCGTGCTTGCCTCCGGCATCCGCCGATGCTTTCGCTTCTGGCGTGTCCGCCCCCGGCTCCACCCCCAACACGCCGCTCACCCAAGGCATCGCTGTCGTGCGACTGCTGCTCCAGAAGGGCTACCCGCTCGGCGTCACCCAGATCGCCGCGGAACTCGGTCTGCCGAAATCCTCCCTGCACCGCCTGCTCAAGACGCTGTGCCAGATCGGATTCGTGCAGCAGAACGAGAAGAACCACCGCTACGGCGTGAACGCCGGGATCTTCGCCTTCGTGCACGAGATCGCGGCTCACTTCGGACACAATCTCAAGCTCGACGAGGAGCTGCGCAAGGCCGCCGCCCGGCTCGATGCGAGCATCTACATCGACATGCTCGGCGGCCGCAACGCCTGGGTGATCTGCGCCGCCGGCGTCGAGGGCAACACGATGCGCCTCGGCCGCAGCAGCGCCGCCCACTCGTCGTCCGCCGGCAAGGTGCTCGTGGCGCAGATGGACGAGTCGTTGTGGCCTGAATACGGTCCGCAACCGGACGACCGTCCGATCACTCCCCACACGAACCTGGACCGCGAGCGGTTCTTCGCCCAGTTGCGCGAGGCGCGCAAAAACCAATTCGCGTGGAATCATCGCGAGACCAGCGTGGACCATGTGTCGGTGGCCGCGGTGATCCGCGAACCGCTCGTCAACCCGCCGCGCCTGGCCGTCGCCCTGCTGATCCGGCACGACGCCTACATTCTCCGCGACCAAAAGGAACTCGAGAACAGCGTGCTGCAGCTCGCCGACCGCCTCGGCCGGCTGCTTGCGGTCAAGCACTGACGGGGACGGGAGGCGCCGCCAGCGTCGGCGTCGTTTTCTTTTCCCGCACCAGGAAAAACATGATCGCCGCCGCCAGCGGATGCAGCAGGCCCATCGCGATGAAGAGCGGCTCCATGCCGAAGCGGCCCGCGGCCTGGCCAATGAGGTAATTGAACAGGATCGCCCCCGTCGCGCCGAAGGCGCCCGAGATGCCGTAGACGCTCGCCACGTTGCCCATCGGAAACAGCTGCGCGATCATCGGCGCGAGCGAGCCGAGCCAGGCATTGCACAGGATCGCGATGAGGCAGAAGAGTGCGACGGTCACGCCAACCGACGTGTGCGGAATCAGGAAGCACAGCGGACCGGCCAGCGCGGTCGCCATGACCAGGCGCTTGCGTCCGCGCAGGCCGTGTTTTCGTGCGCGGTAATCGGAAAGCGCGGTGAAGGCCAGGCCGCCGATGTTGGCGCAGAGGAACGGTATCCACCCGATCACGCCGAGCAGTCCGATCGAGACCGCCTTCGACTCCTGCAGGTAACCCGGCATCCAGAACAGGCAGAAATACCAGACCGGATCGCTCACCAGGCGCACCAGCACGATGCCCCACAGCGCGCGCTCCTTCCAGAGCCGCGCCCACGGCAGCGCCGGCCGGCCCGCCGTCGGCTCCGCGGCCGCCAGCGCCGCCGGGCGCGCGGGTTCGCGGTACA
>DASWVO010000239.1:0-2857 GCA_036406235.1 Opitutaceae bacterium
GATCAACTCGGCGATCGCATTGGAAAAGCCCCAGAGCCGCTCCTCGAGCTCGGGCCGGTTGAGCCCGAAGAGGATGTCGAGCAAGTGCTGGGCGGCGTCGGGATTGCGCACCGCGAGGTAGGCCTGCAGGAGATTGAGCCCAGTGGCCGGGCCATGGCGCTCCGCATCGTAGCGCGGCGCGATCAGCTCCACGATCGGCTCGACGAAACCGCACGAACCGAGGTCGCCGGAGATCGTCACGAGCACATCGGGCCGGTCGCCGGCCGTCGCGAGCACCTGCTCGTAGAGCGCGAGCGCCGCGGGCAGGTCGCGCGCCTCGAGTTTTTCGCGCGCGGCGAGCAACTGCGGCACGACGCCGCCGCCCGGCGCCGGCGACGACTCGCCCGCGGCAGCGGGAACGGAAACCGGCGCGGCGGCCGAAACGGGGTGGGAAGACTTTTTGCCGACGAGGCGATCGAAGAAGCCCATGCGGCGCTCACACAAAGCCGCCCGGGCGTGTGAGGCCACACGAAAGAAACACACCGGCGCGCGCGCCCGCCCGCTCCGCTTCGTTCCCGATTTCGGGACCTCCACGTCCCGGCGGTGAATGAGCCGCACGCCACGACCGCAGAAGCGAGTTTCGCAAGCCGCTAATGTTCAGTCGCTCGTAAACCGACCGCAACTTGGCACGAAGCCTGATAAAAGCGCCACCCCCGGCTCCTTCCGGCCGGCATCCCTCCATGAACTCCCGGTTGCTCCGCTTGCTCTGCTGCCTCGCCCTGGCCCCGCTGGCCTCGGCCGCCACCTTCACCCGCCTCTTCGAGATCGCGGTGGTCCGCTTCGTGCCGTCCACCGACGGACAAATCCTCGCCCGCTACTATCTTCTCAACGCCAAGGGCGAACTGCGCGCCACCGACGATGAACCGGTGCCCGCCAGCGTCACCCTGCCCGACCATGCCTTCGATCGGGTGGTGATTCTCTCGTCGGCCTGGCTCGCCTACCGCCGGCTCGGGCCCGAGGCGGTGGCCAATTTCGCCTATGACGACTTCCCCGCCTTCGACATCAACGGCCGCGGTTACCACGACGTCGCGGCGCGCGAGGACGCCAAGCTCGACGTCGGCCCGCTCGTCAATCTCTCCGCCCGCGCCCAGGTTTCGCCGGGTCTGCCGGTGATCAGCGGGTTCGTGATTCACGACGAAGCGCGCACCGTGTTGATCCGCGCCGTCGGTCCGACGCTCGCCGGGCTCGGCGTCCCCCAGCCGCTCGCCGACCCCATCCTCACGCTCTTCAAGGGCTCCACGCCGCATTACGAAAACGACGACTGGTCGACCCGCCCCGACGCCGCCGAGATCGTCGAGCGCTCGAAGCAGATCGGCGCGTTTGCCCTGCCGGCCGGCTCGAAAGACGCCGCCTTGCTCCTTGAGCTTCCGCCCGGCCAATACACCGCGCATGCGCGAAGCCGCATCGAGGGCCCGAGCGGCGAGGTGCTCCTCGAGATCTACGCGGTGCCCTGAGCTGCGAGGATCCGTTTGCTCCGCGGCGGCGCAGGCGCCGGCTCGACGGGAAAATTTCCCGATTGGCGTTCTGCGTTTCCCGGGCAACGTGGGGGCGCGCTCTGTTAGCGTCCTTGCAACGTGATCCCCGAAAACATCGTCCTCGTCGAAGACCACACGATGGTGCGGCAACTGTTTGCCCACCTCATCCAGGACCAACTCGGGCTCGTGCTCGCCGCCGACTGCACCACCGTCGCCGAGGGCCGCGAAGCCTTGCTGCGCACGCGGCCCGCCCTGGCGATCGTCGACTGGATGCTGCCCGATGGCCGCGGCTTCGACCTCGTGCGCCAAGCCGGCCCGAAGCTCCCGCGCACCCGCTGGTTGATCGTCTCCTCGAGCGAACAGGGCCATCTCGTGCGCGAGGCCGTGAGCCTCGGCGTGCAGGGCTTCGTGACGAAGCGCTCCGACCTCGCCACCCTGCGCCTGGCGATCACCAAGGTCCTCGCCGGCGAGAAATACTACTGTCCGGTGAGCGCGCAGTTGCTGGTCGAGAAGATGGTCGACGAGAGCCGCACCGTGGCGGTCAACCTCACCCCGCGCGAACGCGAGGTGTTGCGCGCCTTCGCCCGCGGGGAAAATGCCAAGGTGCTTGCCGATCGTCTCGGGATGAGCGCCAAGACGGTCCAAAACCACCTCACCGCCCTGAAGGACAAACTGGGCATGCGCGAGCCCGCCGAGCTCGTGCGTTACGCCATCAAGCACGGCTACGTGGAAGCACCGTGAGGCTGAGAAACGCGAAGTCCGAATTCCGAAATCCGAAACGATTCGTGCTTCGGTCATTTCAATTTGTTTCGGATTTCGGAATGCCGACCTGTCGGCCTGCGGCCTCGGTACGGGCTTCGAGTTTCCAATCCCGCCGATGACTGAGATCGATCCCGTGAACGGCTGGCCGGTCTGGCTCGGCCGGCTCGGCATCCACCAGGACTTCGTCTGGTTCGTTTCCCTGATCGGCTGGAGCCTCGCCCTTGTGGTGTGGTGGCGGCATCCCCGGCGCCACGCGGGTTGGGCCTGGCTGCCGTGGAGCGCCGGCGCGGCGATCGCGACGGCGGTGTTTCAATTCTGCCTGTTCGATCCGCCGTTCGACTTCCTCTTCGAACGGCTCGTGCCCGGGACGTCGTCCACCTACGCGCCCGCGCTGATCGATCCCGATTGGTTGGGCGACGTCCTGATCGGCGCGGCGTTCGCCGGCATGGTCGCGGGCTGGATCGCGGTGGCGCGGTGCTTCGGCCCGGGCTCGGAAGTCTCTGGGGATTCGCCGCGCGAGCTGAAGCGCCGCGCCCCCCTGCGCTGGCTCGCACTTGCCGCGTGCGCGGGCGTCGCCGGGC
>DASWVO010000240.1:0-45244 GCA_036406235.1 Opitutaceae bacterium
CAACTCACCCGCGACAGCACAAAGAACCCGTCGCCATCGACGGGTTCCGACTCGGGTTCGCTAGCGGCGGTTATTAACTTCGCGCGGCGGCCGCTTGAGGTAGCGCGGTGATTCAGCCCGCGTCTGGGACGCGCAAAGCGCGCGAGCTGAAAGACCGCGCTGCGGGGAGGCGTTTGAAAACGCGCAGCCCGGCTCACGCCGTGGCCCAGAACGGAGAAAGCGAATCCTCGAGCGAGGGATCGAGGCCGACACACTCAAATTCGCAGTGACGGGCCAGCGGGAGGTCGCGACATTGCGCCAGGGCCTCCGCGGCACTCGCCGCGCGAAATTCGAAAAAGCCCCGCCAGGATTCGGCCCCGGCCGGCGTGAGGAAGACACGCAACAGCCGTCCGCTACGGCGGAGCTTGCGGAGCGCGGCGAGGTCGTCCGGTGAAAGCATGGCACCAGCGGCCGGGGCCTCGTTCCGCCGGCGCACCGTCACGAGGAAGCGTGCCGCCTGGTCGCGCCATGTGCCGGCGTGATATTCGACCGCCGGCGAAAGCACGGCGCCGGGCTCGTCGAAAAGCGTCGCAAGACGCTTTCGCCAGTTGAGCAGCTCCGCTTCGCGCGCGGCCGGCGTCAGATGCGCCGGGCTCCACGCGACGAAAGGTCGGAGCGAGGTGAAGCCGTTGAACCAGAACACGCCGTGGTGCAGCGGCGTGAGAATGCTCTCGAGCGAGGCGTGCAGGCCGTCGCGTCCGTACGCCGTGGCCGGAGAGCCGGTCGTCAACACCGCGAGGGCGCGCTTTCCGCGGCCGATGCCCTGCTCATACCAGCGGCCCTCGCCATAGATCCGGCCGTAGGCAAACACGCGGTCGATCCAGCCCTTCAGCATCGCCGGGAGGCTGAACCACCACAGCGGAAACGAAAACACGATCAGGTCGGCCGACTCGAGCTTCTGCATCTCCGTCTCGAGGAGCGGTGCAAAGCCGCCGTGAGCGGTCGCGTGGCGCTCCTCGATCTGCGGCTTGAAATAGTCGCCATCGGCGACGGTCACGAAGTTGCTCCGGCTCGAAACCGGATCGAAGCCCATCGCGTAGAGGTCCGAGAAGGCCACCCGGTGTCCCGCGCCCGCCAGGGCCTCGCGGGCGGTGTGGGCCAGCGCGCTGCTGAAACTCTTCGGTTCGGGGTGGGCGTGAACAATGAGGACGTTTGCCATGGCGATTTGAAGATGCGCGCATTATCGCTAAAATCCGTGTATCCATCAATTCCCCACAAATTTGTGTCCTACTTACCGGCCGGTTAAAATTGCGCTCCATGAACTACAACCAATGCCCAATCATGCGCACCCTCGAGGTGATCGGCGGCAAGTGGAAGCCGATCATCCTGCATTATCTCGAGGTGGAGCCGCGGCGCGCGGGCGAACTCGCGCGGCTGATCCCGCACGCGAGCCCGAAGGTCCTCACCGAGCAGCTGCGGGAGCTCGAGCGCGACGGTGTGATCTCCCGCACCGTGCACAGCGTGGTGCCGCCGCGCGTCGACTACGCGTTGACGGTGCTCGGGCAGTCGCTCGTCCCGCTGCTCGATGCGATGTGCCAGTGGGGTGAGGCGCACCCCGCGACTGACCCCCGCCGCCGACACACCCCCGCGCTCGCGTAGCGCGGGGCATGCCGCCGCGTTCCCGCGAAAAGTCCCGCTCCCTGCGGCCAGAACGAACGCAACGCGCTTTGGCCTTTTCCGCGGCCGGCAGGGCGAGCCGTCCCCGATGAGGCCGCGCCCCGGCGAGACGCCTCGCCGTGCGTTTCGCCACGGCTTTCCTGAAACCGCTTTAGCGCTTGGTCCGCTTGCGGCTCGCGGTCCGCTTCTTCTTCGCGCCGCCCGTCTGCTTGTTGACCGTCGCCCACGCTCTCGCCTTCGCGGTTTTCTTGCTCACGCCGCGCTTTTGATATCCGCGCTCGATGTGCGACGCCTGGCGCTTCTGCTTGCTTGTGTAGCTGCTCTTGTCTCCTCGGGGCATATTCGTTGGGGGTTGAGACGGATCGTCCGGGGAAGCGGAGATCGTCCCGCCAATATGACATTGGAGCCCGGAAAAGGCGAACGCCGGGGCCGCGGCGGCGAACTTTTCGCGAGTCCGGGTTGATTTCGGCGGCGGCGCGGATTCATGAATCGGATGACTGCCGCCGCCCTGACCGAAGAGATCGCGAGTCTGAACCGGCGCTGGATGGACGCGTATGTCCGGCGCGACATCGGCTTTCTCGAGCGCCACCTGGCCGACGACTACGTCAGCACGTTTCCCGACGGGACGGTGTTCACCAAGCAGGGCGAAATGGAACTCCTCCAGTCCGGCGCCGTCGCCATGAAGGAAATGACGCCCCCGCGAGATGACCGTGCGCACCTACGGCGAGACGGCGGTGATCACCGGGCAAAGCACCATCAGGGCCACCGTGAACGGTCACGACGTCAGCGGCGAATATCGGTTCACCGACATCTGGGTGAGGCAGAACAACCGCTGGCTGGCGGTCGCGAGCCAGGTGACGCAGATCGCGGCGCGCTGACCGCGGACGCGCTGGACCGCGGCGAAAGCGCCGCGGGGGCCGTGCCCCCGACGTCGTATCCGTCGTCTAGTTACGCCGGCCGCAGCGATCCGTCCGGAGGACCGGCGGTCCGGATCGCGCCGGCCGCCGCCGGCGACGTGGCGTGGCGGTTCGCCGCCCGCCCGAGCGCGGCGGCGAGTTCCTCGGGTTTGATCGGCTTGCTGATGTAGTCGTCCATGCCGGCGCCGAGGCACACATCCCGGTCGCCCTTCATCGCGTTCGCGGTGAGCGCGATGATCCAGGGACGTGTCGAGCGCTCCGGATGGCGCGCGACGATTTCGCGGGTGGCGGCGAGACCGTCCATCTCCGGCATTTGCACATCCATCAAGATCAGGTCGTAGCGCTGGCGGCCGACGGCTTCGAGCACCTCGAGCCCGTTGGCGACGATGTCGGCGCGGTAGCCGAGACGGACGAGCATGTGCAGCGCGACCTTTTGGTTCACCCGATTATCCTCGGCGAGCAGCACGCGTTCCGGCCGCACGTCGCTGGCGGACAGCACCAGCGACGGCACGGGCGTGTTGGCGGCGGGCGGGCGGACGCCGCCGCGGCGATGGAGCACCGTGACCAGCGCGTCGAAGATCTGCGATGGCTTGGCGGGCTTCGTGAGGACGACGTCGAACAGCCGCGGATCGTCCACGAAATCGCGCTGGCCGAGCGAGGAGAGCAGCACGAGCGGCAGTTCGTCGGCGCCGCGGCGCTGGCGGATCGCCTTCGCGAGCATCGCGCCATCCATCGCCGGCATCTGCATGTCGAGGATGCCCACGTCGAAGGTATCTCCCGCTTGAATACGCGCCAGCGCCTCGGCGCCGGTTTCGAAGACGCACGGCACCATGCCCCAGCCCCGCGCGAGCGACGTGAGGATGCGGCGGCTCGTTGCGTTGTCATCGACGAGCAGGAGGCGCCGCTCCGCAAGGCTCACGCGGATGCCCCCAAGCCAGGTCTGCGGTTTACTCGCGACCACCTCGGCGCAAATTGTGAAATGAAAACGCGAGCCGCGGCCGGGATCGCTCTCCACCCACATGCGGCCGCCCATGAACTCGGCGAGCCGCTTGCTGATCGCGAGGCCGAGGCCGGTGCCGCCGAACCGTCGCGTCGTCGAAGCATCGATCTGGGAAAACGATTGAAACAGCCGCCCCTGTGCCTCGGGCGGAATGCCGATGCCGGTGTCGGCCACGGTGAACGCGAGCACGGTCGTGCTCGCGCCGGAGGAAGGAGCAGGGAACAAGGAAGACAGCGCAGGCTCGGCCTCCGGTTCCCTGCTCCCTGCCCCCGGCACCGGCGGTGCGTGCTCCACGCGCACCGACAAGACGACCTCGCCGTGGTCAGTGAACTTCACGGCGTTGCCGAGCAGGTTGACCAGAATCTGCCGCAGGCGCGTGGTGTCGCCGCGCACCCGGTTGGGCACGCCGTCGGCGATTTCGTAGAGCAGATCGAGTTGTTTCTCGGCGGCGCGCGGCGCGAGCAGGTCGAGCGCCCCCTCGACGCAGTCGCGCAACGTGAAAACCTCCTGCTCCAGTTCGAGCCGGCCCGACTCGATCTTCGAGAAGTCGAGGATGTCGTTGATGATCGTGAGGAGTGCGTCGCCGCTGGCGCGGATCGTCTCGGCGTAGTCGCGCTGCTCGGGCGTGAGCGGCGAATCGAGCAGGAGCGACGTCATTCCGATCACGCCGTTCATCGGTGTGCGGATCTCATGGCTCATCGTTGCGAGGAACTGGCTCTTGGCGACGTTGGCCTGCGTGGCCTCGAGGGCCGCCTGCTGTGCGCGCGCGATCGCGTTTTCGAGCTGCTCGTTGGCCTGCTCGGCGGACTCCTTCGCGGCGACCACTTCGTCGGCGGCCCGTTTCTGGGCGGTGATGTCGACCGCGGTGAAGAGCTCTTCGACGCTGCCGTTGGGATAACGACGGTGCTGCATCGTGAAGTGCACCCACACCACCGTGCCGTCGGGCTGGACGTAACGCTTGTCGAGTGCGTAGCGGTCGATCTCCCCGGCTTTGACGCGGCGCACGAGCGCTTCCTGGCGCAGCTTGTCCTCGGGGTGGGTGAGGCCGTGGATCGCGCTCCACTGCATGGCGAATTCCCGGGTCACGCCACAGATGCGCAGCATCACGTCGTTAATCATTCGTTGCTCCGTGCCATCGGGCGCGACGAGACGCCACGAGATGCCCATCGGCACGGTGTCGAAGATGAAGCGAAAATGTTGTTCCGCGAGGCTGGCGAGTTGCGCGAGCTTGCGCGCCTCGGCCTCGGTGCGCCGGAGATCCGCCGTCATGCGCGAGGCGAGGTGCATCGCCCGCGTGCGCGCGCCGAGCAGCGCCCAGACGAAACCGGCCGCCACCGCACTGAGGAGCAGGCCGCCACCGAGCACCAGCACGTCGAGCTGACGACGGACGGTCGCCTCGAAACTTGGCAGGGTGCTGAAGCAGAGCGTCCAGCGCCGCCCGTACAGCTCAAGCGGCATCTCGAGGTGAAACAACCGTCCAGGCTCCGGGTGCTTCGCGGGGCCGGCACGGCTGGAGCCATCGGAGTCGAACAACAGGCGCGAGGGATCGCCGGTATCACCGGAATAGAGCTCCACATCGACCTGGCCCCCCGCCACATCAGCCAAGCCCGCCATCAACTGATCCAGGCGCAGCGAAGCATAGGTCCAGCATCGCAGCGCCGCCTCGCGCTGCTCCGCCGTGTTACACGGGACGTTCCGCAAAAACACGGGCGCGATCAACAGAAAGCCCGGGACCTCTTCGCCGCCGTTGATGATACCCATGCGTTCGGTGAGCATGATCTCGCCGCTGCGCATCGCGAGGTCCGCGGCAGCCTTGCGCGTCTCGCCCGAGTTCATGTCCTTGCCGAGCGCGGCCACGTTGTCGGCGCGCGGTTCGATCCTCGTCACGACGTAGGCGAACTCCCGGTCGCTCTCCCGCTCGATGCGAAACTCGCGGAGCCCCTCCTTTCTCACTCGCGCCTCGAAGGCGTCGAGCTCCGCGCGCCACACCCGCTCGGCGATGCCGAGGCCGACGATCCCGTCGTGCATCTGCCCTCGCACGGCCGCGACATAACGCGTCCATTCCCCCGGCATGACGTCGACGCTCGCCGAAACATAGCCCCGGGCGCCGCGCACGACTTGCGCCGCGAGTTCCAGTCGGGTGCGCAACACGCCGGCGACGCGCTCGCTCAACCGCTCGAAGCGGGCCGCTTCGCTCGCGCGCCACTCCACCCGAAGCAGCCACCACGCCGAGACGGACACCGCCACTCCAACGACGAAAACCAGCAGGCCAAACAGCCGGGAGGAACTGCGGCGCGCCGTGTCGAGAGAATCGGCGTCAGTCCCGTCCGGCAGCGTCATGTGGGTTGAGGGGCTGGAGCTTCTGTGGGTCTTCGTTGGAGGGGCGATAATCGGCACAGTTCGCCCGAACTTTCAGCCGAAAATGCAGGACCCGAAGAACAGCCGCCGGGCTGCCTCTGACGGGACGGCGGCGCGGCGGCACCCACGGTTCTGCGGGAGCCCGCCCGGGCGCGCCGATGCGCGCCGGCAACGCTCGGGTCTCGCTGGGCCCACGCGAAACGCAAGGCGGCCAACGATAGCCGCCCCGAACCGCCAACCGAGAACTGCCGGCCAGCGGATTCGGTATCAGGCGCACCGCTTTACTGGATGCCCACCGCCCCCCGCCCGCCCGCGGCGGCCCGGGAGCGAGGCTCCTACTTCTGCCGCCGGTAGTGGGCGGTCATGAATTGCGTCCACGTGCCATCGTCACCGAGCGTGCGCGAGGTGAGGATGCGGTGGTCATCGCTCTTGATTTCGATCACGTCCTGATACTTCGCCTGCTTTCCGGGATCGGTGAAACTCGGGCCTTCGGCGTTGAGCGTGAGCACGCGGCCCGACGTATCGAGCTCGCCTTCGTAAACCCAGAGATGCGTCATCATCGAGCCCACCCACGTCCCGACAAAGCGGTTCCGCTTGGGATCGAAGCCGAGCGTGATCATCGTCAGCCCCGTGCCGCCGCCCGGCATCTCCCCCGCCCCCTCGCCGACAATCCAGAGGCCGCCCAGCGCCTTGACCGTTTCTTTTCCGCTGAATTTTGCCGTCGGCTGGCCCGGCTCGCCGAGACATTCCGACTCGAAGGTCCACGCTCCCAAGAGCTTTTGGAGCCACGCATGCTCCTTCTGCGGCGGGGTGAACATCTGTGCGCATTGATCGGTTTCGGCGGTGTTCGCGGTGGCGGCGGTCGTGGGGGTGGTGGTGGTTTCCATGAGGAGTCTTTTGTTTTGAATTTTTGTTTGGGTCGGGTGGCGTCCGTGCTTTCTGCCGGCGACGCTCCCTGCACTTAACACGACGAACGAGGGGGCGGGTTCGGGACATAAAAACGGCGGTTTTGTGGTGATCGCAACGCAAAGGCACAAATCGTTCCTGCCTGTCACCCCTCCTCACCGTCCCTGTGAGCCGCGGCTCGGCGGGGACGCGTCGCTCTACCGATCAGCACCCAGCTTTCCGGGAGCACGTGAGCAAACCCTTCGGCGGCGCGCCCGCCACGGCTCGGGCCACCTCGGATTCGTCCAAGCCTTCTGAGTTTTCACCGCGTCCGTCCCGTTGTCGGGGCGGCAGGGCGGCCCCGAAATGCCGCGATGCGCCGTCACCCAACGAAGAGACCGCTCGCCGTGTTTGGTTGCGCCCTGCTCGCCTTGCTCTGTCTCGCGCGGGCGGGTCGAGCTCAAACCGCCCCTCGCTATGACGCGGAGGTGGCTTACCTCAACGCGCACGGAATGGATCCGGCAGACTATCTGATCGCGAAGTTTGCGGACCACGACCTCGTGCTGCTGGGCGAAGACCACGCAATCAAGGAGCATCTGGACTTCGTGCGCGCGCTCATCCCCCGGCTCCACGCCGCGGGCGTGCACACGCTCGCCGTCGAGTTTGGCGCGAGCGAAATGCAGACGCGGCTCGACGCGGTGCTCAACGCTCCCGACTACGACGAAGCCGCCGTCCGCGAGATGCTTTATTTCTACAACGTCGGCTGGGCTTACGAGGAATACGCCGGGCTCTGCCGCGAGGCGTGGAAGCTGAACCGCACGCTGCGCGCCGACCAGCCGCGCTTCCGGATCCTCAACTTGAGCTACCGCTACGACTGGAGCCGCTTCGACGGCGTGCGGACACCCGAGAACATGCGCCAGGTATTTCACCGCGGCACGCCGGACAAGTTCCGGACCGAGCTGATCGAGCGGGAGCTGCTGGCGAAACGCGAGAAGGCGCTCGTCTTCATGGGGAGCGTCCACGCTTTCACGCGCTACCGGATGCCGGTGCTGAAGATGAACGACGACGACTTCATCGACTACGACGACGGCTGGGTCGGGAGCCGGCTCTACCGGAAACACCCGGAGAAGGTATTCAATATCATGTTACACTTTCCCTTTCCGGTGAAGTCAGGCCGGGATCCCCGGCTCCTCTCCCCCGCCAACGGCGCGGTCGAGGCGGTCATGGCGTCGCGCCACGACCGGCCCGCCGGCTTCGATCTCCGCGACAGCGTCATGGGGGACTTGCGCGACGACAGCTTTTTTAGCATCGGACACCCGGATTTCCGCCTCCGTGATTTCTTCGACGGCTACATCTTCATCAAGCCCTTCAAGGCCCTGACGGGCTGCACCGTCGACCCGCAGTTCCTCGACGGAAAGCCGTGGAGCGAGATCGAAGCGCAGATGCCCGACGCCGACTGGCATCGCGCCGGGAACCTCGAAGCTTACTGGCGGCAGATCCGGGACTTCGTCGACATCAAGAAGCGCTACGCCGACGTGATTCAGGCCTCGCTCGCAACGCCGTCGCGGGGCCGCATCGACCGCTACACGGCGTTCCCCTCGCGGCACGTCGTGGCCCGCAACGTCGACGTGTGGTTGCCGGATGGATACAGCCCGGCCCGGCGTTACACGGTCGTCTACATGCATGACGGGCAGATGCTCTTCGATCGCTCGATCGCGTGGAACGGCGCCGACTGGCGCGCGGATGAAGTCGTGTCGGCGCTGCTGGACCAGCATGCCATCGCCGAATGCATCGTGGTCGGCATCTGGAACACCGGCGCGCTGCGCCACCGCGAATACTTCCCGCAGAAGCCGTTCGCCGCGCTCGCCGAGCCGGACCGTCAGCGGCTCCTGGCCGGCGCCCTGCCGGGCGGCCCGCGGGCGGACGCTTACCTCTCGTTTCTGGTCGAAGAGCTGAAACCCTTCATCGACACGCACTACAGCACGCACCGCGACGCCGACCACACGGTGATCGCCGGCTCCAGCATGGGCGGCCTCATCTCGATCTACGCGCTCTGCGAGTACCCTCAGGTCTTCGGTCGCGCGGCGTGCCTGTCGACTCATTGGATCGGACTCATGGACGCCGGGAAGCCAGACACCGTGCCCGACGCCTTCGTCGACTACCTCGAAAAGCGGCTGCCGCCTCCGGGCATGCACCGGATTTATTTCGATCACGGCGATGTCGGACTCGACGGCCTCTACGCGCCAACGCAGGAGCGCGTTGACGCCCTGATGCGGAAGAAAGGTTACCGCGCCGCCGACTGGTCGAGCCGCGTTTTTTCGGGCAAGGAACACTCCGAGGACGCCTGGAGCGAACGCCTCCACATCCCGCTGACCTTCCTGTTGGGCGTGGGGCCGCGCTGAGGCGGCGCCCGGAGGCAAGAACCGCAAACGCTGATGACCAACCTTACGCCGCCGCGAGCGAGCGCGTGGTCTCGATCGCTTCGGCGAGTGCCGCCTCGCGCGCGCCGTCGGAAGACTGGCTGTGCGCGTAAACGAACTCCACTTCAGTGATGCCGATGAAACCGAACACGCCGCGCAGGTAGGGCTCGACGAAGTTCATCGCGCCAAAAGGCTGGCCAAGCCGCAGATCGCCGCCGCTCGTCACGAGCACCTTCACGCGGCGCCCGGCGGCGAGACCCTGGTAGCCGCTCGCATCGACAGAGAACGTGCGGCCGAAGCGCGCGATCTGGTCGATCCAAAGTTTCAATACGCCGGGGACGCTGAAATTGTAAACCGGCGTGGCGATGACGATCTCGCCGGCGGCGAGGAGTTCGTCGACCAGCGCGTCGGAAACGGCTATGGCCGCCTGCGCCTCAGGCGAGCGTTGCTCGGGCGCCGAGTAGGCGCCGGCAATCCAGGCCTCGGTGAGCACCGGCGGCTGGTCCACCGCGAGATCGCGAACGACCGCCTGCCCAGCGGGATGGGCGGCTTTCCAGGCCGCGAGATACGTCGCCGCGAGCTTGCGGCTCGAGGAACGCTCGCCGCGCGGGCTCGCGTTGATGAGGAGGAGGGAGGAGGCGTTCGGCTTCATGGTGGTTAATCGGATTTACGGGTGTGTGAGTGGGGCGGCTTCGCCGCCGCGTCTTGATCCGACACCGTCTATCGCCTAACGCGTGCCACGGCTTCAAGCGGCCGCCCGTCGCTACCTTATTCGCCTATTCATAAGCGTTTAAAAAATCCACCAACCCGGGGCAACGACGGCATTCGACGCAACGAAACATCGTTGCAACGAGGTTTCGTGGTGAAAACAACGATGGTTCGTTGCGAAAATGCCCCGACTGGCTCTGGTGCGCGCCATGCACCTCGTGCCCGAAGAGCTGGCGGTCGCCCCCGACGACCTCGCCACCACGCCCGCTTCATTCTACCGCCTGATCCTCGACAGCCTCGCCGAGGGCGTGGTGATCACCGACGCGGACTGGCAGGTGCGCTACACCAACCAGCTCGTCACCGAGATCACCGGCTACGCGCCGGAGGAGCTCCGCGGCCGGTCGATTCAGGACGCGTTTTTTCCCGGCAATCATCCGTGCCGGTCCGCGACCCAGGAGGCCAACCCGTTGTCGAGCGAGTCCCACGCCATCGAGGTGGAGCTCCCGGGCAAGACCGGAGGGCTGACGTGGGTACGCCTGCGCTCGACGCCATTTCGCAACGCGGAGGGAGTCATCGTCGGCCGCGTGATGGCGATCAACTGCATCGCCAAGGAAAAGAGCCTCGAATGGGAAAACGAGCAGCTCCAGGACGAGGCGCGTGTGACTTTCGGCAGCATCGTCGGCCACAGCGCCGCGTTGCAAAAAGTGATGGCGCAGATCGCCACCGTCGCACCCACCGAAGCCAACGTCCTCATCCTCGGCGAATCCGGCACGGGCAAGGAACTCGTCGCCCGCGCGATCCACGACTCGAGCGCACGCAAGGGCCGCGCGCTCGTGCGCGTGAATTGCGCGTCAATCCCCAAGGAGCTTTTCGAGAGCGAATTCTTCGGCCACGTGCGCGGGGCGTTCACCGGCGCGATCAAAGACCGCGCCGGGCGCTTCGAACTCGCCAACGGCGGCACGCTGTTTCTCGACGAGATCGGCGAGATCCCGCTCGACCTGCAGGGCAAGCTCCTGCGCGTGCTGCAGGAAGGGCAGTTCGAGCGCCTCGGCGACGACCGCACGCGCACGGTCCGGGTGCGCATCATCGCGGCGACCAACCGCGACCTGCTCGCCGAGGCCCGGGCCGGACGCTTTCGCCTCGATCTCTACTACCGCCTGAGCGTGTTTCCGATCGAACTGCCGCCGCTGCGCGAGCGCCCCGAAGATATCGCGGTGCTCGCGACCCACTTCGCGCGCCAGGCGTCGCGACGCCTCGGCGTCCCCGTCCCCCGCCTCACCCGGCTGCACCTGCAGCAATTGCAGGATTACGACTGGCCCGGCAACGTCCGCGAGCTGCAGAACGTCATCGAACGCGCCCTGATCCTCTCGCGCGGCAGCGCGGGCCGGCTGCAATTCGACCTGTCGCGTCCGCCTCCCGGCGAACACGGCCAGGCGCAGCTCGCTCCCACCGCGTCGCCGGCCCCGGCGCCCGCCGGGGCGGAGGACGACAAAGCGTTGTCGCTCGACGAGCTCACGTTCCGCGAACGCGAGATCGTCACCACGGCCCTCCGGCGCCGTCACTGGAAGATCTACGGGCCGGACGGCGCCGCCGCGCTCCTGCAGGTGAAGCCGACCACGCTGGTCTCGATGATGAAGCGCCTCGGCGTCGCGAAGCCGGCCCGATGAACCCGCCCCGTTTCCGGTCGCCCCGCTATGTCATCCGGTCCAGCCGTCGTAGTGAAAGCGACAATGCGACGATGCCCGCAATGACGGCCCAGGCCACGGCCTCGAGGGAGACCTGGGCGATCCAGCCGGCGGCGGCGGGGAGGAACGCGCCCCCGAGACCCGCGGCGCCGGACTGGCGGCCGATCACCACCTGCACCGCCTCGGGCGCGAAGCGGCGCGGCACCTCGTGCATGAGGCACGGATACACCGGAGCGAAGCCCAGCCCCATCAGGATGAGCGCGCCCGCCGCCACGGGCGTGGTGTGCCCGCCGAGGGCAAACAGCAGCGCGCCCGCCAGGGCCGCAAAACCACCGACGGCGATCAGGCGGCGATTGCCCCAGCGGTCCACCACGGTGCCGACAAGGATCCGCCCCAGCGTGATCGCCCCGTAGTAGGCGGCGGCGCACCAACCGCCCGTCTCCTGGGAAAAACCGCGGGATACCACCAGGATCGAACTCGCCCACAGTCCGGTGGTCATTTCGACCGCGACATAAAGCGCAAAGATCACTGTGGAGAGCCAGCCCGCGACGGAGTTCGCCGCCGCCACGGGCGTGCGCCCATCCACCCGCGCGGCGTGGGCCGCCACCGTCCGCTCAGGCACTCTGCCCCAAAGCCCGAGCGTCAGCAAAAAGATCAACGCGAGCGTGAGCTGCGCTCCGCCGAGCACGAGGTAACCGCTCCGCCAGCCCCCGGCCCGGGTCAGCGCCTCCGCCATTACCAGCGGACCGCAGGTCGCGCCGATGCCCCAACAGGCATGCAGCCAGTTCATGTGTCGTCCCGTGTAGTGCCGGGCGACATACCCGTTGAGGCTGGCGTCGACCGCCCCGGCGCCCAGCCCGAGCGGCACTGCCGCCAGCAGCAGCGACGCCAAGGTCTGCGCCCGGGAAAGAAGCACGAGCGCCGCGCCGGTGAGCAGGCAACTCGCGAGCACCACCGGCCCGGTGTTGAACCGCCCGACCAGCCGGCCGCTGGAGAATCCCGACGCCGCGGCGAGGAGAGTCGCCACGATCATGATCGTGCCGGCGAGCCCGATGGGCAGCCGCAACTCGACGTGCGCCTGGGGCCACGCCACGCCCAGCGTGCCATCGGGCAGACCCAGGCTGATGAACCCGAGATAGATGACGACGAGCAGGAACAGGCGGGCGCGACCGGGAGCCATGGATCCACCCTCCCCGCAGGCACCCCGGCCGGTCAATCCTGGCAACCCACGCCGCGCGCCGGCTCGCGCCGGACAACCGGCACAGCGACCGGCACCGCGGGCCGGCGCAGGTCTGCACGTTTGCGCTTTGCCCGCTTGGCCATTCGCTGGACGACATGGCGACATCTGCACCGGCACAGCCCATCGTGCGCAACGAACGCTGGGCGCTCTGGACCCTGGCCGCGGTCCAGTTCACCCACATCATGGACTTCATGATCATGATGCCGCTCGGCTCGCACTTGATGCGGGTGTTCGCCATCGGCCCGGCGCAGTTCAGCTGGCTCGTCTCCGCTTACGGCTGGTCGGCGGGCTTCATGGGGTTTCTGGGCGGCTTCGTACTCGACCGGTTCGACCGCAAGCGCGCGCTGCTCGCGCTCTACACCGGCTTCGGCATCGCAACGCTGGCTTGCGCGCTCGCGCCGACGTTTCATCTCCTGGTGCTCGCGCGCATCGCGGCCGGCGCCTTCGGCGGGGTGGCGGGATCGGTGGTCACGGCGATGGTCGGCGACTTGATTCCGCCGGAGCGCCGGGGGCGCGCAATGGCCACGGTGATGTCAGCCTTCCCGCTCGCCTCGATCCTTGGCGTGCCGGTCGGCCTGATGCTGGCCGGGTGGTGGGAATGGCATGCTCCGTTTTTTCTCCTGGCCGGCTTGAGCGTCGTGATCTTCGCGGTCGCCTGGCGGGTGCTCCCCCACGTCACCGTCCATCGCACCGACCAACATCCGGTGCGGCAGATGTTCGCGATCGTGACGCACCCCGTCCATGTGCGCGGTTTCCTGCTGAGCACGGCGCTCGTCTTCGCCGGCGGCAGCGTGATTCCGTTCATGGCGCCCTCGATGGTGGCCAATGTCGGCGTGCCCGAGGAACGCCTCTGGCTCATCTATCTCGCCGGCGGCGGCTGCACCTTTTTCTCGATGCCGTGGTTTGGGCGCTTGTCGGATCGCCATGACAAGCTCCGCGTGCTCGCGTGGGCGACGCTCGCCGCGGCCATCACCGTGCTGATCCTCACCAACCTGCCGGCGTCGCCGTTGCCCGTGGCGCTCGTGGTGGCGGGGCTTTTCTTCGTCAGCATGTCGGGCCGCTTTACGCCGGCGATGGCGCTGATCACCAACGCCGTCGAGGCGCGCTATCGCGGCGGTTTCATGAGCGTCAACGCCGCCGTCCAGCAGGCCGCGAGCGGACTCGCGACGATCATCTCCGGCCTGCTCGTCACGCGCGATCTGGCTACGGGCCGCCTGCTGGGCTATCCCCGCGTCGGCTTGGTGGCGGCCGCGTGCTTTGGCCTCACGGTGGTGCTCGCGGCCTGGTTGCGCGCGCTCGTGCCGCACGCGGCCCGGCCGGCGCCGGCACGCGCAGCCCTCGTGTTGGAAGAGCCCGCGGCGAAATGACTAAACGGCCTTTCCGGTTGCCCCTGACCAGAGCCGCAGCTAGCCTCCGCCCACTATGATCGACCTCGTTAAGAAAACACTGCTCGCCGGTGTCGGCGCCGCGGTCGTCACCAAGGACAAACTCGAAGCCGCCCTCGACGATTTCGTCCGCCAGGGCAAGGTCACGGCGTCCGACGCGCGCATCATGGCCGACAAGATCGCCGAGCAGGGCCGGCGCGAGTTCGATGAGATGGCCACGCAGCTCAACGCGAAGTTCAAAGAGGTCCTCGCCAAGACCGACAGCGATACGAAGGCGCGCCTGACCGCGCTCGAGGATCGCGTGCGCGCCCTCGAAGCCCGGCTCGCCACTCCGCCCACCCGCGCTGGCGAACCGTGAAGCCCTTCGATCTCCTGAGCCACGCCGTCCGCGCCAAGGAGATCTTCACCGTTCTCGCGCGCCACGGTTTCGCCGATCTGCTCGAACAGATCGACCTGCCTGCCGGGGTGTGGTCGCGCTTCATTCCGCAGCCGGCGACGTCGCGCACCACCTGGGAGCGCATCCGGCTCGCGCTCGAGGAACTCGGGCCGACGTTCATCAAGTTCGGCCAGTTGCTCAGCATGCGGCCCGACGTGCTGCCGGATCCGCTGATCCTGGAGCTGCGCAAGCTGCAAAACGCCGTGCAGCCGCTGCCCTTTGACGACATGCGGCCGGTGCTGCTCGAGGATTTGCCCGCCGATCCGGCGGACGTGTTCACCGAGTTCGATGAAATCCCCGTCGCCTCAGCATCGCTCGCGCAGGTGTATTTTGCCCGGCTGCGCGCCGACGGCCGCCCGGTGGCCGTCAAGGTGCAGCGCCCGCACATCGCCCGAAAGATCCAGACCGATCTCGAGCTCGTCGCCTGGTTCGCCGGCCAGCTCCACCAGCGCGTCGAAGCGCTCCGCCCCTACGATCTTCCGACCGTCGTCGAAGAGCTGCGCAACGGCGTGAAGCGCGAGCTCGATTTCGTCCACGAGGCGCGCAACCAGCAGTATTTCCAGACGCTGAATCCGGAGCCGGAGCACGTCTTCGCGCCCGCCGTCTTCACCGAGTGGAGCTCGGCGCGCGTGCTGGTGATGCAGCGCATCGATGGCACTCCTGTCGGCAGCGCCTCCATCCCGCCGGAAATGGCGAAAGCGATCGCCGCGCACGGTGCCCAATCGATCGTCCACCAGATTCTCATCGCCGGGTTTTTCCACGCCGACCCGCACGCGGGCAACGTGCTCGTCACGCCCGACGGCCGGCTGTGCTTCTTGGACTGGGGCCTCGCCGGCCATCTCACGCGCCGGTTGCGCTACGCCCTCGCCGATTTCTGGCTCGCCGCCGTGCAGCAGGACGCCGAGCGGACCGTGCAGATCGCCACCACCCTCGCGCCGTCCTCCGCGCGGATTGACCTGCGTGAGATGGAACGTGATGTGACGCTGGCACTGCGCGAAGAGCTCAATTTCGCCATCGGCCGCCAGGAAATCGGGCGGGCCATGCTCCGGTTGATTTTCATCCTCGGCTCGCACGGCATCCCGCTTTCGCGCGACTTCTCGCTGATGGCCAAGGCCGTCCTGGCCATCGAAGAGGTCGGGCGCGTGCTCGATCCGAAGTTCGACATGCGCGAGCACGCCGCTCCGGTGCTGCGCAAGCTCCATCGCGAGCGCGCCGGACCGCGCGCCCTGCTCCGGTCCGTGCGGGCCGTCTTCCGCTCGACGGCCGGCGGGATTCAGGAACTGCCCGGCCAGTTGCAGCGGCTCATCCGCCGGCTCGAACAAAACGACTTCACGATCAACTTGCAGCACCACGGCCTCGAGGATCTCGACGACGCGCTCGAGACGGCCGCCAACCGCATTTCGCTCGGCGTGGTCATCGGTTCGCTGATCATCGGCTCATCGCTGATCGTCACGACGAACATCCCACCCTACCTCTTCGGCTATCCCGCCCTGGGCATCGTCGGATACCTGCTCTCGGCCGTGCTCGGCCTCTACATTATCTGGGACATCATCCGGCACGGCCGGCACCGGTAGGCGCGCCGGGCACCGTAGTCGGACACCGAGGACGCCTCATGCGATCGCCGGCGGGGGCTTCGCAAGCGGCAGGTAAATCGTGAAAGCCGCGCCCGAGCCGGGCGCGCTCGTCGCCTCGATCCAGCCGCGGTACCGGATCACGTATCCGTGCACCGACGACAAGCCGAGGCCGCTGTGCCGCCCGCCCTTGGTCGTGTAGAACGCGTCAAAAATGCGCGCCAGCACCTCCGGTGTCATGCCGACGCCGGTGTCGCGCACGATGAGCCGGGCGTGCCGCCCGGACTCGACGCCCGGATGCCGCGCCGCCTCGGCCGCCGAGACTTCGACCGGTTCGAGGCGGATGGTGAAACGCCCGCCCGCCGGCATCGCTTCGCGGGCATTGATGGCGAGCGCGAGCAGGAGTTGCTCCACCAGGGCGACGTCGCCCTCGATCCGCACGGGCTCCGGCGCGGGCTGCAGGTCGATTCCGATTTTCCGTCCGAGCACGATCTGGAGCAGATCGGTCAGCCGGTGCACGACGTCGTTGAGGTCGAAGATTCCGACCGACTCCGGCTGCTGCCGGCTGAACGCCAGCAATTGCGTCGTGAGCTGCGCCGAACGCTCCGCGGCCTCGTTGATCTGCTGCACGCTGCGCACCGCGTCGGCCGGCAGCGTCGGCGTCAGCGACAGCAACTCGGCATTCACGCGAATGATCGTGAGCATGTTGTTGAAATGGTGCGCGACGCCCTCGGCCAGCAGGCCCAGCGACTCCAGCCGCTGGCTCTGGCGGAGCTGCTGCTCGGACTGCCGCTGAAACGCCTCGAAGCGCTCCTCGCTCCGGCGCAGCGCCTCGCGGACCTCATTGAACTCGGCTTCAAAGGACGGCGAAGGAGTGGACATGCACAGCGCACGATTTGCCGCGAGAAGCCGTTGATAGCAACCGTGTGACGCATTTCACCGTCGCCAAGCATGTTGACCGCTGGGACCGGTCGCGCGGACCGGCGCCCCCTCGCTCTCCGCAACGCCATCCGGGGTCCGGCGGTTACCCGCAGTGGCGCGGCGCTTCAGCCCGCGTCCGCACGCGCAGCGAGCGCGCGACCGCTGGGGGGGGGAGCGCGCGCGGCGGGCTCGCGCTTCGGAACTTGTAACCTGTTAGGTCACTCCCGCTTGAGCGCCTCCGCGTCGCCTCGCCGGCGTTGCGGCGGCGCCTGGCGCTTGCGCTGGCATGGCCGCGGCACATCGTGGGCAGGCTATGCACGCCACTGTCACCGCCCCGTCCTCTCCGGCCGCACCGGCCAGCCGCGCGCCCGCCCGCCCGGAGTTGCTCGCGCCGGCCGGCGACTGGGAGTGCGCGCGCGCCGCGGTCGAGAACGGCGCCGACGCGATCTATTTCGGACTCGAGCGTTTCAATGCACGCATGCGCGCCAAGAACTTCACGCAGGCCGACCTGCCGGCGCTGATGGAATTCCTGCACCGGCGCGGCGTGCGCGGCTACGTGACCTTCAACACGCTTGTCTTCACCCCTGAACTCGCCGACGCCGAGGATTACCTGCGCACGATCATCGCGGCCGGCGTCGACGCGGCAATTGTCCAGGATGTCGGCATCTGCCGCCTGATCCGCCGGCTCTCGCCCGATTTTCCGATTCACACCTCCACGCAGATGACCGTGACGAGCGCCGCCGGCGTGCAGTTTGCGCGCGACCTCGGAGCGCAACTGGTCGTGCTCGCACGCGAAAACTCGCTGAAGGACATCGAGACCATCCAGGCGGCGCAGGGCGACGCGCCCCTCCCCCTCGAAGTTTTCGTCCACGGCGCCTTGTGCGTCGCCTACTCCGGCCAGTGCCTCACCAGCGAAGCGCTCGGCGGCCGCTCGGCCAACCGCGGCGAGTGCGCGCAGGCCTGCCGCCTGCCCTACGAACTCGTCGCCGACGGCGAAGCGGTGCCGCTCGGCGACCGCAAATATCTGCTGAGTCCGCAGGACCTCGCCGGCCTTGATGTATTGCCGGAGCTCATACGCGCCGGCGTGGCCTCGTTGAAAATCGAAGGGCGCCTCAAGAGCCCGGAATACGTCGCGAGCATCACCCGCGTGTACCGACAGGCGCTGGACAAGATAGTTGAGAGTTCAGAACTGAGAGTTGAGAATCAAAAAGCGCCGACCTCGGAATCTCTCAACTCTCAACCCTCAACTCTCAACTCTGCAGCTCAGTATGAGCTGCAGATGGCCTTCTCCCGCGGCCTATACACCGGCTGGTTCCGCGGCATCAACAACCAGGAGCTCGCCCACGGCCGCTTCGGCACAAAACGCGGCGTATTTCTCGGCGAAGTCACGCGTGTCGCCGGCGACGCGGTGCACGTGCGGCTCGAGGCTCCGCTGAAGCCGGGCGACGGCGTGGTCTTCGACGCCGGCGCCCCGGAAGCCGGCGAGCAGGGCGGCCGCATCTACCAAGTCGAGCAACGCGGCGCACGCGACGGCGAGGCCGTCCTGCGTTTCGGCCACGGCGACATCGATTTCCGCCGTGTGCATGCGGGCAACCGCGTGTGGAAGACCAACGACCCCGCGCTCGATCGCGAGCTGCGCGCCACCTTCGAGGGCGACAAGCTCCGCTTTCAGCGGCCGGTCGCCGCGCAGGTCCACGGCCACGCCGGGGCGCCGCTCACGCTGCTTTTGAACGACGGCGAGGGACACGTCGCGCGCTCCGACTCCCAACTTCCGCTCGCGCCCGCGCAGAACCAGCCCCTCACCGTCGAGCGCCTGCGCGAGCAACTCGGCCGGCTCGGCGGCACGCCCTTCAAGCTCGGCGAGGTCGTCTCGCACCTCGAAGGCAGCGTCATGCTCCCGGTGAGCGAACTCAATCGCGTGCGGCGCGAAGCCGTCGCCGCCCTCGAAGCACTGCGCGCCGCGCCGCTGCGCTGGACACTCCGGGAAGTGCGGAGTGCGGACTGCGGAGTGCGGATCGAAGCTCCCGCCGAACCGGAGCTCATCGCCGTCGTGCGCAATCAGAGCCAGCTCGAGGCCGCCTGGGCAGCCGGTGCCCGCACGATCTACTGCGAATTCGAGAACCCGAAACACTACCGCGACGCCGTCGCGCGGTTCCGCGAGCTTCAGCAGGCCGCAGCGGCGGCCACTCCGCATTCCGCAGTCCGCACGCCGCACTCGTCCACGATCTGGGTCGCTCCGCCGCGCATCTTCAAACCCGGCGAGGACTGGATTCTCAAACAAGTGCGGTCCTGCGAGGCCGACGGCTATCTCGTGCGCAACCACGAGCACCTCGCGTTCTTCGCCGGCGACCGCAAGCGCGGTGATTTCTCCCTCAACGTCGCGAATCCACTCACCGCGGAGTATTACCTTTCTCGCTACAGCCTCGAGCGCGTCACCGCAAGCTACGATCTCAACATCTTCCAGCTCGAGGCGCTCCTGCAGGCCGCGCCGGGCGCGTGGTTTGACATCACGATCCACCAGCACATGCCCATGTTTCACATGGAGCACTGCGTATTCTGCGCGTTCCTTTCGAGCGGCAGGGACTATCGCGACTGCGGCCGACCCTGCGAAAAGCACCAGGTGGCGCTGCGCGACCGCGTCGGCGCCGAGCTGCCGCTCAAAGCCGATGCCGGCTGCCGCAACACCGTTTACAACAACCGTGCCCAGACCGGCGCCGAGTATGCGCAACGGCTGCTCGAACTCGGGGCGCGCAGCTTCCGCGTGGAGTTCGTGAACGAAACGCCCGGCGAAGTCGCGCGGACCCTCGAACGCTACCAGCGCCTGCTGCGCGGCGAGGTGTCGGGCGCGGACCTCTGGCGGGAGCTGAAGCTGCTCAACCAGCTCGGCGTCACACGCGGCCAGATGGAGGCCGCGCCCCAGACGATCTTCAAAAAGCGGTAGGGCGCAGCGGCGTGCGCCGCCCCCCGCGCACGCCGTGCCACAACCGCAGCGCGATCGGCGCCCAGCGTAGCAGCGATTTCGCTACGTGGAGACGACCGCCCGGCCGGCGCCGCCGGCGGCCGCGTTTGAGCGCCAGTAGTACCACCGGGGCCCCTGCCCGTACCCAGGAGGGCAGCGCCCTCCACTGCGCGTGGAGCCGGTCGATCCACACGAGCGGACGCACCACCGCGGAGGCGGTGTCGGTGCAATCCACCCGCCCGACGCGGATGCGGGCGCGCAGCAGCGCCTTGCGGGCGGCGAGCACCGTCAGTTCTTCCCGCGGATACATTTCTCGTCCTCCGTCAGCTCCTCCAGCACGCCGTCGAACGGACGCGGTTGCCGCGCCAGATACCGCCGGAACGCAATGAGGATCACGACCAGCGCGGCCGTATAAAACAACGTGAGCCCGCCCAGGACGGCGAGTCGGGCGCTCTCCCAGAAAAAGTACACGAGCGTGATGCTCGCGAACATGATCGCCATCGTGCCGGCAAACGCCGCGGCGCTGATCCAAATGACCACCTGGATCAGCCGGTATTTCTCCTCCTGCAGCTCGAGCGAAAACAGCGCGAGGCGGTCTTTCACCGCCGCGATGGCATCGGCCCCCAGCGTCCGCAGCGAGCCGAGGAGACCGGAAGACGCTGGCGGCGTCGTGTCCATGGCGGCCGCGTCAGTCGCTCCGGCGCAGGAGCATGCCGAGCACGACGCCGAGACCGACGGCGATGGCGAGCGACTCGTAAGGATGCGCGCGTATCGCCGCGTCCGTCGTCTGGGCGCCCGCCACGACGCGCCGGCGCGTGTCGGCGTAGAGCTCGCCGAAGCGTTCCTGCGCCTGGGCGAAGCGGGTGCGCAGCGCCTCCATCTTTTCGCCGGCCTGTTCGGTGACCGCGCCGCTGATGAGCTGTTCGGCCTCGGAGACGAGGTGGCGGAGATCGTCAAGCAGTTGCTGCGGGGATTCGGCCAGATGCGAAGAGCGATTTTTCATAATGAGAAGGGTTGAGGGTTGCGTGTAGTGGATCGGTCGCGACACGGCGCGTCTGCGAAGGCGAACCGGGCGCGATCTCTCCTTCCGCTGCTAACATCGCGCGTGCCAGCGCCGCGGCTTTCCCCTAACTGTCTGTGTTTCCGGAAGTAACCGAAGCCGCTCGCACCGCCCGACGCCGCCAGGCCGGTCGAACACGTGCAACTTGCAACGCGCCGCGAGTCGCGATGGGCGTTCTGCAATCAGGGCGCGACCGGGAGCAGCAGGTGAAAATCGCTGCCCTGGCCCGGCGTGCTCAGGCAGGAGATGGTGCCGCCGTGGGCGACGACGATCTCGCGCGAAATCGCGAGGCCCAGCCCCGCTCCCGTCTTCCTTTCGCCGGGAACTCGGTAAAATTTCTCGAAGACGTGCGGCAGATGCTCGGACGCGATCCCGGGCCCCTGATCGTGCACGCCGCAGCGCACGAACCCGTCATGCGCCGCCTCGGCGTAGAGTGTGATCTCGCCGCCCGGCGGCGAGTATTTCGACGCGTTGCTCAGCAGGTTGATGAACACGTGGCGGATGCGACCGGCGTCGACCGACACGGCCCCGGCCTCCGGCGAGACATGGACGACGACGCGTTGCTGCGCCTGGTCGGTGAGCGGCTTGATTTCGCGGGCCATCTCGTTGAGCAGCGTCGCCACCTGCAGCGGCTCGCGGTTGAGCTGCGAGGCGCCGCCTTCAAGCCGGGTGAGGTCGAGCAGATCGTTGAGGATGCGCAGCAGCCGGTCGGCGTCGTCGCGCGCCGTCTCGAGCAGGTCGCGCTGCTTGGGTGTGAGATGCGGTTTCTCGAGGAGCAGATAGAGCGCCATGCGCAGGCTGGTGAGCGGGGTCTTGAGTTCATGGCTCACGGTGCCGACGAGGTTGTTCTTGGCGTCGTCGAGTAACCGGAATTTGGTTACATCCTGCAGGATCACGGCGGCGCCCTGCAGTCCGGTCATGGGATCGGAAACCGCGAGAATGCGGGGAAGGAAATGCCGCTCCTCCCGCCCGACGCGCAGCAGCACCGCGCGGTCGTAGGTCATCGGCAGCTCGTGCTGGCCGCTCGCGAGAACGCGCTGCACCGCCTCCATCAGCGGCGGCGGAAACTCGGCCCCGTCCAGCGCCAGCGCCGTGGCGGCGGGGTTGCGCAGCTCGATGTGGCCGGTGGCTGAGAACACGAAAACCGGGTCGGGCGTCGCCGTGAGGGTCGCCTCGGTGGTGCGCTGGGCGCGGCGGACCTCCTCGCGCATCGCGTCGCGGTAGGCGCGGAGCTTGGCCGCCATGTCGTTGAAGACCCGGGCGAGCAGGCCGAGTTCGTCGCGCGAGAGCACCGGGACGGCGGTATCCAGCTTTCCCTCACCGAGCGCGCTCGCGGAGCTGGTGAGCGTCTGAATGGGCCCGAGGAGCGAGCGGGCGAGCCGCCACGAGAGGTAGAACGAGAGCATCACCGCCATGACGAGGGCGCCGGCAATGAGCTTGATCGTCCAGCGGGCGAGCTGGGTGGCGCGCGCCGCCGTGGCCTGCATCTGGCCGAAGTCGTGCGCGTTCAGGTCCTCGATCGCCTTGAGCGTGCGAAAAAGATCGCCCTCCGCGGCGCCGTAGCCGGCGGAGTTGATCGGCCCGCGCTCGATGAGGGTTTCGCCCGCGAGCACGAGCTGGCTGAAAACGGTGTCGAGCTGCTCGACCAGCGGCGCGCGCTCCGTGCCGGCCGCGACCATCGACTGGGCCATCAGGTGGCGTTCGAAGCGGGCGCGCTGGGCATTGAACGCCTCGCGGGCGGCGAGCGGGTCGCCGCGATCGGCATCGCGAATCGCCTGGTTGAGCCGGCGCGCGGCATCCCTCATCTCGTAACCGGCGATGAGCGCCTCGTAGTGGGCATTGAGGTCGCGGTCGACCGCGCGCCCGAGATCCCGGCTCAGCCAGATGGCGAGCAGGCCCACCGCAATGAACAGCAACAGCAGCGGGAGGAGGCCGAGGTAGAGACGGGTGCGAAGCATGAACGAATTTTCGAATTTGGATCTTCGATCCTCGATTAGCCGCGGCTTCGGCCAGCAGGATGACCTTGGAGCGCCAAGGGTCGGAATCGAAAATCGAAAATCAAAAATCGAAAATCTCTCTTCACATCAGCCCCAGCTTCTGTCGCTTGCGGTAAAGCGTGGCGGGATCGATGCCCAAAGTGCGCGCCGCCTCGTCCAGCGTGGTCGCGGTGGCGACGATACGGCGGATGTGCTCCGCCTCGAGTTCGTCGAGCGTGACGCGCGCGCCCACCGCGATGCGGGTGTCGGGCGTGTGCGTGAACTCCTCGGGCAGTTCGGCGGGCGTCACCACTTCCCCGGTCGTGAGGATCACCGCCCGCTCGATCACGTTGCGTAGCTCGCGCAGGTTGCCCGGCCAGGCGTAGGTGGTGAAGGCCGCGGTGACTTCCGGGGCGAAGGCGGTGATGCGTTTGCCCATGCGCTGGGCGAAGAATTGCAGGTAGCGGCCGGCCAGGGCCAGCAGGTCGTGCGGACGATCGCGCAGGCCCGGCAGCGTTACGGCCACGACATTGAGGCGGTAGAACAGGTCTTCGCGGAAATGGCCGGCCTTCACCTCGTCGGCGAGGTTGCGGTTGGTGGCCGCGATCACGCGCACGTCGGCCCGGCGCACCCGGGCCTCGCCTACGCGCTCGTATTCGCGCTCCTGTAACAAGCGCAGCAACTTGGGCTGGATCGCGAGCGGCAGCTCGCCGATTTCATCGAGGAAGAGCGTGCCGCCGTCCGCCGCCGCAACCTTGCCGATCTGGTCGTTGACCGCGCCGGTGAAGGAACCCTTGATGTGGCCGAAAAGTTCACTCTCGAGCAGTTCGCGCGACAGGCTCGGGCAGTTCACCGTGACGAACGGCCGGTCCTTGCGGAGGCTTCGGCGATGCAGGTCGCGGGCGAGGACGCTCTTGCCGGTGCCACTCGGGCCGAGAATGAGGATCGTGGCCGGCGTCTCGGCGGCCTTGGCGGCGATCTCGAGCGCCTTTTGCATGGAGGGCTCGGCCGAGGTGAGATCGAGCGCGGGCGACTCCTCGCTGAGCTGGGTCTCCAGCTGCTCCACCCGGCGCTCCAGAGTGCGGGTTTTTTCAATCCGCTCGAGCACCTGCCGGATTTGTTCGGGCGTGAACGGCTTGGGAATGAAGTCGAAGGCGCCGCGCCGCATGGCCTCGACCGCCGTGGCGATGTTGGCGTAGGCGGTGAACATCACGATCACCAACGTCGGCTGCGCCTTCTGCAACCGGCCGAGCACCTCCAGGCCGTCCTCGATGCCGAGCCGGACGTCGAGGAAACAAACGTCGCAGGGCGAGTCTTCCAGCGCTTTCAGCGCGAGGCGACTGTTGGGCGCGCCAACCACCTCATGCCCAGCCGCCTCAACGGCGAAGCTGGTCGTCTTGCGGATATTGGGTTCGTCGTCGACGATAAGAACACGCATAAGACGGGCGGGCTGAATACAATAGCGCCCGATGGACAGTGCTTCGCAAGGTTCGTTTCCCGATTTCCTAAAAAGCCAAGGCGGGGCCACCAATCGGCAGCCCCGCCAGGTCCAGCTTCAACTAACAATCCCGGAAGGCGTGCTCCCGGGAATTCGACTATGCTATCAGGAAAGAACCGCCGCCTTTAAGCGACGCTCGGCAACTGACCGAGGACCGCGCGGTCGGTTCCGCCTTCGGTTTCAAAAAATCGCACATCTTCATTTTTTCGCAAGCGCCGCCTTCGCCCGCCACCCCTGAGCCGCGTCCCCAGAACCACCCCCGGCCCCGTATCAGGATTGCCCTGATCATTCCGATGTCGCCACGCTCTGCCAAAGCCGTTTCACCTCTCGTGACACCAGCCTCCATGACCACCCCCGCCGCGACCACGCCGACGCCCGCCAAGACCTCACCGTCGGCGGCCAGCAGCGCCCCCGTGAAACTTCCGGATCTCGAAATCAAGGACGCGCAGATCATCTTCCAAGCCGTCTGGTCGGACTTGGAAGCCGACTTCGGGCGCGAGAACCTCCGCTTTCCCAAGGAGATCATTCTCCTCGGCGGCGCTCCCGGCGCGGGCAAGGGCACCAACACCGCGTTCATTCTCAAGGCGCGGGGCCTCACCTGCCCGCCCATCGTGGTGAGTGCTTTACTGGATACGCCGGAGGCCCGCCGCATCAAGGATGCGGGCATGATGGTCGGCGACCGCGAGGTGATCGGCATCCTGTTGCGCGAGTTGCTCAAGCCGGAGTATCGCGACGGCTGCATTCTCGACGGGTTCCCGCGCACGGAGGTGCAGGTCGAATGTCTCAAGTTGCTCGTCGACCGCATGTATGCCCTGCGTCGCGAGTTCTACCAGACGTCGCTCGGCATCCACTTCCGCCAGCCGACCGTGCACATCATGGTGCTCTTCGTCGACGAGAAGACCTCGGTCGAACGCCAGTTGAAGCGCGGGCGCGAAATCCTCGCTCACAACGAGGAGGTGCGCCGCACCGGCGTCGGCGAGCTGCTCGAGGAACGCGCCACCGACTACGATCAGGCGCTCGCCCAGCGGCGCTACCGGGTTTTCAAGGAGCAGACTTGGGATGCCCTCCAGTCGCTGAAGGAAATTTTCCATTACCATTTCGTCAACGCGCAGGGCACGGTCGACGAAGTGGAGCAGAACATCCTCAAGGAGCTCCAATACCAGAGCTCGCTGGAACTCGATCCCCGCACCCACGACCGCCTGCGGGTGATTCCCGTGGCGAGCGAGATCGTCGTCCACGCGCGCCAGGAACTGGTGAAGCGGCTCGACAGCTACGAACTCGAACAGCCCGAGCTTTTTGGCAAGGTGGTCGGGTTCATCGACAAAAAGATCATGCCGATCGTGCTGCGCCACGCGATCTCCGGCGTGGCGCTGGTGAACACGGAAGAGCCGCTGCTCGGCGACCCGATCGCGCTGGCCATGCTCATCGATGTGTTCAGCGAACGCGGCTATCACGCCGTGGTCGATCTGCACAAGATCGAGGTGCCCGAGAAGGTCGATCTCGCGACCGGCCTGATCAAGTGCCGCGTCAAAAAAGTCTTCCGCATCCAGATCCGGTTCCAGGGTTCGGAGATCCGGCGCGGATAAGCGCGGCTACGCCGCGCGCTGGAGTTTGGCCAGTTCCGATCGGCAGCGCCAACGGCGCGGCCTTATCGCAGCCTGGGCCAGCGGCCGAGGAAATTGGCGCCATCCATCAACGGAGGCCGGGAGGCCCGCGCCATATCGGTCGGGCTTTCAGCCCTCGAATACAACGGTCCTGCCACCTGGGCCGCTGGCCCAGGCTGTGATCGAACGGGCCTGCGGCCCTCGATCCGACGTGCGTTGCAAAATTAGCCCGACTCCACAGCGCGGCTACGCCGCGCGGGAGAAGGGTGCAGGGAGCAAGGTTCCGAACCCTGCTCCTTGCGCCCTGCTCCCTTCTCCCTTTCGCCCGCGCGCAACGCGCGGCCTACTCGTAGCGCAACGCCTCGATCGGGTCGAGCGAGGCCGCCTTCCAGGCCGGATAGAGACCGAAGCCGACGCCGATGCCACAGCAGACAAGCACGCCGGCGATGGCCCACGCCCACGGAAAAACCACGGCGGCGTTGAAAAGCATGCCAGCGACATTTCCGAGCACGATCCCGGCGAAAATCCCCGCCAGTCCGCCGGTCAGCGAGAGTGCGACCGCCTCGATGAGGAATTGCGTGAGCACGTTCTTCTTTTTTGCCCCGATGCTCTTGCGGACGCCGATCTCCTTTGTGCGCTCCGTCACGCTGACGAGCATGATGTTCATCACGCCCACGCCCGAGGCCACGAGCGCGATCGTGCTGATGACGAGCGCCCCCACGGCCACCACGCTGGCGATCTTGTTGAACGCCTCGATCAGCGAGTCATTGGAGAACACCTCGAAATCGTTGGTCTCCTCCGGATCCAGGCCGCGCACCAGGCGCATGATGCCGATCGCGCGATCCTGCACCGCCGCGAGCGTCTCCGCGTTCGGCGACTGCACGTTGATCGAGATCGAGCGGTCGGCGCGTCCGTAATGTTCCAGAAACTGCGTGATAGGCACGATGGCGAAATTGTCCTGGCTTTGCCCGAACGAGGAGCCTTTCGGGGCGAGCAGGCCGATCACCGTGTAGGAGCCTCCGTCGATGCGCACCTGCCGGCCGATCGCCTCCTCGCCAGGGAAAAGCCGCTTCACGATGTCGTCGCCGAGGACCACCACCGCGCGCCCGAACTCGACGTCGCCCGGGCCGATATTGCGGCCGGCGGCGACCTCATAATTGCGGGCGGTGATGAAGTTCTCGTCCGCCCCACCGAGGATCACGTTGGGATTGGTGCGGCGATCGGCGTAGGTCACGCGGCGGCCGCCGCGCCGGATCATGAGGCTCACGGTCGCCTCCTCGCCGATGCTCTCCTTGAAGCGGCGCGCCATCGGATAGTCGAAGTCCCGCCGGTTGCGGAAGCGCTGCCGCGGATCGCTGAAGTTGATCGCTGGATACTTGCTGATCTGAAACGAATTCGCGCCGAGGACGTTGAGGCTGCTCTCGATGTTGGCGCGCACGCCGGAGAGGAGCGTCATGACGCCGATGACGGTGAACACGCCGATGGCGATGCCGAGCATGGTGAGGCTCGACCGGAGCTTGTTGGCCCGGATGGCATCGAAGGCCAGTTTGAGAATTTCGCCCAGTAACATCGGTCAGAGAGGTCGGCCCACGGAACACACGGAAGTGTTTAGTCCTCGGGATCTCATTCCGTGTGCTCCGTGTGTTCCGTGGGCAAAAATCACGTGGTTCACTCGTAGCGGAGGGCCACGACGGGATCGAGTTTGCTGGCCTGCACGGCGGGGAGGAAGCCGCTGATCACGCCCGTCGCGGTGGACATGATCAGGCCGAGGAAGATGAGGCCGATCGAGAACACGATCGGGAAGCTCGGAAACATCGCGCCGACCGCCGTCGACAGGCCCGCCGTCACGAGCAGGCCGATCACGCCGCCGACCAGACAGATCGCCACCGCCTCGATGAGGAACTGCAACAGGATCGTCCGGCGGCGCGCCCCGAGCGCCTTGCGCGTGCCGATCTCACGCGTGCGCTCCTTCACGCTCACATACGTGATGTTCATGATGCCGATCGCCCCGACCAGCAGCGCAAGCCCGGTGATCACGAGCCCCGCCACGGCAATGTAGAACTGCATGATGTCGAGCTGCTGGCTGATCGTCCCCTGCTCGTTGAGCTCAAAATCGTCCTTCATCTCCGGCGCCAGGCCGCGGATCCGGCGCATGAGGCCGCGCAGTTCGTCGCGCGCTTCCTCGGCGCGCATCATGTCGTATTGCACGCGCACCTCGCCGGCCTCGCGCGCGGAGAAATTCCGCCGAAACGAACTGATCGGCAGCGAAATCATCGAGTCCCAGCTCCAGAGCCCGAGAAAGCTGCCCTGCCGCGCCACGACGCCGATGACCTCGAAGGTCTGCCCTTTCACGCGCAACTGCTGGCCGAGGGGCGATTCATTCGGAAAGAGCGCATCCGCCACGTCGAATCCGATCACGATGACGTTGCGCCCGGCCTGCACCTCGAAGTCGGAGTAGAACCGGCCCTCGCGCATGTCGCTCTTGGAGATGCGGGCGAAGTCAGCGACGGTGCCCATGGTGAAGATATTGTTCACGCGCACGTCGCCGCGGACGACGGTGCTCATGCGCGAGGCGACGGGCACGGCGAGCTTGAGGGCGCTGGCGGGCGTGGCGGCGATCCATTCGTTGATCTGGCGCGCGTAGTCGGGCCGGATTTCGCGCCGGTTGCGGTAATTCCACCAATCCTCGACGTCGCGCCACGGCCACTTGCTCACGTAGAGCACGTCGTCGCCGAAGCCGGAGAGGCTGCGCTTCACGCCCGCGTCGATCCCATTGATCGCGGTGCCCATGAGCGTGACCGCGACAATACCGATGATCACGCCGAGCGCGGTGAGCGCCGAGCGCATCTTGTTCGCCCGGATCTGCGCGAACGCGATGCGGAAGGACTCGTTGAACTCGTAGAGGAGACGCCTCATGCGAGGAATGACCAATGCCCGGCGCCCAATGACCAATGGTCGCGGATCAGGGCAGGATTGTTTCTCTCATTGAGCATTGGTCATTGCGCCCCCGCGCTCTCGTCCGCCTCGACCAAGCCGTCGCGCAGGCGGACGATCCGGCGGGCGTGGCGGGCGATGTCCTCTTCGTGCGTCACGACGATGAGCGTGTTGCCCTGGTCGTAGAGCTGCTCGAAGAGCGTCATGATCTCGACGCCGGTCCGGGAGTCGAGGTTGCCGGTGGGTTCGTCGGCGAGGATGATCGACGGCCGCGTGACGAGCGCGCGGGCAATGGCGACGCGCTGGCGCTGGCCGCCGGAAAGCTCGTTGGGCTTGTGGTGCAGGCGGTGGCCGAGGCCGACGTGGTCGAGCGCCTGACGCGCGCGCTCGATGCGTTCGTGCCGCGGCACGCCCGCGTAGATGAGCGGCAGCTCCACGTTGTGCAGCGCATCGGAGCGTGCGAGGAGGTTGAAGGTCTGGAAGACAAAGCCGATCTCGCGATTGCGGATCTCGGCGAGCTCGTCGTCGACCATGTGCGCCACGCTCTTGCCGTTGAACTCGTAGTGGCCGCTCGTGGGCGTATCGAGGCAGCCGAGCATGTTCATGAGGGTCGACTTGCCGCTGCCCGACGGGCCCATGACGGCGAGGTACTCGTTGCGGTGGATCTTCAGGTCGACGCCACGCAGCGCGTGGATCGTCTCCGCCCCCATCTTGTAGAGTTTGGTCACGCCCGCGATCTCGATGACGAGAGCGCCAGGCGCGCGCGTGACGCGGGCGGGAGACGGCGTGAAATGGGCGGGGGTCATGGTGATGGCGCGGCGCGCGAAGGCGGGGGCGGGGTTCGGAATCTTGCTCCCTGCTCCCTCCTCCCACGCGTGGCGTGTTTTATTTCTTCTCCGCCGCGATCTTCGGCTTGTCGAGGCGCACCTTCATGCCGTCCTTCAACGTGCGCGTAATCACGCTGAAGCTGCCGCTCACGATTTCGTCGCCCTCTTGAATGCCCGACTTGATTTCCATGTGGGTGGTATCGGCAATGCCGGTCTCGACCGGAACCATCTTCACCGTGTCACCGTTGTAAACGAAGACGACGCGCTGCAGGGCCTCGCGGTCGGCGCGCTCGCGCTCGCGCTGCTGCTTCTCGTTCACGGCTGCGGCGGCGCCTTCCCCCTTCGTTTCGCGCGCCTGCCGGTCGCGGTCGGCGGCAAGCTGCTCGATCGTTTTGCTGCCCTGGCGGCTGCGCACAGTGACGGACTGGATGGGCACGGCAACGACGTCGGCCACCGTCTGCGTCTCGATGTCGGCGTTGGCGCTCATGCCGGGACGGAGGCTCACGTCCTTGTCGGAGATGCGCACCCGCACCTCGAAATTGGTCACTTCCTCCTGCGTGTTGGCGCCGGTGGTCTTGGCGGCGGAGGCGATCTCCTTGACGAGGCCGGTGAATCGACGGCCTGGATACGCGTCGATGCTGATGCGCGCCTGGTCGCCGATCTTCACGTTGACGACGTCGTTCTCATTCACGTTCACCCGCACCTCCATGTCGGCGAGGTTGGCCACGCGCATCACCTCAGTGCCGGAGAACTGGCCGGTGGCGACGACGCGTTCGCCGACCTCGCTCGTGAGCGAGCTGATGGTGCCGTCCATCGGCGCGTAGATCGTGGTCTTCTCGAGCTGGTCCTGCGACTGCTTGAGCAGGCCCTCGGCGCGGCGGATCTGCGCGAGCGAGTTGTCGTAGCTGGCCTGGGCGCCGTCGAGGGCGGTCCTGGCAGCCAGGTATTCGGAGTCGGAGATGAGCTTCCGGTTGTAGAGGTCGTCGCTGCGCTTGAAGTCCTCCTGGGCCTGCAGGAGCTTGGCCTTCGCGTCGAGGCTGGTGGCGCGCGTCGCGGCGAGGTCGGCCTCGCGCTGATCGACCTGGTAGCGGTAGTTGTCGGGCTTGATGCGCACGAGGAGCTCACCCTTCTTCACGGCGGCGCCCTCGCGCAGCGGCAGCTCGATGATCTCGCCGGCGACCTCGGGCGAGATCTTCACCTCGACCTCGGGCTGGATTTTGCCCGTCGCCGAGACGATCTGGGTGATCGTCTTGACGACGGCTTTGTCGGTCGTGACCGGCGTGCCCTTCTGGGAGTTGCGGCTCTTCAGGAACGCACCCGCGCCGAGGCCGACGACGAGGACGGCGCCGATGACAACGTAAAGCACCGTGCGTGATTTCTTGCGAGGAGCGGCACCGGAAGCGGAAGGAGAAGCGGAAGCCATGGTGAAGTCGTTATAAGGTGTCAGCGTGAAGGCAGGCTCCGGGAATAGGCAAGCTCATGGCTGCTGCCGTCCGGCCTGTACAAAAAAGTGGAGGAGCCCACAACAAAGGCTCCTCCACAACACAACTGATTACTACGAACAGACGCGAAGGTGGCGGCCCGGGCTTCGGTTGGGAACGCCTTTGCGATGAATGCCAGCGTCCAAACGACGAGTCGCGGAAGAGGCGCGGCGAGTGCAGACAACGGGTTCGGCATGCCGCAAGCACACCGCAAGTTCGGCACGAGTTGCAGGAAGTTTTGATGAATGGACCGCGGGAGGGATGAGCGGAAACGCGTGAAGGCCGGGACGGCTGCCCGCCCTGTTACGGGAATCAACGGGAAGAAACCGGTAGGGCTTCGGCGTCCCCGCCGAGCCGCGGCTTACCGGAATGGTGACCGACCGAACACGGGTCCCGAATTTCCGACAGCGACCCTGAACTGGCGCCCGTGGGGTGCCTTACGCAAAAAAGCGCGCCCGGTCTCCCGGGCGCGCTCGCGAAGGGTGTTGGTGGTGAAAAGTCGGCCTCGGGGCCTGCTTCGCCGCCCCTCACCAGTCCTTCGTCACGCGCACGTAGACGAACGCCTTCTCGGGATCGTTGATGTTGGCGTTCCAGCCGGTCGAAGAGTTCGGGTCGAACGGCGGGTCGCGGTCGAGGGCATTGCGGGCGCCGAGCGTGATCTTCGTGTCCCAGAGGCCCGCATAGGAGACCTGCGGGTTGACGATGATCTGCGAGCCCACGTCGTCCACGCCGTCGAAGTCGTCGTAGTGGCCGATGTAGGTGATGAGCAGCGCGGCGGACCAGTCGCCCTTGCGCCAGTCCGTCGTGAACGTGCCACGCCAGCGCGGCTGGTTGTAGGTACCGGCGAACTCCGTGCCCTGAAGATTGAAGTCCTGGATGAACGTGCCGCCGGCGGCGAAACGAAATACGCCTGCGCTGGTCGTCTGCAGATCGTAACGGGCCTCGATATCCCAGCCACGATAGGTCTGCTGGTTCACGTTGCGGTAGGGATCGAGGATGTAATTGATCACTCCATACGTCTCGCCGGCCGCGGGCGGATTGCGCACGACGGCGCCGGGCAGGAGATCCTCGTTGGCGAGGATGAAATCCGGCCCGAGCTGGGCGATGAGATCGGTCTGCTTGAACTCGAAGAAGTCGACGCCGAAGCCGAAGCCCTTGAGCGCGCCGCGATCGGGTTCGATCTGGAAGCCTGCGTAGAACGCGTCGGTCTCTTCGGGCTGCAGGTCCGGGTTGCCGCCGCCGCGGGTGACGATCTGGCGAGCCGCGTCGTTCGGGCGTTTCGGGTCGATCTTCGCCTGATCGGAGAACTGCGTGACCTGCGACGTGTAGAGATAAGAGAGATTCGGCGCGAGGAACGACTGGCCGAACGAGGTGCGGAAGAGCAGCCACTTCGTCGGGCGATACGAGAGCGCGATCTTCGGTTTCGTCGTGGAGCCGAAGTCGCTGTAACGCTCAAAACGGCCGGCGATCTGGGCTTCGAGTCCGGGGAGGATCGGCACGCCGACTTCCGCGAAGGCCGCGGAGACGTTGCGATCACCGCGCGTGGTCGCGCCTTCGGCGCCGCCCACGATGTTGCCGGTGATATTATTGATCGAGCGGATATTTTCGAACTTCTCGGTGCGATACTCGCCGCCGAAGGCGAGGCCGACCATACCCGCCGGCAGCTCGAACAGATCGCCGCTGGCGCTGAAGTCATAGGTGCGAAGTTTGAAGCTCGAGGAGTTCGGGTCCTCTCCGACATACGTGGCCGTCACGCGCGGATCCTCCGGGCCGAACGGATTGGCGTAGAGCGTCTGGTCGTCGATCTCGATGCCGTTGAGCGCATCCTGGTAGAGATTATCGAATACGCTGCCGGCGTTGAGATTTTCCAGGCTGTTCTCGGAGTGCATCACGCCGGTTTCCCAGCTCCACGAGTCGTTGATCTTGCCGCCGAGGCCGACGAGCAGGCGCGGCGTGTCGGAGGTCACGTCGTTGATGCGGTTGCCCGCGTGCACGAGACGCGCGTACCACTCGTCCTCGAGATCCTCCCCGAACGGGTTGTTCGGATTGTGCGCGGGGATATTGAGATAACCGGTAGTCGCACCATCGCCGTTCTCATTGAAATTGAAGACGGGCGAAGGCGCGGCCTCGATCCGCGACCAGCTGCGGCGGAACGAGAATTCCGCGAAGCCGTAGAGGGTATCGCTGAAGTCGTGCGTGCCGCGGGTGTAGAAGCCGTAGTTGCGCGTCTCCGGCAGCAGGTCGGTGACCCGCTGGAAGTCGTAACTGCCGGTGCTCACGTCAGCGACTTGGAAGTCAGCCAGCGTGGGGTTGGCCTTCGGCGCGGACAGCGAGTAGTAGTCGTCCAGGCTGGGCACATACACGAGCGCCGGATAGCCGGCGTAGCTGCGCAGGTCGGGCCCGCCGCGCGAGGTGAGATTGGCGGTGGAGGAGAAGTTGTAATCGCGGTCCTTGATCGAGGCCCGCTCGGTCCAGTCGGCGGCGATGACGACCGACGTGCGACCGGAGGTACTGCCGTAGACGAGCGAGGCGGACTTCTCGAGGGAGTCGGTGCTCACGGTGTTGCCGAGGCCGACGGTGGTGGTGAGTCCGCTGTAGTTCTTGCGCAACTTCACGTTGATCACGCCCGAGACGGCGTCGGAACCGTAGATGGCGGAGCCGCCGTCTTTGAGCACCTCGATCGACTCGACCGCGGCGGACGGAATGCTGTTGAAGTCGAACACCGTCTGCAGGCCGTCGAAGCCCGGCGAACTGAGCGGCGCGGCGCGGCGGCCGTTGATCAGCACGAGCACGTTGTTGTTGCCCAGGCCGCGGAGGTTCACGGTCGAGGCGCCCGGCGTGAAGCTGTTGTTCGAGGCCGCCGGGATGAGCGAGATGCCGCTCACGTAGGAGAGCGAGCGGAGCGCCTCGCCTACGGTGGTGTAACCGCCGATGTCGAGATCGGCGCGGGAGATGGCCGTGACGGGATTCGGGCCCTCGGCATCGATGCGCTTGAGGCGCGAACCGGTGACCTGGAAAGAGTCCATCGTCTCGACGGACTCGGATTGGTTTTGCGTCGTGGCGTCCTGGGCGAACGTCGCCGGCACGGCGGCAACCGGCAGTCCGAGCGCGAGCGCGAGCGCGCGCCACGACCTGCCCGGCCGGGCATGGGTGTAGTCTATCATGTGTTTGTAGCGTTTCTGGCAGTTCAAGCGGCGCACCGCTCCCGAGGAGCGGCCTGCGCCAGTCTTTGCGCCGAACAATGCCCGCCGCCCCGCCGCCACAATCGTATTGCGACCAACGCCCGGCCCGCCGCGCCCAACCGCGGGTTTGGTGCGGCAAATCCAGGCGCCGGTTGCGTTGCGCCGCGGGGCGTTTGCGACGAACGGCGCTCAGCCGCCCCGCACGTCACCATCCTTTCACTACAACCCGGCGAGGCCGCCGACGGGGGCATCGTCAAGCGGCGCCGAGGCAAGCTGCGGCCCCGACCGGGTGAGCCCGCGCACCGGGACGAAGAGCGCGCGCTGAATGCGCGCGACATCGCGGCGCGCAACGACGTCGCGCACGACCTCGATCGGCGCGGTCTCCGTCGGGTTGGCAACCGGTTCAACGCGTGCCGGCGCCTCGGGATCCCAGTAAAAATGGCCGTCCGCCGTGGTGAAGACGAGGCCGGTGTGGCCGACCGTCCCGCGCGTGGTGCTCAGGTAGAACAGCAGGAGCCGCGCGTCGACGATCCGCTTCCCCTGCGCCTGCAGCCGGCGCAGCGCGTGAACGCTTTCCACGAAGCAGCCGTTGCGCAGCTTCGGGTAGCGGTCGCTCCGCCCCGGTCCAGCGCGATCGGGCAGCTCGACGAAGGAGCGGAAGCCGGGGCTGATCGCGAGCAGCAGCGGACCGAGGCCGGCCTTGTCCTGCTCGAGACGGTTCTTGTAGAGCGAGAGGCTCTGCGTGCCGTCGGCCTCGGTGAAAAACCAGAGGATGCCGTTGAACTCGAACACCGTGGCGTAGACGATCGCCGGATACACGCCGAGCCGCTCGGAGTTGCGAATCTTCAGCACCCGCGACCAGGTCTCGCGGCCAAGCATCTCCTGGGCCTGCAGTGCCGAGTCGAGCGTCGCCCGCGCCACCGACGTGAGGGCGAGGCACGCGACGAGAAGCAGAAGGATCAAGCGGGGTGTGGAGCGGTTCACGCCTGCCCAACACGCAGATCGGATTCCGGGTTGCGGAATTTGCGACCAACCGCGGCGACTTTGCGACGGGCCATCGCCCCGGCGAGACAAGCCGGGCGCACGGCCCCGGCGGCGTCACGCCGCCGTCACCAAACGTGTTTCGCCACCGAACGCCCGCGTCCCGGATGCGGGACGACGCGGGGACGATGGAGTCGGGGGTCGGGTCGGCGTCGCCAACTCGCCCCCTTCCCTCGCGCCTGGTCCCTCACAACGCGTGCTTCAGCAACTCCTGCAGGCGCTCCTGGTAACCGCGGCTCAGCTTCAGCTTGGTGCCGTCGTGCAGCACCACGGCGTATTCACCAGCGAATGACGGGCTGAGTTTTCGCACGCGGTCGATGTGCACGATCGTCGAGCGGTGGATGCGGATGAATTTCTTCGGATCCAGCCGCTCCTCCAGGCGCGCCATCGTCTCGCGCAACAGGTGCGTGCGGCCCGCCACGTGAAACTTCATGTAATCGCCCTCGGCCTCGATCCAGTCGATCTCGTCGGCTTTCAGGAAAAAGATCTCGCCCGACGATTTCAGGAGGATGCGATCGGTGAACAGCCCCTCCCCGGCCGGCCCGGGGCTGCCGCCGGCGGGAGCGGCGGACTGCTGCGCCTCCACGAACGCGAGCAGCTTCGTCAGCCGTTCGTTCAACGTGTCGACGCCGCGCCGGCGCACGGTCTCGCGCGCCCGGCCGACCGCCGCCCGGAAGCGATCGTCGTCGTAGGGCTTGAGCAGATAGTCGACCGCGTGGACGTCGAAAGCCCGCAACGCATGCTCGTCGTAGGCGGTGATGAAAACGACGGCCGGCGCCCCCAGCGGGGCGACCCGCCGGACGACCTCGAAACCGTCGCACGCGGGCATCTGCACGTCGAGAAACACGAGATCGGGACGCTCGCGCGTGATGAGGCTCACCGCCGCGTCGCCGTCGCCCGCCTCACCGACGATGTCGACATCGCGTTCGCGTTCGAGCAGCAGGCGGACGCCGCGGCGGGCGGCGGGTTCATCGTCGACGATGACGGCGCGCAAGGGGGCGGAGGCGGAAATAGCGGTCATGAAGCGATTGGGTTCACAAGGATTGGCGGATGCTTTCGGTCAGATGCGGCACGGCAGGGTGATCTGCACGCTGGTGCCGACGCCGACCTCGCTGCGGAGCACGAACTTGCCGCTGGCGCCGTAGATCTTGGCCAGCCGTTCCCGTGTATTGCCGAGCCCGATACCCTCGCGGGCGCGGCCATTTGCGGCGGGGGCGAACCCGGCGCCGTCATCGCGCACCTCGAGATGCAGCCGGCCGTCGCGCACCGCGCCGATGACCTCGACCGTGCCCGGCTCGCGTTTCGCCGCGACGCCATGAAGGATTGCGTTTTCAACGATCGGCTGGAGCAGGAGATTGGGGATGCGCGCTTCGAGGGCCTCGGGCGAGATGGCGGTGCGCACGGTGAGCCGGTCGGCGAAGCGCACCTTCTGGATCTCGATGTAGCGCTCAAGAAAATCCATTTCCTGCCGCAGCGTGACCTCGTGCACGCGCGAGCTGTCGAGCGACATGCGCAGGAGCTGGCTCAGGCGGGCCAGCAGGCTCACCGCCTCCTCGTTCTTCCCCTCGCGCACGAGCACGGCGATCGTGTTCATCGTGTTGAACAGAAAATGCGGCTGCAGCTGCTGCTTGAGGGATTTCAGTTCCGTCTCGATCAGCCGCGATTCGAGCTGCGCCGCCTTCACCTCCTCGTTCTTGAACTTTCGGTACAGTTCGAACGTGTAGCCGCAGCCGAGCACCGCCCAGTAGAAGACGGCGTCTATCAGGTTGCGGCCGAAGAAATTCTCCCGCGCCACCACCCAGAACATGTCGAACGCCTCGCCCTCACGCACCATCAGCAGGGCGAGCCGCGCGAGATAATAGCACGCCATGATGAACATGCTCATCGCGACGTGAAACGACACGCCGGCGACCCAGCGACCGGTGTGCAACGGCACGCGCGTGCGCAACCGCAACACCACCGGAGCCAGCAGAGCCCAGACAAGCACGCGGGCGTACTGCGACTCCGCCACGCTCCAGAAGGCCACATCCGGCTTGGTGACGCGGACGTTGAAATACACCTCGATGGTCAGCACGAAGCCGATCGCCGCCCAGAGGCCGAACATGCCGATCCACCTGGAAAGACGACTGCGCATAAACGGAGTGGTATCCATCGGGTGGGTCGAAGAGGCGGTGCGGTTAACTCCATTGCGACGAAAATCCGCCGCGACGCGATGAATGGGACTAAAGGCGCGACGAAGCGTCTGGCAAATCCGGAGGACGGCGGACGAAGCGGGCGACGTCCGCCGCGGGCAGGAACGGCGCGCCGGTCTGCACGTGGTCCAGCCACTGCCGGGCCAGCGCCGGAGCCCACAAGGCGCCCTTCGAAGCCAGCCCGCCCAACACGCCCAGGCCTGCGATCTGCGGGTGCCAGCCGGCAACCGGGCGGCGGTCGGGGGTCGTGGCGCGCAAACCGGTCTCGTGCGCCACCACCGCGAAGGGCCGGCCCAGCAGCTTCGCCGCGCTTCGTTCCAATTCCGCCCGCGCGGCCGGCGTGGCCGTCAGGTCGGCCGCCCCGCGTTCATACGTGGCGCCGATGCGCACGTCGCCGTCGGGCAGCGGCAGCGCCCAATGACCGCAATTGAGGATCACCTCGCACGCCACCGACTCGGTCAGCCGGACCGTGAGCAACTGGCCCCGGGCCAGCTCCCACGGCACAAAATCAAACGCCTCCCGGCACGCCGCCCCGCCGCAGACCACCGTCACACGTCCCGAGGCAGGCATCCGCTCCTCCCCGGGATCGATCCGCGCCTCCCGCAACCGCCCGACCGCGAGCCAGCGAGCCCGGGCGGCGGCGATGAGCCGGCCTGTATCCACGTGGGCAGCACCGTCGATCCAGAAGCCGGCCGCGTCCGCCAGCCGCTCACTCGTATAGGGAGCGAGATCGCCGCGCGCCGCCTTTTCCTCGAAAACCGCCCGCTCCGCGGCATCCCGGAAGAAACGCCGCACCCGCATCGGGCGCAGAAGCGGCACGCCGAGGGCCGCCTCAAGCTCGCGGTACGTGGCCAGCGCCTCTTCGCGCCACGCGTCGACCTGCCAGCTCTTGACGATGCGGCGGCCGGTGAGCGGATTGACAATCCCGGCGCCCACCCGCGACGCCGCGGCGGCGTGCCCGGCGTCGACGATCGTGAAATCGAGCCCCGCCTGTTCGCAGCGCCACGCGAGCAACGTCCCCGCGAGGCCCTGGCCGACAATGAGGAGCGGAGCGGACGGCATTTCCGATGTATGATTCACGATGAGTGATCGCCACTTTCATGGCCGGCGACCGCCGCCGCCCTTCGCGGCCACCCATCATCAATCGTGAATCACTTCACTCTCCCGCCACGTGCAGTGCCGCGCCGACGATGCCGGCCTCGTTGAGGAATCTGGCCGGCACAATCCGGGTGCGGACATCCAGGTATTTGAACCATTTCCCGTGGTCCGCGCTGATGCCGCCGCCGACGATGATGAGCTCGGGCCAGACCAGCGTCTCGACGACGTGCAGGTACTTGTTCACCCGGTGCGCCCATTTCTTGAATGAAAGTTTTTTCTTCTCTTTCACCGACGCCGCCACCCAGCGCTCGGCCGCACGGCCCTTGTGCGGGATGTGGCCGAATTCACTGTTCGGATACAGCTCGCCGTCGATGAAGAGCCCGCTGCCGACCCCGGTGCCGAAGGTGAGCATGAGCACGCTGCCCCGCACTCCGCGGCCGGCGCCGAAGCGCACCTCGGCCAGGCCGGCGGCATCGGCGTCGTTGACGAGCGATACCGGCCGCTTCGCCGCCTTGCTGAACAAGGCGCCCACATTGCAGCCGACGAACTCGCGATGCAGATTGCCGACGAACCTGATCGTGCCGCCATGGACCACGCCGGGGAAGCCGCAGCCCACCGGCCCCTTCCAGTGGAAGTGCCGCACGAGCTCGGCGACCGCGCCGGCCATCTCACCCGGCTTGAGGAGATCGGGGGTCGCGATGCGGTGACGCTCCGCGAGCAGCTTGCCGGTCCGGGTGTCAACCGGCGCGCCTTTGAGCGCCGAGCCACCGATATCGATTCCGAGGACTTTCATGTAGAGGGAAAGTAGGTTCGCTCGCGAGCGCGTGGGGTGGGAGTCACGCTTGCACGCGCTTCGTCCCGGGAACGCCGGTCTCTGGTCTGCGGCCCGACGAAAGCGGACGGGACGCCCGCGCCTTCCCCACCGTTTGCCTTCACGCGCAGTCACCGCCATCGCCATGCGCGTGCCCATGGCTCAGTTCCTCCGCAGTCGCCGGACGCACTGCCACGATCTCGACGTCGAACGTCAGATCCACGCCCGCCAGCGGGTGGTTGGCATCCAACAGCACCTCGTCGCCCTCCACCGCCACCACCGTCACCACGGGGGCGTAGCGATCCTCGCCCGCCTGAAACTGGTCGCCCGGCTTCAATTCGCCCTCGACCGGCAGCAACGCCTTGAGCACGCGCTGCACCTGCGCTTCGTCGCGCTCGCCGTAGGCCTTGGCCGCCGGCACCTGCACGCGGCTCTTCGTCCCGGACGGCACGCCCCGCAGCGCCTCGTCGAGACCGTCGATGATCTGCCCCGCGCCCTCCAGATAACAGATCGGCTCGCCGCCAGCCGACGTGTCGAGCACGCGGCCCGAAGGGTCGCGCAGGGTGTAGTGGAAGGTGACGACGGAGCGGTTGGGCACAGCGGAAAAGCAGGACTGATGCAGGTTTTTCGTCCCGCGAAAACCTAAATAAGGTCTTTGCGGCGCCAAAACCTACGTCTCTTGCCGCAGCACCTCCAGCGGCGGATGCTCCGCCACGCCGCGGTTGGAGAGCAGGCCGGTGATCAGCGTGACCACCGTGACCGCCGCAACCGCCCCCAGCAGCGTCCCCGGAGCCCACGCGCCGCTCGTCTCGAAGACGAACCTGGCCAGCAACAAGTTAGCCGTGATCGCCAGCCCGCAGCCGACGAACGCCGCGAGTACGCCGAGGATCGTGTACTCCACGAGCTGGATGCGCACGAGCTGGCGCTTCGTCGCCCCGAGGGTGCGCAGCAGCACCGTCTCGCGCAGCCGCTGGAAACGCCCGGTGAGGATCGCCCCCGCCAGGACGATCACACCCGTCACCACTGTGAAGAGCGCCATGAATTGCACGACGAACTGCACCTTCGAGAAAATCCCGTCGAGGGTCTCCAGGATCAGCGCGAGGTCGATCGCGGAGACGTTGGGCAGCGCACTGACCACCGCCCGTTGCACACGCGCCGAATCGGCCGGCGTGGCCACACGCGTCGCCGCGACGAAAAACTTCGGCGCCGCCTCGAGCACGCCTTCGGGAAACACCACGAAGAAATTCGGCTCGAGCCGCCGCCACTCCACCTGCCGCAGGCTGGTGATGCGCGTCGTCATCGGCACGCCCTGCACGTCGAACTCCACCTCGTCGCCCACCCCGAGCTGCATGTCGCGCGCGAGCTCCTGCTCCATCGAGATCGGCACCACCGCGACCTCCGATCCGACCCGTCCCTCGAAACGCCCGGCGACGATTTTTTCCGTGGCGCTGAGCGAGCCGCGGTAGGTCGAGCGGTATTCGCGGCGCAACGTCCACGCGGGGATGTGCACGCTGTCGTCCTTCAAGATCTGCTCCACCGGCCGGCCCTTGAGCGCACGCAGCCGCATCGTCACGATCGGCGCCTGCGCCCGCAGCGGCGCCCCCTCGTCGGCGAGGATCTTTTGCAGCGGCGCGACCTGGTCGTCCTGGATGTCGAAGAACAACAGGTTGGGCCGATCGCCGCCGCCGCTGCCCTCGATCTGCGCAAGCAGTGTCGCCCGCGTGAGCGCGAGCGTGACGATCAAAAACGTGCCGAGGCCGAGCGCGAGCAGCAGCAGCACGGTGCGGTTGTTGGGGCGGTGGAGATTGGCCACCCCCTGGCGCCAGACATAAGGCGCGCGTTTCGGGAAAAATTTCCGCGCGGCCCACGCGACGACTTTGGCCAGGCCGGCCAGCACGCCGAAGCCCGCCGCCAGCATGCCCACGAAGCCGAGCCCCACCTCCCAGCGCGACGTCTGCGTGAGGGCAAACACCGTCACCGCCGCCACGATCAGCCCATAGATCAGCCAGCGCAGCGGGTCGCCGCGCCCCACGGGTTCGGCGAACGACGAGCGGATCGCCACGAGCGGCGACACGCGCCGGATCGTCAGCAGCGGCAGCATCGTGAACAGCAGGCAGATGACAAGCCCGGCCACGACGCCGCGCGCGACCGACGCCCAGGAGACGAAAAACTCGACCTCGAACGGCAGCAGGTCCCGCACGAGCGCGGGAATCGCGAGCTGCACCAGCACGCCGATCAAGGCCCCCACCCCCGCGCCGAACACGCCGAGACCGAGCCCCTGCACGAGATAGACGGCGAAACTCTTCCGCGCGCTTGCACCGAGGCAGCGCAGCACCGCCACCGTGGCGATCTTCTGGCGCACGTAGACGTGGATCGCGCTCGCGACGCCGATCGCGCCGAGAAACAGCGCGACGAAGCCGACGAGTCCGAGATAGGAGTAGACGTTGCGCATGGCCTGGCCGAGCTCGCGCTTGCGCTCCTCGACCGTGTCGAAGCCAAGCCGCAGCTCGCGAAACCGGTCGCGCAGATCGCGCACGAGCGCCTCCACGTCGCGCCCGTCGTTGAATTTAAAATACGTCTTGTAGCGCACGAGCGCGCCCGGGCCGAGCAGGCCGGTCTCCGGCAGGCGCGCGTAGGGAATAAAAACGCGCGGCGAGAGCATCGCGACCGCCGCGGAGTCGCCGGGGATTTTCTGGAGCGCCCCGGCGACAGTGAACGTCTGGGTGCCGAGCCGCACGGGATCGCCGACCTTCACGCCGAACTGGGCGAGGAGCGTTTCCTCGAGGATCGCGACGGGCTCACCGGATGCGAGCCGCGCCGGGGCGCCGGCTGGAGCGGTGAGAAAGTCTCCATAATACGGATACCCGGACTCGAGCGCGCGGAGCGAGACGAGGCGCGTCTGGTTCTGCGCGCCCGGGAAGACGATCATCGTGGAGAATGAAATCTCGCGCGCCTGCGTGCCGCCGAGCCCGGCGAGGAACTGCTCGGCCTCGGGCGTGAGCGCGCTGCGCGACTGGACGGCGAGGTCGGCGCCGAGGAGGCCCTTGGCCTGGGCGTCGATCGCGTGCTGCAGGTTGGCGTTGAACGAGCCGATCGCGACGAGCGCGGCGATGCCGAGGACGATGGAGAGCGAAAACAGCGCGAGCCGCCGCCGCGACGCCCGCGAATCCCGCCAGGCCATTTTAAGGATGAAAGTCATGGAATGGGTTGCCCACGAAACACACGAAATGACACGAAAAGAAAGTCATCGGACGATGCGTTCCCACTCGAGTTTCGGGTAGTGCCCGAAATTGACGAGCAGTCCGAGGCGAAGCCCGGTCGCATTGAGGTAGTTGATCATCTGGGCGCGATGTTCGTCGATGAGCGCTGACACCGCTTTGATTTCAACGATGATGTTTCCGTAGCACAGGAAATCCGCCTTGTAGGTCTGCTTCAGCGGTCGTCCCTTGTAGGTGAGCGGCAGTGGAACCTGGGCGGCAAAAGGATTGCCTGCAGATCGAGTTCGAGTTCCAGGCACTCCTGGAACACGGCTTCGAGGAAGCCGCATCCCTTGTCTTTGTACACCTCAAAGCAGGCGCCGATGATCTGATACGACTCTTTGGCGTGGATGACTTCGCTCATGGAATTTTTTTCGTGTTATTGCGTGTGTTTCGTGGGCCAAAAAATCAGGCATTAACCACCGCGCCGCTGCGGAGGCGGAGGATGCGCTGGCATTTTTTGGCGAGCTCGAGATCATGCGTCACGAGCACGAGGGTCGTGCCTTTCTCACGATTTAATCCGAAAATCAGGTCGACCATCGCGTGGGCCGTGTCGCCGTCGAGGTTGCCCGTCGGCTCGTCGCAAAAGAGGATTTTCGGCCGGTTGATAAACGCCCGCGCCAGCGCCACGCGCTGCTGTTCGCCGCCCGAGAGTTGGATCGGATAGTGATCCGTGCGCGCGCCAAGCCCCACCCGCTCGAGCAGCTCGCGCCCTTCCGCCTCGGTCGCGCCACTGCCGTTGCCGCGCAGCTCGATCGGCACGAGCACGTTCTCCAGCGCAGTGAGGGTCGGGATGAGCTGGAAGTTCTGGAACACGAAACCGACGTGCTCGTTGCGCACCCGGCCGCGCTCGTCCTCGGTCATCGCCCCGATCGACTCGCCGGCAAGGACCACGCTGCCGCCCGAAGGTCGGTCGAGTCCGGCACAGAGGCCGAGCAGTGTCGTCTTGCCGCTGCCCGAGGGGCCGACAATCGCAAGACTCGCGCCCGCCCCCAGTTCGAAGCTGACCTCCTTCAACACGGTCAGGGGGCCGCCGGCGGTCGGGTAGGACTTGGTGAGGCGCTCGACTTTCAACATCGTTTGAACACTCATGCGTCGGAAAAGGTGGGAACCACGAAACACACCAACCGCACCAAAGCTAGTTATGTTCCGTCATAATTTCTTCGGGCGCCTTTGGCCCAGCGCAGGTTTCGCCGGACTGGCGTTGCTGGCCGCCGTCGCATTTTCCTCCGCCGCGCCGGGTCCTTCCGCCCCTCGCAACGAACGCCAGACCATCCTGTTCTTTGGCGACAGCCTCACGGCGGGCTATGGCTTGGAGGACCCGGCGGAGAGCGCCTACCCCGCACTCGTGCAGCAAAAGATCGAGGAGGGTGGCCTGCCCTATCGCGTCATTAACGCCGGCCTGAGCGGCGAGACGACCGCCGGAGGCCTGCGCCGGCTCGACTGGATCCTGCGCCAGCCCGTCCACGTTTTCGTGCTGGAACTCGGCGGCAACGACGGCCTGCGCGGCCTCTCGGTCGAGACCGCGCGCAGCAACATGCAGGCGATCCTCGACCGCGTGCGTGCGAAGAACCCGAATGTGAAACTCGTCGTCGCCGGCATGCAGATGCCGACCAGCATGGGCCCCGACTACGCCCGCGCCTTCGAGGCAATCTATCCGGCGCTCGCGGAAAAAAACGAAGCCACGCTGATCCCGTTTCTCCTCGCTGGTGTCGGCGGCGACCCCGCGCTCAACCTGCCCGACGGCATTCACCCCACGCCCAAGGGCCACGCCATCGTGGCCGAGACGGTGTGGAAGGTTTTGAAACCGCTGCTGTAGGGCCCTGCCATCGCTCGAACGACTCAGCGTAGCCGGACCTGGCGCGGACCGCGCTGCCGGAGCGGAGTGCCGCGCTGATCGGGGCGCGGGCGACGCTGACGCGCGCGGACGGGACCGACCGCTGAGCGGACGGCGCTGTCCGGCTTGGAAATCGGTGCCCAGTTGGGGCTGGCACGCCGCTCCCCCCACCTCCGGCTGTGCCGTCGCTCGTCCGTGGCTCGGCGGGGACGGGCACGGACTCACCGCATGGGTGACACTTTAGACTCAGCGCATAGGTGACACTTCCAAGGCTGCATGCCTTGGAAAAATGAAGGAGAAAGGGA